>LFSY01000144.1 GCA_001512865.1 Rikenellaceae bacterium DTU002 | reverse complement strand
AAAGGATTCAGGAAGGCGCCGGCAAATCCCACATGTGCGGCAACATATACCATGCATACCCCGGTAATGGAATCGTACCCCATAGACAAAGCCAGGGGTACGATCAGGGCCGTAAAAGCTATGGTTTCCTCACTCATTCCAAAGACCGCCCCAAAAAGGCTGAAAAGCAGCATTACCAGCACGATCACCAGGTTGTTCACCCCAATGCGGCGCATCAGGGAGAAACGCTCCAGTTTCTGGGAAAAAGAAAGAAACGAACGGATTCCGTTGTCTATGGCCCGGGTGGCATTCACCACCCAGAAAGCAGCTCCCACGCAAAGAATAAAAACGATGATACCTGCCTGCTTGACAAAACCGTCATAAAAAGCGGTAAAGACCTGCCATGTCTGGGGTCTGGCATCCACCGGGTGAAACGTGCCTTCAATGTATTTTCCCCCGGGAAGCAGCCAGGTAAACAGGGCGGCCAGCAGTATCAGTATGAAAATAATAACTGTGGGAACGGGAAAACGTTTGTTCATGGGCACTTAGTTTCCTAGCAGTTTGAGCGACAACATGAATTGGTTGGTTGACTTTTCTCCCGGACGGAACATTTTGGCATACCCGAACGACCAGGTGGTTTTCAGGTAGGAAAACAACACCAGTTGTATGTCAATTTGTCCGCCGCAGTTGAAAATATGGGCCATCTGATCCCTGCGGTCGAAATCCGTCATCAGGTGTGTCCCGAACAGGGAAGGCTGGATGTACGTGGGATACAGCCAGGTGAAGCCCACACCCCGCAGTCTGACGGGAAACAGGTTCAGCTCGCCCATGGTTTTCACGTAATTGTAAGCCGGCAGGGCGTCTATCTCGGCTCCCGGGAAAGACAACGTGTTGCGGTATTGCTCAGACGGTTGCCAGTCCACGTAATTGTTGCCGAACCCGCCGAAATAAAAATGAGACAACGCCGAGGTGCGGTCTCC
>LFSY01000078.1 GCA_001512865.1 Rikenellaceae bacterium DTU002 | reverse complement strand
AAATGGTCGGTGGGAATAAGTGTCATGAAGTACAAAGCGACACATCCCGGTGAGCATCTGAGTGCCTCAACAGTGTATCGAGCCATAAGAGACAAAAGACTCGGCGTGGTAAGAAAGGATCTGCTTTTGGGCAAATTCCGCAAAAATCATCAGTCTCCCGCAAATCCGAAGGGAGGGAAAAGTATAGAGGAAAGGGCTGAAAAGATAAACAACCGTGCGGAGTTCGGGCATTGGGAGATAGACACCATAGTGGGAAAACTAAACCAAAGCTTTCTTTTTACAGCGATAGAAAGACAGAGCCGATACACCGTGTGTGCATACAGCCGCAACAAAAGTCCGGACAAGATGAACGAAGCGATATTCAAGGCGCTGAATGAGCATAAAGTCAAGACTCTGACTGCGGACAACGGCTCGGAGTTCAGCAAATATGAGGGTATAGAAACACATTTTGGAGCTGATGTATACTTCTGTCATACCCATGCCCCATGGGAACGTGGAGCGGTGGAAAACATAAACCGATACTACCGAAGGTTCTTTCCGAAGGGAACCGATTTCAGCAGAGTCAGTGCTGCTGAACTGGAAAGTGT
>LFSY01000060.1 GCA_001512865.1 Rikenellaceae bacterium DTU002 | reverse complement strand
ATGGATGTTTACAGAAAAAGTGGCCGCCTGACCCTAACTTGCCTGGCGACCTTGGTTATTGCAATGATTGCAGGACCTATGTGGGCTCAAAACGTAAACGTTACCGGAAAGGTTTCCGATAATGCGGGTGATCCCCTCATTGGCGTTTATGTATTGGTCCAGGGTACATCTCGGGGTGTTTCAACAAGTGTTGACGGAAGCTATTCCATCAATGCTCCCGCAGACGGGACCCTGTTATTCTCATTTATGGGATTTGAAAACGTCGTTGCTGAGATCAACGGACGGTCGGTAATTGATGTTACCATGACCGTTTCTTCGGTTGCACTGGAAGAACTGGTCGTAACGGCGCTTGGAATTAAGAAAGACAGGAAAGCCCTGGGATTCTCTGTAACCGAAGTGGGAGCCGAAGAACTGCTAAAGAACAAGCAGACAAACGTTATCAACTCCCTGGCCGGGAAAGTGGCCGGTGTAAACGTTACCCAGTCCGGCGGTTCTGCCGGGTCCGGTTCCACCATTATCATTCGTGGAGGGAACTCCGCCAGTGAAGGCCGCGACAACCAACCTCTTTTTGTGGTTGACGGTATCATATATGACAACTCGACAGTCATTGGAGGTAACTCCGGAACGGACGGGATGACAAAGACCGCCTCTACTTTCAGTAACCGTGTCATGGACATCAATCCTGAAGATATTGAATCCATGTCTGTACTGAAAGGAGCCGCTGCTGCGGCTTTGTACGGATCCCGTGCGGCTGACGGGGTGATCGTCATCACTACAAAAAAAGGCGCCAATGACGGGACCGTTAAGGTAAACGTGGGCTCCAAATACCTGTATTCCTGGGCCAGGTCACTTCCCGAGCTTCAGGATGTATACGGCAGAGGATATTACAACCAGGCCGGTGTGTTCAGTGATTATACCTATAATTCATGGGGCCAGAAGAATACCGGAACCGTTTACGACAACGTAGGCAACTTCTTCCGCGGCGGCAACGTCTGGGACAACAGCGTGAGCATTTCCGGCGGGAGCAAGAACAGCAGTTTCTACCTGTCAGCTTCACGTTATGACCAGGAAGGGATTGTTCCCATGACAGGGTATGACAAAACCACCCTCCGATTCAACGGTGAACAGAAATACGGCAAACTGACCGTAGGTGCCAATGTTGCCTATGCCATAGCCAACACGCAAAAAACCCTCACCACGGGCGGTCTCTACGGAGGCGGCGGTAACGGCGCCATGACGGCTGTATACGGATGGGCACGCAGCGACGATATGACACATTACCTGAACGAAGACGGCACAAAATACCGTATGTTCGCACAATACCAGGATCTGGCCTCGGATCGTGAAAATCCTTACTGGATGCTCAATCAGAACAAACTGTCCGACCAGACGCGTCGCTGGACAGGATCCGTTAATGCCAATCTTGACGTTACCGATTGGTTCAACATTGTGTATCGTGTGGGGCTTGACACGTATACTTACGATGAATACACGTACATAGCTCCCGGAGGAGCCGTATCTGAAAGATATCAGAACGGGCGTTTGTCGAAGAACGACAAGACCTACCAGTATTTGTCTTCCAACCTGATGCTGAATTTCCACAAAACATTGGGTGATTTTGACTTCAACCTGCTTTTGGGACAAACATCGGAAGACACCAAGATTATCGGTCAAAACCACTGGGGGTATGACTTCGTTACCGCCGGGACCATTAGTTTTGCCAACATCGCCAATGAGAACAAATTCTTTACCGAAGCAACAACCCGCAAACGGCTCATTGGGGTATACGGAGAATTCCGTGCTGCGTATAAAAACATAGCTTATCTGACCGTTACAGGACGTAACGACTGGTCTTCCACCCTTCCGATCGAAAACCGGTCCTATTTCTATCCGTCCGTGAGCGGTAGCCTGGTCTTTACCGAGCTTCTGCCCAAGAACGATATCCTGTCCTTCGGAAAGATACGTGCTTCATGGGCACAGGTGGGTAAAGACGCATCTGCTTATGCCACCAATACCTACATGTGGGCTCCGGGAGCTGTCAGCCCGGGCTTCATCGGCATTGGGAATAACTGGACGCGAGGCAACCCGTTCCTCAAACCCGAGATCCAGACATCCTGGGAAGTCGGTTTGGAAGCCCGTTTCTTTGGAGGCAGACTGGGAATTGATTATACCTATTACAACAGTATAACCACCAACCAGATCGCTTCTCCCAGGCTGGGACAGTCCACCGGTTATATCTTTATGTCCATCAACTCGGGATCTGTCTCCAACAAGGGGATGGAACTGATGATTACGGCAACTCCTGTAGAAACCAGGAATTTCAGCTGGGATCTGACCCTGAACCTTTCCGGGAACAGGGGAACGCTTGGAAAGTTTATGAAAGGAGTGGACCTGTTCTACGTAACCGACGTCCAGATTGGCGGTGTAAAAGCGGCTGCCGTTCCCAACGGAGGCTATTTCCTTGGGATCACGGGGGACTACTGGAAGCGTGAAACACAAATACAAAAAGACGAAGAAGGCAAGGACATAGAAGTTGAAATCCCCGATGGACGATACGTTGTTGATGAAACAACAGGTCTGTACAAAACCACCGGAGTAACCACCAATGTATTGGGAAATCGTGAACCGAGCTTCATTGGAGGTTTGGGTAACACCCTAACATACAAAAACCTGAGCTTCTCCTTCCTGATAGATATACGTAAAGGCGGGTTAATCTACAACGGAACCGAATACCTGCTGCTCAACAACGGCTTGTCACCCCAAACACTGGATCGTGAATCCGTTACGGTTGAAGGCGTCTCCAGCACCACCAAAGAGCCGGTCTCCTATACGTACAAAGCCGGCCAGATGTACATTGTAAACGGGGCTGAAAAGAGTGGTGACTACATGATCCAGAGCTACTGGAGCAATTATGCCGCCAATGCCAATAACCTGTTGACCGATACCAACTGGCTGCGTTTGCGTGCTGTATCGCTATCCTATGACTTTAAAGGCCTGTTCAGGAACCAAAGCTTCATCAAGGGCCTGACCGCTTCCGTAACAGGGACGAACCTGTTCCTGTGGAGCAATTACAAGGGAATGGATCCCGAAGTCAGTGTTTCAGGCTCCGGAACAGGCGGTTCCGGTTCGTCAGGCATTGACTATTGCGGCGTTCCTGCCACAGCCGGTTTGTCATTCGGTTTAAATATCACTTTCTAAAAACAAACGGATTTAAAAACTAAGATTATGAAAAAGATACTATATATAGCTTTAAGTCTGTTGCTTACTTTGGGTATAGCGGGTTGTAACGACTGGTTGGACGTGAACGTAGATCCGGACAACCCCAACAATTCCAGCGCCACCGTGGAAAGCCGTCTCCCCTGGATACAACACTATTATATGTACGCGTGGGGTAATGCCAGCATGCGCGGTGTAACCATTGCCGGTCTTATGACCCAGACAAGCACCACTTCAACAAACGGTTATCTTTCCGCATGGAACCCTGCCCAGGGAGCAACCACCACCTCATACCAGAACTGGTTTATTGGCGCCGCATGTAACATAGACGATATGATCGCTGCGGCTGAAAAAACCGGTGCCTACCATTATATTGGAGCCGCTCATGTCATTCACGCCATGGGTTATATGCTCATGACCGATCTTTACGGTGAAATGCCCTATTCGGAACCCTTAGGCAGCAATCCGACTCCCATATACGATGATGGTCAGACTATTTTTAACGGATGTATTGCACGCCTGGACCTGGCCCTTGAAAATTTCAACAAAGCCCAGGAAGAAGGTGCCATACCCCTGTCTGCCGGCGATAGCTGGAACCAGGGTGATGTGCAAAAATGGATCAAATTATGCTACGGTCTGAAGGCCCGCTGGCTGAACAAATTGTCCAAAAAATCCGCCCTGTACGATCCCCAGGCCGTATTGGATGCCCTGGCAAAGGCCCCTCAATCCCATGCAGAAAGCACCATCATGAAACACAGCAATGCAGGGGATCAGGACACAAACTTCACGGTTGGCGACCCCTACCAGACCAGTACGATCTGGGACTGTGCCGCATGGGGGGCTACCCAGCGTTATACCAAATGGTACGTAGACCTGCACACCAACCTCAGAGGCGCAGGTGTCACAGACCCGCGTCTGAGCAAGGTCATTCCTGCACGCATGAGCAATATCCAGGTTACCGATGCCGGTGCCCTACTGAACTATGAATGGTCACGCGACAAAGGTGTGGATGTTATGTACGGCCACCGCAGGATATACGGTGCGTTGTTAAATGCAAGCGTTGCCACTGCCAATGTGGCCAAAAACTACACCATTACCAATGCCGCTGACAAAGCGGCCGTTATGGCATTCTTTGATAAAGAGGGATTCCCCTATACGGTTAACGGTGATGTTGTTAGTGTCACTTATCCCAAAGGGTGCCTGTATATCAACACCAACGATTACAATCAGGTCATGGACCTGGATTACGTCAATATGAGGGCACTGGCGGTTTCACAGACAGGAGGTCGTGCAGAGAACGATATGTATTACTATCCCAGCGCTGCCTCCAATGTCGTTGCCGGCACAGGATCATTCTGGGCACGTCCCGACTCAGATTCTGACATCCTTACCTATTACGAAATGTGCTTTATCAAGGCCGAAGCAAACATGCGCCAGGGAAATGCCGCTGCAGCCTACACCGCCTATACTGACGGTATAAAAGCCAGTTTTGCACGTATGCAAAGTAAGTTACAGGACTGGGCAGCCACCAACACAACCAATCCCGACCAGCAACCTATGAACCAGGCAGATATTAACGCATATCTGGCGAGTGGTGCTGTAGCACAAAGTGCAGCAGAACTCACTATGGCTGATATTATGTTACAAAAGACCATTGCCATGGGTATCAATGTGGAAACATGGAACGACATGCGTCGCTTCAATTACGGAGCCGGGAACATTGGCAGCTTCGGACAGGTGTACACCAATTATGTAAGACCGGCTGAATTTACGGCAACCAATAAGATCCCCGGGACTTCTCCCACACAGGAAAATTACTGGTTCCGGCGTTACAGCCAATGTTCTCATGAGACCAACTACAACAAGGACAACGTGGAGGCTTCACATCCGCTGGCACTGACCTTTGCCGACGGACCTATATGGAGCGAACCCGTCTGGTGGGATAAAGCTGAATAAGAACAGGTTCATCCTAATAAAAAAAGAGCGGTCAACATGATGACCGCTCTTTTTTTTGTGGTTAATGGGCCGTTAGAAACTTAAACAACAAGAGGGCCTGATCAGGATTGGAATAATTTATGTAATGGTCCTTTTCGTATTGTTCTATAAGCGCTTTTTTCCCCGCGAAAAACCGTATGAAATTTCTTTTGGTCAATGCATATGCTTTTTTATTCCTGATCAGGTAAGCATTCTGATGGACCGTATAGGGGGTCGACTCAACTGCAAGTGACCTTCCCCCTGTGCTCACATTGAACCCTTCACTCCTGAGGTTCCTTTTCTCAATGGGAACGTTGGGAGATTTTTCCTCACGGCCAAAGGCTCCGTAACGCTTTTCGGCTTCCAGTTCCAGGAATTGCTCTACTCCGAACATAACATTTCCGTCTGTATCAAGTATCTGGATATAATGATCCAGCAAAGGAATGAAATAATTCCGGCCGATAGAAACAGCCGTAACATTGCTCATATCCGGCAGGATATCGGGGTTTCCTTCATCATCCAGAAAACACAGCGTAGTATAAGCCAGCAGAATGTTTAATTGTCCTGTATAGGCCGTACCGTCCTCAAACTGGATAGTCCCGGTCATATAGGCCGGAAACAGATAAAGTTCTGTATATGGTCTGGTATCATCAATGTCCGCAAATACGGATTGGGCGTAACCGGCCGTATAAAAAACGCTCAGAAATAACAATAAAGAACAAAGCTTCTTCATATCATTCCATAATCGCTCCTGCAACAATATTGGCTACACGGGTGCGCATGCTGACGGCAGCTCCGTCGTCGTAGGGATGAACCCGGTTGGCCAGCAATATAACGGCTGTATCAGACTCGGGGTCAATAACCATGCTCGTTCCCGTATACCCTGTATGACCGTAAACGGTATGGGGATTGAAAAGATTTCCGTTCCAGGAACCGGCGCGTCCCCAGCCTAAAGTACGCCCGAAAGTGGCCACTTCTTCGGGTACCCGTTCCATGGCTTTCACCGTAAGGGGCCCCAGGATCCGTTTTCCGTTCACTTCCCCTCCGTTGAGCAGGGCCACAGCGATAACGGCCAGGTCCGTGGCATTGGAAAAGACACCGGCGTTTCCTGAATTTCCTCCGTTCAACAGCCGAGCCAGCGGATCGTGCACGTTCCCGACCAGCGGGAGCCCGTCCTCTTGCAGTTCCGTAGGAGCACATAAGGCGAGTGTTTCTCCCTGGGGCATGTATGTGGTGTGGTGTAAGCCGAGTGGTTCAAACACGTTTTTCTGTGCGTATTCCGCCAGTGTCACTCCGGTGATCTTCTCCAGGACATTCTGTAAGGTGATGAAATTCAGGCAGCTGTACTGATACCCCGTTTTCGGTTTAAAATCCCGCGGACATTGGCAGATGTATTCCATAAGACCTGCCGGGTTCGGAGATCCGTAACGTTCAATCAACTCCTGTGTGGGTCCGTAAGGAGGCAGTCCCGAGGTGTGGGTCATCAGATCTTCTATGGTAACAGGTACGTTCCTGCCCGTTTCAGGGTCCGTCCAGGGCTGAAAGCCCGGCAGGTACTGATCTACCCGGTCCATCAGTCGGAGCTGACCCTTTTCCACCAGCTGCATGATGCTTAAGGTCGTTCCCACGCATTTGCTGACTGATGCCAGGTCAAATACCGTTTCCAGGGTCATGGGAAGCGTATCCGGCACCAGTTGCCGGTTTCCGTATGCTTTCAGGTAGGCTATCCGGTCGTGACGCACAACGGCCAGTACGGCACCCGGAATGTCCCCGGCCTGTATGGCCTCCCCGATCACTCCATCCACTAATGCAAGACGTTCCGGGTTCAGTCCAACAGATTCCGGGGAAACCACCGGAATACCTGAACGGGTTGCCGGTTGGGTGCAGGCAACAAAGGCCCACACCCCCAGCAAGAATAGTATATGCTTCATTTTCATGATCCTATTTCAGTAAACCGCGGTTACGGAGCAAAGGAACCTCGGTAGGCTCTTGTCCGCGGAAACGAAGGTATTGGTCCATGGGCTCGTCCCAGCCACCTTCGGTAAGAATGTATTTCCGGAATTTTCCGGCGGTTTCCTGGTCAAAAATGTCGCCGGTTTCCTTAAAGGCATCAAAGGCATCGGCATCCAGGATCTCGGCCCACAGGTATACATAGTACCCTACGGCATATCCCCCGTTGAAGATGTGTGAAAAATAAGTGGAACGGTAACGGGGAATGATCTCGTCTATGAGCCCGTATTTCTTCATGGCGTTCTTTTCAAACGTATTGACGTCATAAGACTGCTCTTCTGCAGCGGCGTGCCATTCCATATCCAGGAGCGCTGCAGCAATAAATTCCACGGTCATGAATCCCTGGTTGAAATGACTGCTGTTAACCAGCTTGGTGATGAGTGCTTCCGGCATAGGGTCATCTGTTTGGTAATGACGGGCATAGACTTCCAGCACTTCCGGCTGAATGGCCCAATGTTCGTTGATCTGGGAAGGCAATTCCACCATATCCCGGGGCAACGCACCGCATATACGGTCGTAATCGCCGCGGCCAAAGAATCCGTCCAGAGCGTGGCCGAATTCGTGGAACAGGGTCTCGGCTTCATCCCAGCTCAATAGAACCGGTTCTCCATCCACCGGAGCGGGGAAATTGGTGGTTACCGTTACCAGCGGAAACTGTTCGGTCCCATCGGCATTTTTCCTGTAACCGCGCAACCCGGAACACCAGGCTCCGGCATTTTTCCCGGCTCTTGTGGGGTAATCCAGGTACAAAACGGCCAAATGGCTGCCGTCCCTGTCCTTAACCTCGAAAGTTTCCACGGAAGGATTGTACAGGGGAATGTCGGTACGTCTTTCAAATGTCAGCCCGTACAGGTTGTTGGCTACGTAAAACAACCCGTCCCTGACGTTTTCCAGTTTCAGGTAAGGCCTGATCTCGTTTTCGTCCAGGTCGTATTTTTCTTTGCGCAGTTTCTCGGCGTAATACCACCAGTCCCAGCTTTCCAGCTTGAATCCGGCCCCTTCGCGGTCGGCAATTTTCTGCATGGCAGCCAGTTCTTCTTTTGCTACTTGCAGAGCCGGTTCCCAAACCCTGCCCAGGAAAGAATAAACAGCTTCCGGGGTTTTGGCCATGTTGTTGACCAAAACAAAATCGGCGTAAGTGTCAAATCCAAGGAGCTGCGCCCTGCGTACTCTCAGATTGACGATCTGGCCAATGATATCTTTGTTGTCTTTTTCGTTGTTGTTGTCACCGCGCATATAATACCCCTTGTACAATTTTTCTCTCAGTTCCCTGTTGTGTACATACTGCAGGAAGGGGATCCAGGACGGTTTGTTGGGGGTGAAAACGAATTTGCCTTCCATTCCCAGCGACGCAGCCAGACTGGCAGCCGCACGTATGTTGCTTTCGGGAAGACCGGCAAGATCGTCCACATTGTCGACCACCATTTTAAAATCGTTGGTCTCGGCAAGCAGGTTTTGTCCATATTCCAGGCTCAGATTGGAAAGCTGCGTATTGATGTCCTTCAGCGTTTCTTTATCTTCATCGGATAATGCGGCGCCGCCCCTGACAAAATCATCGTAATATTTTTCCAGGGTTCTCATTTGCTGGGCATCCAGGTTCAGGGAGTCGCGTTTTTGGTAAAGGCATTGAATTTTTTCAAATAACACGGGATTCAGCTGAATCTCGTTACGGTGTTTTGTCAATTCCGGTGTGATCTCACGGGCCAACGCCTGTAATTCTTCATTGGTGTCCGAACGATTCAGGGTGAAAAAAGCCGCTGTAACACGGGAGAGCAGGTCTCCGGCCCTGTCGTAGGCAGCAATAGTGTTTTCGAATGTAGGCGCTTCCTGATTGTTCACAATGGCGTCAATTTCCGCACGGTTTTGTTCCATGGCTTCCCGGACGGCAGGCATGAAATGCTCTGTTTTTATCTCATCAAACGGGGGAGTCTGGAAAGGAGTGTCGTACTCCTGTAATAAAGGATTGTTTTTCATAGAATCAGGTGAACAGGCTAAAATGAAGCCCAGTAAAAATAAGAGAATTGGTTTTTTCATAATATCTGGTTGTTTTAGGCATTGATTATTTCTTGATGCGACAGGCAAATTCCGTCAGGTCAAATGCAAACCGTTCCCAGGTAAGCGCCTCTTTTTCCTTCCGGATGTTTTCTTTAAAGGACTCTCTTTCCATGGTAAAAAACTTACGTATCGTCTGTGCCAGGGAACAGGCATCTGTCCCGGTTGCCACCAGTCCTGTCCCGGGGCCCTCCACGGCTTCTGCCAATCCGCCGGCCGGCGTTACAATGACCGGCACCTGGAAATGATAGGCCATAGCCGAGATCCCGCTTTGCGTTGCCGTCCGGTAAGGCAATACACATACGTCCGCTGCCGAAAAAAACAACGGGACCTCTTCATCCGAAATGTACCTGTTGAATACCTTGACCGAAGATGGATCCGGCAGCCGGGCAATCAGTTTTTCGTATTTTTCAAAACTTCCGTAACACTCCCCTGCGATGACCAGCTGATAAGTGTCTCCCAGATCTCGGAATGCTTCCAGCAACAGGTCCAGTCCTTTGTAATCCCTGATAAATCCAAAAAAAAGCAACGTGCGCCTTCCCCGTTCAAGTCCCAGTCTGGCCCGGGCTTCTTCAGTGTTCTGAATCGTCCCGAAATGATCATACAATGGATGGCTGCGCAGGATATGAGGGATTCCGGTACGTAAGGCAAGTATGTCGTCACGTACTGCGGTACTCATGGCCACGCATCCGTCATTCTGGGATAGAAACCAACGGGAAAGCGGTTTGTCCATTATGGTGCGTTCGTGGGGTATCAGATTGTCAATTATGGAAATTACCCGGCAACCTTGATGCCGTAGCTTGCAGGCAACCCATCCCAGTGACGGGGCAAAAAAGGGCATCCAGTATCGTAACAAAAGCAGGTCGGGCTCTTCTTTTAAGATCTTGCGTGCCGTTACGTGATAGGATACGGGGTTGACAGAATCCAGAACGGGCTCACTTGGTACATGGATCGCACGATCTTCCGGCTGGACAAACTGTGTCTTTCCGGGAAAAAGCAACGACGGGTATTGCCTTTTGAAATTAAACGCCTTTACCTGGTGTCCTTTCTCAAGTGCCTTGTAAAGATTGGCATTGAACTGGGCAATCCCGCCCCTGTAAGGATAAAAAGCAGATAAAAAGGCGATTTTCATAGTATACAAAGTTAGTATAATGTAATTATCTTTATGTCCTTGAAAACAAAAATTAAGGAAACCGTAATAGGCGTACAATATCTGTTTGTCGCTTTCGGAGCAACCGTTCTTGTTCCCCTTCTGGTAGGGCTTGATCCGTCAATAGCACTTTTCGCTGCAGGGATCGGGACCCTGGTTTTCCATCTCATCACAAAAGGCAAGGTCCCTGTCTTTCTTGGAAGCAGCTTTGCGTTTGTCGCCCCAATCATAAAAGCCACAGAGCTTTACGGATTACCGGGGACCATGTCGGGCATTGCTGCCGTAGGATTGGTCTATGGCCTGATGAGCCTGGCCGTGAAATTATGGGGTACCGGGTTTATCGCTAAATTATTCCCGCCGACAGTGATCGGACCTGTCATAATCCTTATTGGTCTTTCCCTGGCTTCAACCGGGGTCAGTATGGCCGGATCAGACTGGCTGCTGGCAGGAGTGTCACTAACGGTTGCCGTTCTGGTAAGTCTGCTGGGCAAAGGCATGCTTAAGCTGCTTCCCATCCTTGCCGGTATTGTTGCCGGATACGCGGTTGCCTGGATCTTCAGGGGGATCGATCTGTCGGCTGTAAAAGATGCCGCCTGGATTTCGCTTCCTTCGTTTACCAGACCTTCTTTCTCATTGCCCGCCATTTTTTTTCTGGTACCCGTGGCCATTGCTCCTGTGATTGAACATATCGGGGATGTATATGCCATTGGGGCGGTTACCGGAAAAGATTATGTAAAAGACCCCGGATTGCACAGAACCATGCTGGGTGACGGAATAGCCTGCATGCTTTCAGGTCTTGCCGGCGGACCTCCCGTAACTACGTATTCAGAAGTCACCGGAGCCATAACCCTTACAAAAGTTTCCAATCCTTACGTCCTTCGGGTGGCCGCCGTTACCGCCATTATTTTTTCCGTTATCGGAAAAGTAAACGCGGTGCTTTGCACCATTCCCGGAGCCGTTATGGGAGGCATTATGCTGTTGTTATTCGGCAGTATTGCATCCATTGGGATTAACAATATGATCACCAACAGAATTGATTTTTCCGATACCCGAAATTTGATCATCGTTTCCCTTATCCTGACTGTGGGGATCGGAGGGGCTGCCCTGTCTGTAGGCAATTTTTCCATGGCCGGCATTGGATTGGCGGCACTTCTGGGCGTTGTGTTGAACCTGGTGCTGCCGCGTGGTGCAACGCACACTTGATGCATTTACCTGATCTGCAATTACATAACAAAAAGCACCCCCCGGGGGTGCTTTTTGTTATCGTGCTGAATGCCAGCACTATGCATCAAGTGTGCGTTGCACTATTGGCGCGGGCCTCTGTCCCTTCTTCCTCCGTCTCTGCGATCTCCACCGCGATTATCCCTGCGATCACCACCCCTGCTATCTCTGCGATCTCCTCCGCGACGGTCCCTGCCTCCGCGGCCTCCGCGGCCTTCGGAAGGCATTTTGCCGGTTCCGGCTGCGCTGGCTGCAGTTCCCACATTCGGTGACAGGTCGCGTTTCCCGTAAACCTCGCCGTTACAGATCCAAACCTTAATGCCCAGTACACCTACTTTTGTATGTGCTTCTGCCAATGCGTAATCAATATCGGCCCGGAAGGTATGCAAAGGGGTACGGCCTTCCTTGAACAGTTCGCGGCGTGCCATTTCAGCTCCTCCAAGACGGCCGCCTATGAGGACTTTGATCCCTTCGGCTCCCATACGAATGGTCGATGCCATGGCCATTTTCACTGCACGACGGTAAGAAACGCGTCCTTCGATCTGCCTGGCAATGTTGTTGGCAACGATGGTGGCATCAAGTTCCGGACGTTTCACTTCAAAGATATTGATCTGGATCTCCTTGTTGTAGATCTTTTTCAATTCCTCTTTCAGTTTGTCTACTTCCTGTCCGCCTTTCCCGATGATGATCCCGGGACGCGCGGTGTGAATGGTAACAGTAATCAGCTTCAGGGTCCTTTCTATCACAATGCGGGAAAGGCTTGCTTTAGCAAGACGTGCAGAAAGATATTCCCTGATCCTGGTATCTTCTGCCAATCTCTCTGCATAATTTCCGCACCAGCTTGAATCCCAACCACGGATTATACCTATACGGTTACTGATTGGATTAGTTTTTTGTCCCATATTACGCTTCTTTTACTGTTTGTTGTTTTTTATCCAATACTATAGTCACGTGGTTTGAGCGTTTGCGGATCCTGGCGGCACGACCCTGTGGGGCGGTCCTGATCCTTTTCAGGATCCTGCCGCCGTCAACAGTTATACTTTTTACCACTACGTTACCGCTCTCCAACTCTTTTCTCTCTCCTTCGTTCTTCACTTCCCAATTGGCAATTGCCGATTTCAGAAGTTTCTCAAGACGGATGGACGGTTCGTTTTTTGTATATTTCAGAATATCCAAAGCACGGTTCACTTCGACACCCCGTATCAGATCAGCGACAAGACGCATCTTACGGGGGGATGTAGGAACATTGTTCAGCTTGGCGTAAGCTGTTTGTTTCCTGATTTCTTTCTGGCGTTCAGCCATATTTCTTTTTCGAGCTCCCATTAGTGTTCTCTTTTTAGCTGTTAACGATTGCCTGAGTGACCCTTAAATGTACGGGTGGGGGCAAATTCACCAAATTTATGACCAACCATATTCTCGGTTACATATACCGGAATGAATTTGTTTCCGTTATGCACGGCAACCGTATGGCCTACAAAGTCGGGAGAAATCACACTGGCTCTTGACCAGGTTTTCAGGACTTCTTTTTTTATCTTGCCTTCATTCATGGCAAGCACTCTTTTTTCCAGGCTTGCTTCAATGAAAGGACCTTTTTTTAATGAACGACTCATATTGCAAATTTTATCCGGTTATTTTTTCCTTCTGTCTTCAATAATGAATTTCTTGGAATTCTTTTTAGGATTACGTGTCTTGTAGCCTTTGGCGGGCAATCCCTTGCGTGAGCGCGGGTGACCTCCGGATGCGCGGCCTTCTCCACCACCCATGGGGTGGTCGACGGGGTTCATGGCAACACCGCGGTTACGGGGACGACGGCCAAGCCATCTTTTTCTTCCCGCTTTGCCGTGTTTTTCAAGACTGTGGTCAGGATTGGAAACGGTTCCTACCGTGGCGCGGCATGTAACCAGTACCATTCTCGTTTCGCCCGAAGGCAGACGAAGGATGGCGTGGTTGCCTTCCCGCGCAGTCAATTGTGCATAAGCACCTGCGCTTCGTGCCATGGCGGCACCCTGACCGGGATGTAATTCCACATTGTGCACCAATGTGCCGAGAGGAATCTCGGACAAGAGCAACGTATTCCCGACTTCAGGAGGAACACCGGGACCGGATTCGATTTTTTGTCCTACCTGCAGACCGTTCGGCGCTATGATATAGCGTTTTTCACCGTCTGCATATGCAACCAATGCAATGCGTGCACTGCGGTTGGGGTCGTATTCAATGGTTTTTACCGTAGCGGCATACTGGTCCTTGTTCCGTAAAAAGTCGATGATACGGTACTGACGCTTGTGACCGCCGCCCAGGTAACGCATGGTCATCTTACCCTGATTGTTCCTTCCTCCGGAGCTCTTTCTGGGAGCCAGAAGCGATTTTTCGGGAACCGTGGAGGTGATGTCGTCAAATGCGCTAATGAGTTTATGTCTTTGACCGGGTGTTACCGGTTTAAATTTACGTACTGCCATAGCTTAAATATTGCTGTAGAAATCAATTTTGTCTTCACCTCCAAGCGTAATGTACGCTTTCTTGAAGTGATTGGCACGTCCGGTAAGGAACCCTGCCTTTGTATAACGGCTTTTACGTTTTCCGTGGTAATTGATGGTGTTGACATCCACCACGGTCACTCCGTACATATTCTCAACCGCTTGTTTGATCTGTAATTTGTTGGCTCTGCGGTCAACAAGAAATCCGTAACGATTCAATTTTTCGCCCTGAACCGTCATCTTTTCAGTAATTAAAGGCTTAATCAAAATATTCATCGTCAGGCAGATTGAGTTGTCCCTAGTTGTTCCTTGATCAATACCTCGACCCCTTCTAAAAGAATGAGGGTCTGGGCATTCACAATGTCGTATGTGGTCAGTTCGTTGACTGTGATCACTTTCGCTCTTTCCACGTTGCGGGACGACAGGTAAATATTGTTGTTGTTATCGGGAAGCACCATCAGGATCTTTTTCCCCTCTACCTTCAGGTTTCTGCATATCGCAAGAAAATCTTTGGTTTTGGGTGCTTCCATATTAAAAGGCTCGAGAATGGTAATCGCCTGTTCCTGTGCCTTATATGTCAACGCGGAACGACGGGCGAGCTGTTTGAGCTTTTTGTTCAGTTTGAAACGGTAATCCCTGGGCTGGGGTCCGAAGATCCGTCCTCCGCCTACAAATATCCCGGATTTCAAACTTCCGTGACGTGCGCCGCCAGAACCTTTCTGACGAACGATCTTCTTTGTGCTGTGGGCAATTTCCCAGCGCTCCTTGGTCTTGTGCGTGCCCTGCCGCTGGTTGGCCAGATACTGTTTCACGTCCAGGTAGATCGCGTGGTTGTTCGGTTCAATGCCGAAAACGGTATCGTCAAGGATAACTTTTTTTCCGGAATCCTGACCGTCAATTTTATACACTGAAATTTCCATACGACTATACCTCCAAAATTACATAAGAACCATTGGCACCGGGAACGGAACCTTTTACTACTACAAGGTTGTTCTCGGGAACGATTTTCATTACCCTGAGATTCAAAATTTTAACTTTATCTCCTCCCATGCGGCCGGCCATGCGTTTTCCTTTGAATACGCGGGAAGGCCACGAAGATGCTCCCATAGAACCGGGGGCGCGGAGACGGTTGTGCTGACCGTGGGTCTGACCTCCTACTCCGGCGAATCCATGGCGTCTGACGACTCCCTGGAATCCTTTTCCTTTTGTAATGCCGGTCACGTCTACCCAGTCAATCAAACTGGGATCGAAAATGTCATTGACGGTCACTGTGTCGCCTAAGTTCAATGCTTTGTCGAAATCATTGGGGAATTCCGCCACTTTGCGCTTAGGTGTGGTATTTGCCTTTTTAAAATGACCCTTTAGGGCCGCGCTGGTGTGTTTTTCTTTTTTCTCGTCATAGGCAAGTTGTACGGCGGCATAACCATCTTTCTCTTCCGTACGGACCTGCGTAACTACACACGGACCAGCCTCAATCACAGTGCAGGGAATGTTTTTCCCGTTACTGTCGAAGATCGAAGTCATTCCGACCTTCTTTCCAATTAATCCAGGCATTGGTTGTTAATTTGGTGTTTATCAATAAAATGAACGTATTCCGCAGAAAATGCGGGCTGCAAAGATAGGTGTAATTTTGGTAAATGCAAAAATTTTCAATACTCCTGCCAGCTCCTGATCTGAATATCTTCAACAGAAAGAGAGCAGAAAGCCGTAATGAAGGCATCAGCCAGCCTGGCATTTGTCAGCAACGGAATATTCAGGTCTATGGCCGCACGACGTATTTTATACCCGTTATCCAACTCTCCAGAAGTGAGGTTGCGCGGAATGTTCACTACAAGATCTATCTCTTTTCGGTGCAACATTTCGAGCGCCTGGGGATGTTTTTCCGTCTCACTGGGCCAGTATACGCGGTGACTCGGGATACCGTTCTCTTTCAGAAAACGGTATGTCCCGCCCGTGGCATACAATTCATATCCCTTCTCATGCAACAGGGAAGCGGCATTGAGCATGTCCACTTTCTGACGGGGCGTTCCTGTCGAGAGCAGGATATGGCGATGCGGTATCCGGTATCCGACGGCCAGCATGCTTATCAGGATCGCTTCCAGGGTGTCTTCAGCTATACAGCCAACTTCTCCCGTTGACGCCATGTCCACTCCCAGTACGGGATCGGCTTTCTGCAGCCGGTTGAAAGAAAATTGAGATGCCTTGATCCCTACGTAATCCAGGTCAAATTCATTTTTTTCGGGCCGTTCCACCGGAAGATCCAGCATGATCCGGGTAGCCATTTCAATAAAATTGATCTTCAGCACTTTGCTTACGAACGGAAAACTCCGGGAAGCCCTCAGGTTACACTCAATGACCTTGATCTCGTTTCCTTTGGCCAGGTACTGGATGTTAAAGGGACCTGAGATATGCAACTCACGGGCAATCTGTCTGCTTATTCTTTTGATCCGGCGAACGGTCTCCACGTAAAGCTTCTGCGGGGGAAACTGTATGGTGGCATCCCCGCTGTGTACGCCTGCAAATTCCACATGTTCGCTGATGGCATAGGCGATGACCTCACCATCCCTTGCCACGGCATCCATTTCCACTTCCTTGGCATGTTCAATGAATTGGCTAACCACCACAGGATGCTGTTTGCTTACATTGGCCGCCAGTTTAAGAAAACGTTCCATTTCTTCAAAATTGGAACAGACATTCATGGCCGCTCCGCTCAGCACGTAACTCGGCCTGACCAGTACAGGGAATCCTACTTCGTTGACGAAGGCCTCAATATCCCTGAGCGACGACAATTCCTTCCAACGGGGCTGGTCAACGCCTATGCGGTCGAGCATTGCGGAGAATTTGTGACGGTCTTCTGCATTGTCAATGTACCGTGCCGGGGTTCCCAAAATCGGGACATGCTGCTTATCCAGTGCAACGGCCAGGTTGTTGGGGATCTGCCCGCCGGTGGAAAGAATGACTCCTTCAGGCGTTTCCAGTTCCACAATATCCATAACCCGTTCGTTGGTCAATTCGTCAAAATACAGGCGGTCACACATATCGTAATCTGTAGAGACCGTTTCGGGATTATAATTGATCATGACCGACCGCCATCCTTCCTTACGGATGGTGAGCAGTGCCTGTACCCCGCACCAGTCAAATTCAACAGAACTGCCAATCCGGTAAGCGCCCGAACCCAGGACCACAATGGACCGGCCGTCTTTCTCGTATGCGACATCGTGTTCCCTGCCTCCGTAGGTAAGGTACAGGTAGTTTGTTTTTGCGGGATATTCCGCGGCCAGGGTATCTATCTGCTTCACTACGGGGACTATCCCCAAAGATTTTCTCAAACGCCTTACGAGCAAAGGGCTTTCCTGGTTCATTTTCTTTTTCCACAAGGCACGTGCTATCTGGAAATCGGAAAACCCCTGCCTCTTGGCCAGGTACAGTAAGTCCCTCTCGTTTTCACCCCAGTCTTTCCCGTCCGGATGGGCCGGGGGGAACAGTTTCTCCAGTTTCGCTCCGGTCTCCACAATGTCCATGAGTTTTTGCAGAAACCAGCGGTCGATACTGGTGAGCCGGTATATCTGCTCCACGGTGTACCCCGCCTGCATCGCTTTGCTGATGACAAAGATCCTCATGTCGGTAGGTTCGCGCAACGCTTTGTCAATGTCTTCTATGACCAGTTCCCGGTTTTCAACGAACCCGTGCATCCCCTGGCCTATCATGCGCAATCCTTTCTGAATGGTTTCTTCGAAAGTCCTTCCTATGGCCATCACTTCCCCCACCGATTTCATGCTGCTCCCGATCTCTTTGGCAATACCGTGGAATTTCCCCAGGTCCCAGCGTGGAATCTTGCAAACCACATAATCAAGGGCCGGCTCAAAGAATGCCGGCGTAGTTCTGGTGACAGAATTTTTCAGTTCGTGCAATCCGTATCCCAGTGCCAGCTTGGCAGCCACAAAAGCCAGCGGATAGCCGGTTGCCTTTGATGCCAGCGCCGAAGACCGGCTCAGACGTGCATTTACCTCTATGACCCTGTAATCTTCACTGGCCACATCAAAGGCATACTGGATGTTGCATTCTCCCACGATCCCTATGTGACGGATGATCTTAATGGCCATTTCGCGCAGGTGCTGGCATTCCTTGTTGTTCAGTGTCTGCGTGGGCGCCACTACGATGCTTTCCCCGGTATGGATCCCCAGAGGATCAAAATTTTCCATGTTGCAAACGGTGATGCAATTGTCGTACTTATCCCGCACCACTTCATATTCTATCTCTTTCCATCCTTTCAGGCTTTTTTCCACGAGCACCTGCGTTGCAAACGCAAAAGACTTCTCTGCCAGGGCCACAAGCTCATCCTGGTTGTCACAAAAGCCCGAGCCGAGCCCGCCCAGGGCATAGGCCGCCCTCAGGATTACGGGATAGCCGAGATGCGCGGCCGCATTTTTGGCTTCTTCCAGAGAATTCACGGCCACGCTTTGAATGGTCTTGATGTGGATCTGATTCAGCTTTCGTACAAAAAGATCCCGGTCCTCAGTCTCGATGATCGCCTGTACGGGGGTCCCCAGCACCTTGACGCCGTATTTTTCAAAAACGCCGTTACGGAACAATTCCACCCCGCAATTCAGGGCTGTCTGCCCTCCGAAGGCCAGCAATATCCCTTCGGGTCTTTCTTTCTTGATAACCTGCTCAACAAAGAAGGGTGTGACAGGAAGAAAATAAACGGTATCGGCCACTCCTTCCGATGTCTGAACCGTGGCAATATTGGGATTGATCAGGACTGTGCTTATGCCTTCCTCCCGGATGGCTTTCAACGCCTGGGAACCCGAATAATCAAATTCCCCGGCCTCTCCAATTTTGAGGGCTCCGGAACCGAGTACCAGTATTTTATTCATTTTCATCGGCTAGAGGATGTCTGTAAATTTGTCAAAAATGGGAACGGTATCGGTAGGTCCGCTGGCCGCTTCCGGATGGAACTGGGATGAGAAAAAAGGTTTGGACCTGTGGCGTATCCCTTCGTTGGTCCCGTCGTTCAGGTTGGTGTACAAAGGAAGCCAGTCTTTTCCAAGGCTTGAGGGATCCAGCGCATACCCGTGGTTTTGCGAGGTAATGTGACATTCTCCCGTGTCTTCGTCGCGAACGGGCTGGTTGTGACCCCTGTGTCCGTACTTCATTTTATATACGTTGCCTCCGGCTGCCAGGCCCAGAAGCTGGTTTCCCATGCATATCCCGCATACGGGTTTGTCCTGCTCCATGGCTTTTCGCAGATTCCGGATGGTTGCCCCGCACATGTTCGGATCACCCGGCCCGTTGCTGATGAAAATGCCATCGTATTCCAGGGCTGTCAGATCCTGGTCCCAGGGGACCCTGATGACTGTGACACCGCGCTGAAGAAGGCAACGGATGATGTTGTGCTTGACCCCGCAATCAATCAATACCACCTTCTTTGTTCCGGGATCTCCCCTGTATGTTATGATGTCCTTGCAGGATACCCGGTCCACCTGGTTCACCAGGTTGGGGTCTTCAAAAGGAATGTCCCCCGGACTGTCACCTTCCATCACCAGTTTTCCTTTCAGGGATCCCTTTTCACGCAATAATTTGGTAAGGGCCCTCGTGTCCACATCGTATATTCCGGGAATGTTTTCGCTGATGAGCCATTGTTCCAGGCTTTCCCTGGCATTCCAGTGACTGTAGACCGGGCTGTGGTCAAAGACCACCAGTGCATTGACATGGATTTTTTCACTTTCCATGTAAAGAGACAGACCGTCTTCGCCTGCCGCGCGTTCGGGAACGCCGTAATTACCGACCAGGGGATAGGTCATCACCAGTATCTGCCCCGCATAGGACGGATCTGTCAGAGATTCGGGATACCCCATCATGGCCGTATTGAAAACGACTTCACCGGAAACGGATTTCTTACAACCGAAAGATCTTCCCTCAAAAACGGATCCGTCCTCCAGGACAATGTGTGCTTTGCTCATTATTGTATGCTAAAAACCGGGCAAAGTTAGGAAAAATGATCGATTAGGGCAGGATCTTCACGCTTTTTCTGAGTTTGATATCGCGTGAAGACGTCCCGATCCAAAGGGCTGTTTCTCCCGGATCGAGCGCCCAGCCACCGGCTGTCTCGTTCCAGTAACGCAGGGAGCTTACCGGCACTTTGAGCGTGACTTTGGCCGATCTGCCGGGATCCAGCTTCACCCTTTGGAATGCTTTGAGTTCTTTTTCAGGGAATTCCACTTTTGATGCGGGCCTGTGCACATAGAGCTGCACGACTTCCTCGGCGGTATAAGGTCCCGTGTTTTCCAGGGTAAATGAAACGGTTATCACATCGGATGGACCGTAAGTGTCTTTGGCTGTTCCGGCCGATGAATAGGAAAAGGACGTATAGGACAGTCCGTGACCGAAAGGATACAGGGGTTCGATTTTTTGTGTATCAAACCAGCGGTAACCTACATAGATGTCTTCGGCATAAGGGGCTTTGTCAAAATTGGGGTATGTCTGCAACGCATAGGCCGGAGAATCTTCCAGTCTTACGGGGAAGGTAAAGGGCAGTTTTCCGGAGGGCACCACCGTCCCCAGCAAGACGTCGGCAAGGGCATTCCCCCCCTCCGAGCCGTTGAACCACGATACAAGCATGGCCTGTGAGCAGTGGTCAACGCCGCTAAGATCCACGGGCGCCCCGGTAACCACTACGGTCACGATGTTGGGATTGACCCGGGCAATCTCCCGGATCAGTTCGTCCTGCATCGAAGGCAGGATAATGTTGACACGGTCGGCTCCTTCGGTTTCCACTTCGCGGTTGTTCCCTGCAAAGAACAGTACCAGATCGGCATCCGAGGCCGCGCGCAGCGCCTCGGCAAGCAATTCCTGATCAAGCTGTGCCCCGACAGCCGGACTTCCCGAGATCATGCCTCCCGTTCCGGTCAGCATAACCCCTCCCAGGATGCCTCCGCGTTCCCTGTCCTGCCTGGAAAATCCCTGGTAACCGCGGGCATATATTATGGTGGCACGGTCTCCTGTCTTTTGTTTCAGTGCTTCCAGTGGCGTGATCTCGTAGCGGGCCTTTACCCCGGCCCCGATCCCGCCTGTGGCATTTTTCTGAACGGCATTGTCGCCAATAACGGCTATTTTTTTGTTTTTGTCAAGGTCCAGGGGCAGCAGGCCGCCTTCGTTTTTGAGCAGGACGATGGACTTTGAAGCAATTTCATATACCATTTGTCCATGTTCCGGTGTGCTGACCGGGTTTATGTGTGATGTTTCCTCGACAGGATCAATGGCCAGACGTACGCGAAGGATGTTGGCCACTTTCTGATCGATCACTTCTTCAGGAACGGCACCGCTCCGGACCGAGTCCAGCAAGGCCTCACCAAAGAACCTGCCTCCGGGCATTTCCACATCCAGGCCGGCCAGTGCGGATTTTACGGTGCTGTGCGTTCCGCCCCAGTCAGAGATGACCATGCCGCGGAAACCCCACTCATCGCGTAATATTTTGTTCAGCAACACCTCATTCTCGGCACACCAGGAACCGGCCACCTTATTGTAAGCGGCCATCACCCCAAGGACTCCCGCTTCTTCCACGGCTGCACGGAACGGCGGCAGATAAATCTCCCGCATGGCGCGGTCGCTGACAATGACATCTACCATGCCACGGTTGTTTTCCTGGTTGTTGAGGGCGTAATGCTTGATGCAGGCAGCTGCCCCGTTGTCCTGTACCCCTCTGACATATCCGACTGCCAGCCGGGCACTCAGTAACGGATCCTCGCTGAAATATTCATATGTTCTGCCTCCTGTTGGAATGCGCTGGATGTTGATCGCAGGGCCGAGGATCATGTCTTTTCCCCTTGTCCTGGCCTCTTCCGCCATTCCCTTCCCGTAAAGCCAGGCCATCTCTTCGCTCCAGGTAGCAGCCAGTGCGGAACCCGTGGGAAAGAAGGTGGCCGAATCGGTATCCAATCGTAAAGGTGTCCAGGAATGGGGTTCCAGTTCTTCACGTATCCCGAAGGGTCCGTCCGCATATTTAACCGGAGCGATGCCCAGGCGTTCCACGCCTCCCGAGGTAAACATCGTCTGACCGTGCAGCATGCCCACCTTTTCTTCCAGTGTCATTTGGGCGATCAGCTCATCTATTTTTTTGTCCATGTCTGCGCTGCATGCTCCCAGCATACACACGCCTAAAAAGAAGATCGTTTTTTTCATGCCACAAATATAATTAATCAATCAAACAAAAAATGTATATTTGTGGTTATTAGCAACATCTAACCTATTTGATAATGAAGCGTATCTACTTCCTCACGATCCTTCTACTGACCTCATTGTCCCTTTTTGCGCAAAGACCCTATTTCTGCATAACGGAAGGGACAGAACTGGAGTATGCCAATTACGGTCAGACGGGCAATACCGACAGCTATGTCCGTATGCACATAAAGAACGTCGAAGGTGCCGATGGCAACTACACCATTACGTATGTCATCCATGCCTATAATCCCGACCGATCTCCATCCTTCGACCCTATGGAAATGACCGTATCTGTAAGGGACGGGAATATGATGACCGGATTCGGATCCGTTAACTTGATGGAGGTTACCGGGGATGTCCCTGTTATTCCGTCCCGTCTTGCCGTAGGTCAGGAACTTGACGGAGGACTGATGCAGATCAGTGCCATGGGCCTGAATTTCAATGCAGAGATCCTCTCGCATAAAGTTACCGGGAGGGAAGAGCTTACAACACCTGCCGGTACATTTAAGTGTTATATTGTGGAAATGGTTTCACAAACCCGCATTTTTGGGCAAAAAGCAATTTCCAGCACCAAAAATTGGTATGCCCGGGGCGTTGGCAGTGTCAAATCTGAAACTATGGACGAAAACGGGAATATAACTAGTTCACAATTACTCATTAAAATGAACTGAACATGAAACGTTTGTTGATCACCCTTATGATTATGGGACTTGCCTGTACCGCTTCACAGGCACAGTCCATACTCCGCAGGCTGGAAAGGGCAGCCAAAAGTGCCGCCGAACGTACCGCCGAGAGAAAAGTGGAAGAGAAAGTGGAAGAAGGAGTTTCCAAAGCCATAGATAAAGCTTTCGAAGAAACCGAAGAAGAGGAAAAGGAAAGCAAGGCAGAATCGGCCGGGGAAAAAGACAAGGACAAACATGCCCGGTCCTCGTCCCGGAAGGCCCCCGAAAACCAGGACCTGCAATACGATGACTGGGACATGGACGAAGAGGACGTGGCCATGATGAAAAGGACCGGACGATCCGGTTCCTACAGCCGCTCCGGCGACAGTGGCACCGCCAGTCGTAATTCCGGGACGGCTCAGGGCCGCTCTTCCGGAACCGCTCCCGGTCAGTCCTCCGGCTCGGCTTCCGGCCAGTCCTCCGGCTCTGTCTCAGGCGATCCCTCACGCAGAGCGTCCGGCTCGGCTTCCGGCCAGTCCTCCGGCTCCGCTTCCGGCCAGGAAAGTCCTCAAAACCGACGCGCAACCATGGAATGGGCCAAATCCGACTTTGTGGCCGGTGACGAGATCTTCTTTGAAGACAACCTGACAGGAGAAAAACTGGGTGAATTTCCTTCCCGGTGGGACATCATTGAAGGGAACGCCGAGGTCGTAAAGATTGACGGCGAAAATGCCATCATGTTTCTCGACGACGCCCGGCTTGTGCCGTTCATGGAAAACCAGCAACGTTTCCTGCCGGATGTGTTTACCCTTGAATTTGACTTTTACCTGCATCCCTGGGAAAATGAATTCGAGGAAACGGGAGCATATCCTTACAGTGACTACATGATGTATTTCTTCAATGACCGCAACGGGGAATGGGACATTCCCGAAATGGAAGTCCTGGAGTTCACCATGGACCCCAAGGCGAAAACCATTTTCTGTTATTACCATTCCGGTTCCTACGACCGCAGAGATGCCAGCGTGGATGAGGTGGATTTCAATTACGGCGGATGGAGTCACTTTGCATTGTCTTTTAACAAGAGGGCGTTGAAAATATACATTGACGGCGTACGTATTATTAACCTGCCCAATATGGCCGTCCCACAACGTTTGGTGCTTGGCCAGGGCTGGGCCGTTCCCAACACCACCTACATCAGGAACATACGCCTGGCGAAAGGAGCGGTACCCCTGTACGACCGCATGATGCAGGACGGCAAGTTCATCAGTTACGGGATCACCTTTGACACGGGCAAAAGTGTTATCAAGCCCGAGTCGGCCGGAGAGCTGAACCGGATCGTACAGCTGCTCAAGGAAAATCCATCCCTGCGTTTTAGCGTGGAAGGCCACACCGATGCCACCGGCTCGGCCCCGGCCAATCAAAAGCTTTCCGAGGCACGTGCTCAGGCCGTCGTTGCCCGCCTCGTGGAGATGGGCATTGACGGCAGCCGGTTAAGCGCCAAAGGCCTCGGCCAGAACAGCCCCGTTGCCGACAACTCCACCGACGAAGGCCGAGCCAAAAACCGTCGGGTGGAATTTGTGAAGCTATAGCCTGGCATCGAGGAGTGTTGGGGCGTTGGGATGTTGGGATGTTGGGATGTTGGGGTGTTGGGATGTTGCGGCGCTCGGGTGTAGGGGTTTTGCAGCGTAGGGATGTTGCGGCGCTCGGGTGTAGGGGTTTTGCGGCGTAGGGATGTTGCGGCGCTC
>LFSY01000108.1 GCA_001512865.1 Rikenellaceae bacterium DTU002 | reverse complement strand
CCAGTTCCAGGCAGGGATTCCCCGGATAATCAAAGAATCCGGAAACGGTTCCCCTGCGCTTTTCCTCTCCCGCGGTAGTTGCCCGGAATGCATACCCGACCAGTAAGGATCCTCCGCTCAGGGGCTCTTCCTCACGGGTCTTGTACAGGATGGTCTTCCCCACCCATTCGGCTGCCAGATTTTCAGATAAATAATTTTCAAAACAGACCATTGCCTGGTCGTTTCCGCGAAAAGCAATGGATGTTAAAAAAAAAGGAACCGGTATCCCGTCCAGCTGGATGAATACCGGTTCTTCTTTGTTCAATTGGTCAATAATGTTTTGGGGGACATCAGGGCGGAATTTCAAAATAAGCTCTCCTCCCTTGCCGAAGGTTTTCCTCACCGTTGCCAGTGGCAGAAACCTTTCTTTCATACCCATGTCATTATTCGGTTGCGGCCTGTTCTATATCTTCTTCCGCTTCAGGAACCGCTGTTCCTTCAATTTCAGCAATGGTCTCTTCTGTTTTCGCGGCGGCGGCGGCTGCTGCGGCAGCCAGCCTGGCGGCAATCTCTTCACGTTTTGCCAATAATGCAGCGGCACGTTCTTTATTCACAATGGCTTCTGCTTCCAGACGCTTTTTCATTTCCTCACGTGTCTCCTGCTCCAGTTTGCCTTTCTTTGCGGCCACCTTGGTATCTTTCTCCTGCATCCAGGCTTCCCATTTTGCATCGGCCTGTTCCTGGGTCAGGGCTCCTTTGGCCACACCTCCCTGCAGGTGTTTTTTCAACAATACTCCTTTATAGGAAAGAAGCCTGCGTGCGGTAAGTGTGGGCTGGGCGCCGTTGTTGAGCCAGGTAAGGGCTTTTTCTGCATCCAGCTGTATCTTAGCCGGGTTGGTGTTGGGATCATATGTCCCCAGGGTTTCAATTAACCGGCCATCACGGGGTGCCCGGGAATCGGCAACTACAATATGATAATAAGCGTAGTTCTTCTTGCCATGGCGGGAGAGACGAATTTTTACTGCCATAAATCTGTTTTAAAAAGTTAATGAATTGTGTTAACTTCCTTATCTTCTCGAGAAAAGGTCCGCAAAGATATATGTTTTTACGGTTATGGCAAAATTTTTATTACAGACAGTAGTTTCTGCCGTTGCCCCTTGAACGGTTTGCCGGAGTCCGGCCTTCGTAGCCTCTGTAAGGCAATGTTTCATATACCCTTTGCTGTTCAGGTGTTAACAACTGTTTCACCTGATCGCGGTGTGCATCGCGTATCTGGATCATTTTTGCACGGACGTCATCCTTAGTCATGTTGTCCCTTGTAGAACGGCGTTCATTCCTGAGCTGGTCCATTTGAGATTTGTGAGCAGATTCCAGAGAAGTGATCTGTCGTATCTGCTCCTGTGTAAGATCCGGAATGACATTGGTACACGTTGTACGGTCGTTGAAAGATGCATTCCTGTTGCCTCTGCCTCCCTGGGCAAACACTGTCAATGAGGTCAACATCATGAAGGCAGTGATCAAATAAGCTGTTGTTTTCATTTTTGTAATTTTTAAGATTTGTTTGCCTATAGGACACCAATGCCTGCTGAAAACTTGCGCTTCCCTTCATTTTTTTCAGCAAGAATGGCGGTAACAATCCAGAAGATTTTTTTGCAGGTTCTGTTTGGCCCTGAAAATCAATGACTCTACCGAAGAGACCGACAATTTCATTACTTCACTGATCTGCTTGTACGAAAGATCCTCGTACTTACTCAACACAAAAGCTTTTTTTTGTTTTTCAGGCAAGGCGTCCAATGCCTGTTCCAGGATCTTCATTTTTTCTTTATCCTGCAATACCTCCAAAGGGTTTCCCCCTGTCACGGCTGCAGAAGCGACAGCTGACGCGTCCCGGGACAACAGGGACCCTTTATGCCGGCGGTTATCTCTCAGGTAATTGAGTGATTTGTTAAGTGCGATCCTGTACAACCATGTGGAAATCCTCGCATCGGAACGGAATTTGTCAACTGAACGGAACACTTCAATAAAAACTTCCTGGGCCACATCATCGGCATCTTCCCGGTCATGCAATATGCCCATACACGTTCTGAACACCAGTTGACCGTATTCCTCAACCAGCTCCCGAAATGCCTTTTCGTCGCGATTTTTTAATCTGTCTGTCAGATTTGTGTCCAAAGTCCTCTAAAAAAACAATATATTTGACACGGCAATCCGAAAATACTTGTGCTGTCACGCAATACTATTCAAATGGAGCGCAAGTTTTTCCGTTTTGATGTGTCAAACATACAAAATAACAGAAAATGGACTGCAAATCGACGGAAAACAAACTGATCTTCTATCTGGAAAACAGCCTTCCGGCTGATCAGATCAGGGAAATATCCAACCACCTGGCTTCGTGTCCCGGATGCAGCGCCAGGCTGGAATACCTGAAAGAAACCCTGTCATTCCTGGACAAAGAAAAAAACATTCCGGTGCAGCCTTTCCTTTTTACCCGCATCCAGGGTCGGATGCAGGAGGCGGAAACACCGCGAAAATTCAGGGTTCTCAGGCCTTTGTTCATAGCCACGGCCCTGATTGCCGGCCTCTTTTCCGGTATATTAATGGCCCGGCTCACGGTTTCCCCTCCCCCCGCAAATCTGTCGCAAGAATATGAGATAGCCGATCTTTTTTATGAAGACCGGATGGAAAACATGGAATACATGCTCCTGGAAGAAGCATTATAATTCATCTGCTATGCGAAAAATATCAAGAACTACGCTTATTGTACTGGTGGTTTTTCTTCTCGGGACAAACATAGCCGTTATCATTACGTACCGTGCTCATCTGAAACGGGACCTGCAGGAAACTGAACAGACGGCAGACATGCCTCCACGCCAGTTTGGCAGTTACATTGCCTCGGAATTGGAACTGAATGAAATGCAGCTAACAAAATTCAGAGAATTCAGGCGCTCATACAACCGGTCAGCCAACAGGACGGTAGCCTCGATGACCGTCATTCGTAACCGCATGGCAAGGGAATTGAACTCGGTCCAACCTGACCGGGAGCAATTATCCCGTCTGGCAGAAGCACTGGGAGAAAGACACAAGGACCTTAAAATCATCACTTTCGATTATTATTTCAATATGCTGAGCGTACTGGAGCCCGGGCAAAGTGAAAAACTTGCGACTTACTTCCAGTCCATGCTGTCAGCCCCCGGTCCCGGGCAGCGCTATGGGGGAGAAAGACACCGCAACAAAGACAATTGATCCCGTCGGATCATGACTTCTTTCTCAGAATGCCGTGTAAAGAAAAAATGCTCCGCCTGCGCGACTGAAGTCTCAGGAAACGGAAAAGATCGTCCGGAGTGAAGATGTCCCTGCTGATGGTCCTGGTCCTGATCCTGACATGTATATCTATCGCTTTCAGGGAATGGTACAGAAGTTCTGAACAAAATATGGCGGACGGATCTTCAGTGATCCAGTCATAATCGTATTCCAGACCTGAATACGCCAATGCGCCCGATATGAACCTTTCCCGCTGTTCGGCAGAACCGGTAAATGAGAATGCGGCAAAATGGGTCAGACTGGATTCCGCGTTCAGATTGGACAATGCACCAATGGGATGCACGCTGACCCCTTCCGAATAACTGTCCAGCACATACACACGGCCAGAGGGCATCAAGGTGTCAAGCGTTTTGAAAAGGACTCCCGATGTATCAAGATGGGCAGCTAGCTGTTCCCTGGTGCCCAGGAAGATCCCCGTGTGCTTCCATTCTCCCGGTATCAGGCTGCTTATGGGATAATCACTTGTCTTTGTGAAAAAAATGCTGCCCGGGGTCAGCTCTTCCAAAAAAGGGCTCAGCTCTTCCAGGGATATATAATCACCCCGGCTGAACCCGGGAGCTGTCCTGATATTACCCGCCCACCTGACAAGAGGCCTTTGAAAAAACAGCCTGATGTCATCCAGCAGTTTTACGTTGCCGGGGAATAGCAACGAAAAGACGAAGCCCGTTACGAACAGGATGACTGCTACAATGATGATCCTCTTTATTGTCTTCATGGTTCAACCCGGAAATAATAAAGGTAACAAAAAAGGATCAGAAGGCAAGTTTCAGCCTGATGAAGAAATTACGTCCCGGCTCCACGCTAATATCCCCGCGATTGGTAGAAAGGTGGTTGGTGTAACGGTTGTTGGTGATGTTGTCAATTCCGGCAAAGAGCTGAAGCTTCATAAACCTCAGATCAAATGCCTTTGTATTCAGGGCGGCATCCAGGCGGTAATAACCAGGCGTTTCCTTTTCTCCTTCTGCGATCTTATTCTGTGTTGCTGCGCCAAATATGGAAAATTCAACAGAACCCAGGCCGGAATAAGTATAGCGGAGTCCGGCCCTTCCGTTCAAAGGGGGTATGAGAGGAAGGTTGGCTTCTGTTTCGAGTGCCATCCCGCGTACGTAAGCCCCGGATCCGAAAAACACAAAATTCCTGCTGAAATTGTAGGCGAACTTAATGTCAAATCCGTAAAGAAGGGCTTTTCTGACATTTGCGTTTATAAGTGCGGGAATGGTGTCCGGCTTCGAATCCGCAGTGAGCCTGAAAATGAATTCGCCCGGTGTCTCTACGATCATATTGTTCAGCCGGTTTACAAAGAGTCCTGCCTGCAGGTTGAACCTTGATTTCCATATTCTCAACCCCAGGTCAGCGGAATAGGATTTTTCGGGTTCCAGCGAAGGATCTCCAAGACGGACAAAATTGCCCAGGTCTATGTATTTGAAACGTTCTTCAAGCGAGGGGGCCCTGAAAGCCCTGGCCACATTCAGGGAAAGATCAATGTCTTTGAATATTTTGTATAGAAATCCAGCGTTGGCACTCCACGACAGGCTGTATTCCGTACCGGCTTCAAAAGTAATCCGCTGTGTCGGGGGGTTGTCGTTCCGTTCCCCGTTTATGGTAATATAATTGACATCCACTCCTTGTTCGTTCCTTATACGGATCCCGTCAAACCGTCCTCCCAGGATCATTGTGAGCCGGTCATTCAGGAAACGTGTTTCATTCTGAAAAAACAGGCCGGCACTGCCGAAACTTGAACCGGGAATGGGGGTTTCGCCCCGTTCAATTTGGTTGGTCCTGATGATGTCCCCCGCAGGATTGAGAATGTCTACCCGGATGTGTTTTTCACGATCTGTGGTAAGTTTGCGCCTCCATACATCAATACCGGCTATCAGAACATTTCTTTGAGACAGGTCCCAGGTACTAAGCAGTTGCACCCCGTTGGTAAGGTGTCGCCCGGTAGGATAAAAGATCTCGGGTGTAGTGCGCTGTACGTTTCCGTTGGGAAGCAATGCCTCCGTTACCGTATTGGGCTCCAGGGCCACATCCCTGACAATGTATTGTGTAAAATACCTGATTTCCAGAGCCGATAATTTGTCGGTTATATGAGATATCCGATAGCTTGCAGAAAGCAGGTGCCGGCCTATGTCGGTATACGTCGCCCTGGAGGGACCGGGAAAGGCATCGCCTCCGGGAACGCCCACATCCCAGGACCAGTTGCGCTGGTATTGCAACTTGAACAAATGATTGGGCAGCGGCTTGACACCGAATTTTGCCGAGATGTTGCTGGTGTTGAACCGGCTGTTGGGCAATATGCCGTCGGGAGTGCGCAAATCGCCTGCTTTGGCATACGTTCCGCCCAGGTGCAGAAACCATTTTTGGGAACCGGCACTGACCGAGGCATGGTTGGAAAAAAGCCTGTTGACCGAGGCAAAACCCGAGATCACATTTCCGGAAACATAAGGTTTTGAGGCAAAATGACCTTGTTTGGTTATTATGTTTACAATACCTCCCATGGCCCCTGTCCCGTAAAGAGAAGACTGGGCTCCCTTGATGACCTCCACGTGTTCAATATCGTTGACGTCGACCATGCTCAGGGAGGCGGTCAGGTCGGTGGCCGTCTCTACCCTGTTCCCGTCTATCAATATGACCAGGCGGTCTTCGCCCAAACCCCGTACGTTAATGTTCGTAGCCCAGACACCGTCTCCACCCCTGGATATTCCCGGTTCCCCCTCAAGGACATTGGCCATGGTAAAGGCAGAACGTTTCTGATAAAGGGCTGAATCGACGATCACCATAGATACAGGCAGGTTTTTTATTTGCCGGTCGATCCGCAGACTGGTTACAACGATCTCTCCCAGAGATACGGGTATGGTGTCAAGCTGTTCACGGCTGTAGGCCGTTGACATGGCGGCAGCCAGAGAAATGGCTGTCAGGATCATAATTTTTAATGTTCTCATCCTATCATATATTCTTCAATAATACCGATTTCACCTGAATGCCTCCCAGGCGGCCCAGCTGGCCGGTCAGGGAACCAATCTGATCTGTGGTACCTTCAAGAATAAGGGATATGAGACTTTTGCCATTACTTCGCGGAAGACCTTGCCTGCCCAGAATAATGGCGGCGTGTTGCGAAAGTATGTCGTTTAACAAAGCGACATGCTCGTGGCTGTTTATCTGGATGATCACTGTTCCTACTCTCTTTTCCATCAGAACACCTCCGGATTAGATTGGTTTTTAGATCTGTGTCTGCCTTGAACGGGATAGGACCCCTGGTCTCAGAAAGAACACATTTTTTAATTGTTTGTGCCACAAATATAAGACATTTTTCCCATCTGCCTAAAAATGTTCTATTTTTGCTAAAATTTAAGATCATGAACCGGTTCTCCTTATTATGTCTGTTATTGGTGATCTTTCCGGTCAGTTGCGGCAATCCGGCCGGTAAAAAAGGACAGAAAACGACCCTAACCATCGCCACACTCAGGGGACCCTCGTCCATGGGAATGATCAGGCTTATTGACAGTCTTGAACAGGAAGCGGATCCGGACATTGTTGTCAGAATGGTCAACGAGCCTTTACAGGTAAGAAAAATGATGTTGGACGGAAGCGCCGATCTTGCCGTACTGCCCACTACCATGGCGGCGATCGTATACAACAAAGGACTGGACTACAAGCTGATCGCCATACCGGTATGGGGAACGCTCTATTTGTTCGGTGAGGACACCACCGTCAGGCAATGGGACGATCTGAAAAACAAAAAAGTGCATGTGATGGCCCGTGGTATGACACCGGATGTGTTATTCCGTTACCTCTTACAAAAGAAGGGGATCGATCCGGAAAAAGACCTCACACTGGATTACCGCTATCCCACCCACATAGATCTGGCCAATGCCGTTGCTTCGGGACAGGCTTTGCTGGGGGTAATCTCTGAGCCGCTGGTAAGCCAGGTGATGCAGAAGAACAAAAAGGTAAGGATGTTGTTTGACCTCAACCGGGAATGGATCTCTGTCCAGGGTGCCCCCATCCCCCAGACCGCATTACTGGCCAAAACCGGCCTACTGGAGGACCATCCTCAAAAGGTGGAAGAGATTCTTGCGGCCTGTGAAAGATCTTCTCTGTGGGTCAATGCGAACCCCCGTTCCGCTGCAACCCTTATCGTTAAATACAACATACTGGACGATCCCCGGACCGCCTTTCAGTCCATTCCCGGTTCGGGTCTGGAAGTGGTAAGGGCAGGCCTGATCATGGACCAGATCCGGGAATATCTGTATGTTTTCTATACAATGAATCCGGAGATTACAGGTGGAAAAATGCCCGATGAGAATTTTTATTACTAAAAAAAACATCCTCACAGCGGCTTCTGTCCTGCTGATGCTGGCACTCTGGAAAGTGCTGGCAGTCGTTTTCAATTCTCCTTTTATCATACCCCATCCCGAAACCACTTTTCTTGCCGTCATCAGGATACTGACCGAGCCCGGCTTCCTGGCCGCGGCAGGCAACACCATCCTTCGGGGTGTCGCGGGTTTCCTCCTGTCAGGGATTCTTGGTGTGATCATTGGAATGGTGGCCGGGATCAGTCCGGGTTTCAACACGTTTATCACGCCTATGCTGGTTACGGTCCGGTCTGTACCCGTGATATCCCTGATCCTTCTGGCCCTGATATGGTTCAATCCCGGAACTGTCCCTGTTTTCATCGCCTTTCTTACCATGTTCCCTTTCATCTGCACCAATGTTTCAGACGGCATAAGGAATGTGGATCAGGGTCTGGTGGAAATGGCCCGTTTCTACAGGGTTGACAACAGGAGGATCCTTACCGGAGTGTATATCCCTGCCGTTATGCCTTTTATCATTTCAGGGGCATCGAGTGCCATGGGGATCGGATGGCGTGCCATCATCATCGGGGAAGTCCTGAGCCAACCTGTGTACGGTATCGGGACGCGCATGCAGACGGCTCAAACGTTCCTGAACGTAGAAGCCGTCATTGCCTGGACATTGATAGCTGTTCTGATTAGTTTTGCCTTTGAAAAACTCATTCGGTGGGGAGAAGTCAACATCATTCAATGGAAAGCCGGATCATGAGCCTGCAGATCAACAATTTAAGCAAAAGTTTCAAAACCCCTGTCTTCAGGGATTTTTCCATCTCGTTCCCGGAAGATTCCATCACCTGTGTGCTCGGGCCCTCGGGATGCGGAAAAACCACCCTGCTGAACATGATCGGAGGTATCCTCCCTGCCGACGAGGGATCTCTGGAAGGATTTGAGCACAAAGTGTTTTCCTATGTTTTTCAGGAGCCGCGTTTGCTTCCCTGGAAAACTGTAACGGAAAACATTGAATTTGTCCTGAACCGGGAACTGCACGCCGGAGAACGTAAAAAACAGGCAGCCCGGCTTATCCGGCAGGTGGAACTGGAAGGTTTTGCCGGTTATTATCCCGCGCAGCTGAGCGGGGGTATGCGTCAGCGGGTTTCCATCGCACGGGCCTTTGCCGTCCCTTCCGACATTATCCTTATGGATGAACCGCTCAAGGGACTGGACGTGGCTCTTAAGAAAAACCTCATCAAATGGTTCCTGGATATCTGGAAAAGCGACCGGCGTACGGTAATCTTCGTGACACACGATGTGGACGAAGCTCTGCTCCTGGGTGACCGTATTGTTGTGCTGAGCCGTGCCCCTGCAGCCATCATTTCTCAGATAAGCATCCCTTCACTCCCCGGGAATCGTGATACCGACCGGGATCTTCTGAAAACCATAAAAGAGAAGTTGATCAATGACCTGGAAAAATAAAGATGCGCCGTATCATTACGACGCATCTTCCCTGGTCGGGGTGAAAGGACTCGAACCTTCGGCCTCCACGTCCCGAACGTGGCGCGCTAGCCAACTGCGCTACACCCCGAATCATTGGGGTTGCAAAGGTAAATAAAATATTTAATTCCTTATATTTGATTTATGAAACGCATTTCATTTCTGCTTATCCCCCTTGTCCTGGTGGCGTCCTGTCACCGGACCGACTCCAGAAACCCTTATAACCTGCCCATTGCCAATACAATGGAAATCTATCTCGCCCAGGTCGCACAGGATCCCCGGACTGAACTGGTTGACCTGGAAGAGATCATCCCGGGCATAGCCCTGCACATAGCTTACGCCACAGAAGATAATTTCACGGGGGTACCTATCTATTCCTCACCCAAGGCCTTTCTTTGCCGCCCGGTGGCCGAAGCCCTGGTTGCAGCCCAGGATTCGCTCAGCAAGGTCGGTCTGGGTTTCAAGATCCTGGATGCCTACAGACCTTATGCCGGCACCCTGTATTTCTATCAGGTTTATCCCGATACAACGTTTGTGGCCAATCCCCGTTCCGGATCCATCCACAACCGGGGGGCCGCCGTGGACCTTACCCTGATCTGCCTGGAAACAGGAAACGAACTGGAAATGCCCACTCCCTTTGACTCATTTTCCGATACGGCTTCGCATGCCTTTACCGACCTGCCTGAACACGTACTTCAAAACAGGGCCCTGTTGCGTGGAATCATGGAAGCCTATGGATTCCATATCTATGAACCGGAATGGTGGCATTACAACTTTACCGATGCACGTTCCTACCCGTTGCGCGACGTGTCATTTGAAGAACTCATGAACCACTAGAGCAATTTTTCGGGCAACAGGAACCAGATCCCTATCCAGAAAAGGAACCGGAGGGCTTTTCCTATGTACATGAGGACGGCCGTTTTCCAGAACGGAACTTTGTAAAAACCCAGTCCTACGGCAAATACGTCTCCTACGACAGGCACCCAGCACAACAGGGCCACCAGGCTGCTCCATTTGAGGATCACCTGTTGCTGTTTTTCCAGTTTTTCCCTTTTTACACGCAACCATTTTTCGATCCATTCCCATTTGCCCATATAACCCAGTCCATAGCAGGTGAGGCTCCCCAGGCCGTTCCCGGCCGTGGCGACCGCAAAACAGATCCAGGGATCACCTCCCGCCAGAAGCAATGCTATCAGAAGAAATTCGGAACTGAAGGGAATGACCGTCGAGGCCAGAAAAGACCCCACGAACAGTCCCAGATATCCCCATTCGAGCAAAAAATCCATTTACTTATTGTTTTTCTCAGGCAATCTTTTGTTTTTTTTCAATGCTTCACTGATGATGTATTCCAACTGGCCGTTGACGCTACGGAACTCATCAGCCGCCCATTTTTCCAAAGCGGCCCAGGTTTCTACATCAATGCGCAAAACAAACGATTTCTTCATACTACTGATAGAGGCTGCCTGTATTGATCACCGGACTGGCTGCACGGTCAGACGTCAACACAACCATCAGATTGCTGACCATGGCGGCTTTCTTTTCTTCGTCCAGATCTATGATCTCTTTTTCTGACAATTGTTGTAAGGCCATTTCCACCATACTTACAGCCCCTTCGACGATCTTGTGGCGTGCAGCGACAATGGCCGTTGCCTGCTGACGTTGCAACATGGCACTGGCAATTTCCGGCGCATAAGCCAGGTAACTGATCCGGGCCTCTATAATCTCAATTCCGGCGATATTCAAACGTTCGGACAAGGACTCTTCCAGCAGGTTATTCACCTCTTCCCCACCGGAACGCAATGTAATGTCGGCATTTTCATCTTCCAGATTATCATAGGGATAAGACCCGGCCAGACTTCTGACTGCCGCTTCAGACTGTACATCTACGAATTTTTCATAATTGTCTACTGCAAAGCACGCCCGAAAGGTGTCTTTTACCCTCCAGACAAGTACAACGCCAATCATGATGGGATTCCCCATCTTGTCGTTCACCTTGATGGGTTCTCCGTTCAGATTACGTGCCCTGAGCGATACGGTTTTTCTGACCATGAAAGGATTGATCATGAAGAAGCCGTTATCCACAACGGTTCCCACGTATTTTCCGAAAAATGTTAACACCTTGCTTTCGTTAGGGTTGATAACCATCAGACCAAACAAGGCAATAAAGGAAACTACCGATACTGTGATTAGCCAATACCAACCCGGTTTCCATCCCAGTGATTCGGTAAAAATTATGGGCAGGATTATCCCTGCTGCAAAACCAAGAATACTCAGCACCAGCATGATCCAGCCATTACGTGGCTGTACGAATTTTTCCTGAACGTTTTTCATTTTTTTTATTTTAGTGATATTAAATTGATATCACAAAGATATAACAATTCTTAAAAAAACAAATATCGAGATAAAAATTTTTCAAGAAGTTTGGCACGCAGTTTGCAAACTATTAAGACAGATAGTTTTTTTCATCTATTAGGTTTTAGGTTAAATGGGTCAGAACAGACAGCGCTTCTAGTTGTCTGTTCTTTCTTTTTCAAGACGTAGTGCTCTTATATAATCCATTTCTATGCTGCCATTCTCAAACAAACACATTTCCAGAAAATCCCTCATGGCGCGGCGGCTCAGCTCCTGGTCCGGCCTGGCTTCCCTGATAGCAGCATATGTATCTCTTGGCGCTTCAGAAAAAGACACTACCTGGTCCCAGTTCTCCGGTGTGCCGACAGAGACGAAACAGGATCCTCCCATTTTTTTATACGGCCAGAATGTATATCCTATATTGTTGTCTTCCATAACTTTACAAAAATCCCCCATCCACTCCAGGGTGTTATGACCTATTTCACCCATGTACATGGGCAATGATGTCTTATCGCGAAAATCAACGTAATGTGCGATGGCTTCTGCCGTGGCATCCCCTCCGTAACGGTGGCAGGAATACATGATTCTGTCATCAAAAGTCCAGTCGGTAAAGGGATCAAAGTTGCTGTTCCATTGGGGAGCCCCCAGGATCACGATATGGTTGGTATCAACCTTACGGATCTCTGCTACTACCCTTTTGTATAATGGTTCCAGCAATCTGTTCAGGGAATCCTTGTTGCTGAAATAAGGGGCAATCGGTTCATTCAGCAGATCATACCCCAGAATGACCGGTTCATTCCTGTACCTTCCTGCGATCTTTTTCCAGATATCACAAAAAAGCTGTTGACTCGTTTCACTTTCAAAAAGCCAGGGATACCCGTGGCTGTCGTCAATGTTGTCTCCGGTCTGGCCTCCGGGAGCATCGTGCATGTCCAGGATGACAAACAGCCCTTCGCGGCGGCACCAGGTCACCAGGCTGTCAATACGGTCAAATCCGTCCTGGCTGACTACAAGTCCCATATAATCTTCATCTGTAAAGAGTTTGTAATGAAACGGCAACCTTACGGTGTTGGCTCCGGTGGAAGCTATGAACGCAATGTCTGCATAAGTTATGTAGCGGTCTTTGAACGAGTTCCAGAATTCGGCCGTGAAATCCGGGCCGGCCAGTTCGCGGAACATCCTGTCTATCCATCCGGCCGAGTTGGTTTTCCTGAAACCGAACATATAGCCTTCGGGGTTCAGCCAGTTTCCCAGGTTGGTCCCCCTGATAAAGAATTTTTCTCCGTGAAGCACCAGGTCTGCTCCGTCGATCTTTATGAAATCTTCCGTGGGAACATGTTCCCTGTTCCCTGCACAAGCAGTAACAAGCACCGTAAGGCTTATCAATAGTAATCGTTTTGTCATTCCTGCAGTTGTTCTTTGTTTAGGGTAAAGGTAAAAATTTTATAACTTGCAGGCCAAATCCTACAATAATAACAATGAATTTTAAGTGTTTGTTTTTTACCCTTGCCCTGACGGCAGTGGCCTGTTCAAAAAACGAAGAACAACCCGAACCTGTCAAAGATCCAAAATTGGTAAGCGTTTCTGTTGACATACAGCAGGTTGTGATCCCGGCACAGGGGTCTGCCACGATCCTTATGCAGGTAGACGAACCCGGCACTGTTTTCAATTACGACGTAACATCTCCCCAATGCCAGATAGAATTGCGTGTCCGGGGCACAACTGCCGGTCCCGAATTCTTTTCCATACAAAGCATTGCCCCCGGACAAAAGGAAGGTTCGTACGAGATCCGTCTGCAGGACAAAGGGATTCGTCTTACATACAGGGAACAGGTGGTCGTGTGTCTGATCACCTCACGCGCCGGCTATGGAAAGACCATGATCACAACAAATGCCTTTGAAGTGATCAGCTCCCTGAGCCACGCCGGGATCTCGGCATTTGCCTTTACCAAGGCTGCGAACCCGGCCCTCAACGCAGATGTGGAACTAACAATCACCTCGGCAGAAGAAGCTTATGTACACAAGATCGGAGGCAACATTCCCTGCTGGCTGGAAGACCTGCACCTGACCGCCTCCTTTACCAGTGGAAACCCTGTAAAAGTTAACGGCGTAGTCCAGGAAAGCGGGAAAACGGTCAATGATTTTTCCGGTCCCGTAGCATATACGGTACTTACCAACGAAGGCACCCTGCTGACCTATTTGGTGGAAGTGGACCATTTTACCGGCCTGCCCGTTGTGATCATAAACACTGAGGACGGAAAACCGGTCACCTCCAGGGACGACTGGATGAATGCCACCATCCGCATTCAGGGGATGGGATCGTCTGAAGACCTGCCCACGATGGTAACCGAGATCCGCGGACGCGGCAATACTACCTGGGAGTGGCCCAAAAAACCTTATGCGCTGAAACTGGACAGCAAGGCATCCCTGCTGGGCATGCCCAAGCACAAACGTTGGGTACTGCTGGCCAATTTCATGGACCGCACCATGCTCCGCAACCGTATAGCGTTTAAAATTGCCGAATCCACTTCCCTGGCATGGACACCTCGCAACGAGATTGTGGAACTGATCTTCAACGGTCGTCACCAGGGGAATTACATGCTGGTGGAACACATCAAGGAAGACAAGAACCGGGTGAACATAAGTGATGACGGGTACATCCTGGAACTGGACTTTCATTTTAACAACGAAGTGCAGTGGATATCTCCGCACGGCCAGTCCTACTTTTCTCAGAACGGGATCCCCTTTGCCGTCAAGTTCCCTGACGAAGATGAAATCACGGCACAACAGCTGAATTGGATAAAAAATTATATTGATCAGGCAGGAGAAACCCTGTACGGGCCCGATTTTTGTGATCCCGAAAACGGATACCGGAAATTCCTGGATATGCAGTCTTTCGCAGATTACTGGCTGGTCTTCGAATTATGCATCAACCACGAACTGGCCAACCCGGGAAGCGTGTTTATGTACAAAGACAGTGATACCAAACTCTTTGCCGGCCCCATCTGGGATTTTGACTGGGGAACTTTCTCCTACCAGGCCTCCCCGCAGGCAAAGGGAAAACTCTTCATGACAGAGGCCATCTGGTACAAACAACTGTTTAAGGACCCCGAATTCCTTGCCCTGGCGAAAGAACGCTGGAACGCGCTCAAGTCAGCATTCGACCGGATCCCCGAATTCCTTGACCGGGAACACGAACGCCTGGCCCTGTCTGCCGAATTGAACTTCAGGATGTGGGATCCGGCCGAATCAAGATACATGAACGGGGGAAACCCCATCAACGGAGACGAATCTCTGTCCTATAGTTCTGCCGTGGAACGCATGCGTAAGATCCTGGTCGAACGTATCCAGACTCTCGACGAAAAGATCAATGCATTATAAAAACCTATAAAAAACAATTATGAAACTTGCCAAAACCATCCTTTTACTTGCCGTTCTGGCGCTCTCCCTGCAAACCGCAACAGCCCAGCGCAGGAACCAGGAACAAAACACCACCCAGACAGAGGCCAAGGCCGATGCCAAGCCGGAGACCAAAGGCCCTGCCAGACTGGAAGAATTCATCAAGGCAGAAACTGCCGTAATGGAGGGAATGACCCCCGTTTTCGTACAAGACAGGAAGTATTACATCGGCATTCCGGATACCCTCATAGGCAGGGACATCCTGATGGTAACCCGTATGGCTGAGACCCCCGCCGGATTCCGCGCCAATTTTTTCGGATATGCAGGAGACCAGATCAACAGCGGCATGCTTCGTTTTGAAAAAGGACCCGACAACAATATTTTTCTGACCAAAGTCCTGGCAAGGGAACAATCCGCAGATTCCACACAATCCATGTATTACAATGTAATGCGTTCCAACCGTCCGGCCATTATTGCGTCCTTCGAGATCAAGGCGCTCAATGCCGACAGCTCCCTTTCCCTGATAGAGGTGACCGATCTGGTCAAGGGAGACAGTGAAAGTCTGTATTTCAGCAAAAGGCAGAAGAAATCATCTAAAATGACCACGCTGCAGAACGACAAATCCTATGTAAAAAGCGTGAAGACCTTCCCCATCAACACGGAATTACGCAGTATCAAGACATATACACACCAGGACAACGACGATCCGCTTACCTTCGAGATCAATTGCTCCCTGGTCCTGTTGCCCAAAGAACCCATGCAGCCCCGTTATCATGACGAGCGGATAGGATTCTTTACCTCCAACTACACAGATTTCGATCAAAATCCGCAAGGCATCAAAACCATACGGATGATCGCCCGGTGGCGGCTGGAACCAAAGCCGGAAGACATTGAGAAATACAAACGGGGGGAACTGGTGGAGCCTGCCAAACCCATCATTTTCTACATCGACCCCACCACCCCGAAAGAGTGGGTCCCGTACCTGATCCAGGGAGTCAACGACTGGCAGCCTGTTTTTGAAAAAGCAGGGTTCAAAAATGCGATCATGGGTCTGGAAGCCCCCACTCCCGAGGAAGATCCCACATGGAGCCTGGAAGACGCCCGCAACTCGGCCATCGTATATAAACCTTCCACCATTGCCAATGCCAGCGGGCCTCACGTCAGCGATCCCCGCTCAGGCGAAGTAATTGAAAGCCATATCAACTGGTATCACAACGTCATGAGCCTGGTGCACAACTGGTATTTTGTACAGTGTGCGGCCGTTGATCCCGAGGCACGGACCATGACATTCCCTGCCGAACTGATGGGTCAGCTCATCCGGTTTGTCTCGTCACATGAGGTGGGACATACCCTGGGACTGCGCCACAATTTTGGTGCGACATCCTACTACACGGCTGCCCAACTCCGGGACCCCGAATTCCTCCGCGACAACGGACATACGACTTCCATCATGGACTACTCCAGGTTTAATTTTGTGGTACAACCCGAAGACAACGTTCCCCGCGAACTCTTGTTCCCACGGATAAGCCATTACGATTACTGGGCCATCGAATGGGGATACCGCCGGTTTTACCAGTTTGCCGATGCCAGGGAAGAGATCCCGTATCTTAACGGATGGGTTATAGAACAGACAAAAGATCCTTTCCTGAGGTTTAACGGCGGAGCCGAATCGGGACTGAACGACCCCCGTGCGCAGGCCGAAGACCTGGGAGACAACCAGATGGAAACATGTGAACTGGGAATCAGGAACCTGAAAGTGATCTTACAACATCTTCCTGAATGGACGATTACCCCCCATGAAAATTACAGGGGTCTGTCCACCTTGTATCCCCAGATCACCACCCAGTTCAACAGGTACATCGGACACGTTTCCAAATGGGTCGGCGGTGTTTACGCGGATGCCAAGACCGTAGAGCAGGAGGGTCCTCTTTATGTTCCTGTTCCCCGGGCAAAACAAAAGGAAGCCATGACGTTCCTCAAACGACACATATTTACCGCCCCGCAGTGGATCTTACCTGATTATTTGTCGGACCTGTTGCCGACCAACCGCCTTGCCGTGATGGAAAACCTGCAGAAAAGTGCCGTCACGGGACTGATAGATGCCAGTGTGCTGGTGCGGATGCTCCGTGCGGAAGAACAGCTTGGAAACGCAGCCTACTCCACGGAAGAATTTTTTGAAGACATGAACAGCGCTGTGTTCGGTAATTACGGACAAACGGACATCTACAGCAGAAGCCTGCAGAATATTTATATAAACACATTGTGCGATCTGGTAAAACCGAAGGAAGACGCAACGGCCAACCTGGCCCCGGCTGCCCGCAGACGTGCTGTTTCCATAGAGAACAACGACGTTAAGGCACTGGTCTCCGCCCAACTGGAACAGACAGGCAAAAAGCTCAAAAGAGGCAAAGGGGACGAACGCACACGCGCGCATTACAACTACCTGTACAAAACAATCGATAATTTATAGTGGATTACACACATATTGTATTTGACGTTGACGGCACGATGCTGGATACGGAAAGGACCGGCCTGGTTTCTCTGCAACAGACCATTCGTCAGGAACTGGGCCTGGACCTTTCCCTTGAAGAGTTGTACCCCTACTTTGGCATTCCCAGCCGGGAAGCGGTCCTGAAACTGGGATTTGAAGACCCTCATAAAGCCGCCGCTCTCTGGGAAGAAAAGTTTCAGGCCCTCTATCACCTCACCGAACCTTTTGACGGGATCGAAGAAACCCTTAGGGCACTGCATGAAAAAGGAATCGTTCTTGGGGTGGTAACATCCCGCAACCGGGATGAATTTGAATCGGACCCTCACCTGGCACGCTGGAAGCATTTCTTTACGGTAACGGTCTGTGCCGAAGATACCCCGGCACCCAAACCGGCACCCGATCCCATGCTGGCATTCCTGTCCCGGACCGGGGCCGATCCGGGAAAAGTGCTGTTTGTGGGTGACACGTATTACGACCAGCAATGTGCCCATGCCGCCGGGACTTCATTCGCCCTGGCTTCCTGGGGAAGCCGTAACGGCGCCAATATCCCCGCAGAACATTACCTGGAACATCCGGGGGAAATTCTTAACTGAACGTATTTATGAAACGGGGTCCATGGTTCTGTTTTCTGGTTTTGTTCCCGCTTCTTGCCGGGGCGCAGGACAGAGACCATCCTGCAACGACGCTGGCCAGGTTGCAGGAAGCTTTCCGTGCCGAAACAAAGCGGGAAGCTTATCCGCGCATGATCGCATTGATGGACAGCATGATGATCATGGAACAGGCCATTGACCGGAATGCCGTAAAAACCTTGTTTCACACCTACGGCGACTATGGCGCCCTGTTTTACAAAAGTGCGGAAGGCAGGACCGTTCATCACCTGTTCATGTATACCCGGTTCCCCCTGTTCAGGGATTCGTGCGGCAAAGCACTTCCGGCAACCCCGCAGGAACTTTCCGTGGTTTTGGCATCTCCGTACCAGGAGTTGCTCCTCAACAGCCCGGTGGTCTATCCGTGCGACAACCTGTACGAGCTGGCGCTTTTTGTACTCGAGGATTACGGGACATTGACCGGTATGCTGGAAGCGGGCAGGGGAAATGTTCCCCACAACCTGATTGCTGCACGCTTTCTTTGGATTACGTCGCTGCGTCAGTCACCGGAAAAAAGAATGGCTGCACTGGATGCTCTTATTTCCGATTTCCCAGACACAGAACCGGTTTCGCATGCTTACCTGGAAAAAGCACAGCTCCTGACCGAAACCAAACAGTACGAAAAAGCTTTACAGGTAAGCCGGGACGCATCCCGCAAATTCCGAAAAAGCCCGGTAAGGAGTGCCCTGACGGATATGGTGGAATTCCTGACGGAACCGTCACTCCATGTAACCGTGAAAAGACAGGTGTACCCTAATGCCTCCGCCCAGGCGATTGTCACACGCAGAAACCTGGCCCGTTACAGGTTGCTGGTCCGGGATGCACGGGGGAAAAAAATGCTCGACAAAACATACGGCAATCTGCAGTCACCTGTTTACCAGGCCGTCTTCGATACACTGACACTTCCGGCTCCCGGTCCGGGGGTTTATACCCTGACCGTAAAAAAAGGAGGCAGCCTGACCCGCGTACCATTCTATTCCGGAAAAATGGCGGCTATGTTTCTCACACAACAAGATACGGGATACGTTTACGCCACCGATCTTAAAACAGGGGAACCGCTGGAAAAAGTACAGGTTTGTCTGTCCGGTCAAAGACGTGCTCCCTATATAATGGACCTGGACGGGTTTACCCCCCTGGACATTCGGACGGGGGAAACGTTCCGGTTGTGTATCCCGGCCACACAGGACGCTGCCGTAGATTCGTTTTCACTCCCGCTTACGGTACATCCCTGGGACTTCAGTCATGAAGATCCGGCCAAGGAAAGCACCTCGGCAACCCTCTTCACCGACAGGAAACTGTACCGGACAGACGACACCCTCTTTTTCAAAGGGATTGTCACCCGTTTTGCCAACGGAACCTGTGAGCCTGTCCGGGGAACACATTATACGGTAGTGTTGCGCAACAACAACACGTACCGGGACACCCTCGACTATCGTGAAGTAAGCACGAACGAATTCGGATCTTTCAGCGGATACTTCCTGCCGGGAACGGCCCGTATGAACGGCACTCACAGCATTACCATTCCCGGGGCTTCCGCGGCGATCCGTATTGAAGCGTATGCAAGACCGACCTTTTCTGTTGCACTGTCTCCTGTTTTACAGGCATATGCTTTCAAAGACACCGTTGTCCAGGAAGGTGCCGTTCTCAATTATGCCGGATTTCCTCTGAAAAACATTGCCGTTGTCAGTGAGGTCATTATGCGTCCTGCGGCACGTCCTTTCTACACGGGGTACGGCATGTACCCCGATCCCGGAACACGCATCCGGAAAGACACCGTATATACAGACAGCCTGGGAAGATTCCGCGTGGAGTTCTGCGCCGAAAGACCAGGTGAAGATGGCCCGGGGAACGCTTTCGTGGAAGTTCGCATACAGGCCGTTGACATGACAGGTGAAACACAGGAGAAAGCAACGTTTTTACCCATAAGTCCATACCGATACAGGATCAATGCCACACCCCGCAACCAAAAGGGAAGTACCCACAACCGCATCTTGCTCCGGGAAGCGTCTCCTGTCCTGCACATTGAGGTCTCCAACGCAACGGGAGCCCTGCAGGACGTGCAGGGCACATACGCTCTTTCGCGTGAAGACAAAGTCGTTTTCACCGGCACATTTACGGGCGTGGAAACAGAGCAGCCTCCCTGGACGACACTCCCTTCGGGAAAATGGGAAGTCGTTCCGGACCTGGAAGGAGCCCCTGCTTCTTCGCTGGATTTTATCCTGGTGGGCGAAAATGACACCCTAAGCCCTTCCGATACGACCGCGTTTTTCTGTCCGCTGGAAACCCCGGGACCTTCCTTCCTGCTGGGAACCGTAGACAAACCGCTTTTTGCGCTGGCCGAATGGTATTCCTCGGGGACTCTGCTGGCCCGGGAACACCTGTCCCTGCAGCCCGGAATGCAGCTCATTTCTTTCAAATCCGGGACAGAGGGGGTTTTTCCGCTGGAATTACGACTTGTAGCTGTACGGGACGGTGTTTTTCACGAATTCAGGCACACATGGGAAAAAGCCGAAAACAATGACCTGGACCTTCAGTTTTCCTGGTTTCGCAACGTTACCGGGCCCAATTCCCGCGAGACTTTCAGCCTGACAATAACCCCCCCGGTAAAAGCCGAGGTACTGGTCAGTGTTTTCAATGAAAGCACCGACAGGCTCTCCCCTAACAGCTTCCATTACCTCCCTGCCCGGGCGCCGTACGTCCCTGTCCCGTACATCCGCCATTATTTCATGCAGGATGCCACCCCCCGGATGCGAACCGCGCCGGTCCAGGGATTGTACTACGCTGCGGGAAGGGAGGCCTCTGCCCAAAGTGACTTGAAAATATCCGAAGACAACGCAGCTGAAGGTATTCCCCCCTTGCCGGGCGACTCCGGAAATATGACACCGCCAAGAAGTGATTTCCGGGAAACGCTTGCTTTTCTGCCCCATTTGGTAACGGACAGTACCGGGTCTGCACCGGTCAGTTTCTATACCAACGGCCTGCTGGGCACCTTCCGTATCCTGGCCCTGGCACATACCCGGGACGGCAGAAGCGCCACGGCCTCGGAAAGACTGATCGTAAAGAAAGAAGTGATGGCCATGCCTTCTTTCCCGTCGTTCCTGAGGGAAAAGGACCGGATAGGCCTGACAGCGGCCGTGGTCAATCTGACTGCTGCGCCTATGGAAGGCGAAGCCTTCCTGGTCATTGGGGACGATACTCCGCAATACAAACCGGCCGGCCTGCTCCCCGGGGAAAGGGCCCTGTTCCGTTGGAATTACACCGCTCCCGAGGCAGAAGCGGGAACCGTTCCGCTGTCCCGGATCACAGCCGGATTCAGCAGTACGCGGCACTCCGATGCAGAACAACATACCCTGCCCGTGTTATCCCTGCAGGAACCGGTCACAAGGGCACAGACCAGAATCCTCCGCACAGACGGGGTGGTCACACTGGTCAGAAAAGACAGAAAATCCCTCGCACACCTGGAGGTAAGCACGCCCATAACCTCGGCCCTGAATGCACTCCCTGCACTTTGTGAGCCGGCGGGAACGGGTCTCACGCAATGGGTAGCCTCGTTTTATGCCAACAATACCGGGGCATGGCTACTGGAAAAATTCCCCGACATGCTCACAGCTGTTGAGCAGACACCGGAAGGACAGGCCGCGGGCATGATCCTGGGCAACCCCGCCGTAGAGATCCTCCTGGATGAAACCCCCTGGGCAAATTACCCGGGACAGGAAGCTGAAAGGATCGGACGCCTGCACCGGCTCACAGATCCTGAGTATTTGCGATCGTTCAATAACAAGGCGGTAGCACATTTCAGCGCGCTGCAACATGCCGACGGGGGTTTTTCGTGGTTTCCCGGCATGGAAAGTTCGTATGTGCTGACGCTTCATTTTCTTGAAAAAATTGGAGATCTGCAGGAAAACGGAATTTTTTCTTCCGGGGATCCAACACTCCTCCCGTTGGTCCGCAAAGCGATCCGTTTTACGGACAGCGTTTTTACAGAACAGATCAGGGACAAGGATCTCGGCGAGTTTTCACCCGATGAAAACACCTATTTGTACGTACGGTCTGCATTCCCCCACATCCCGTTCGGCCGCCAGATCCGGAAGATTGCCGAGGATCTGGCCAAAAGGCCTGAAGACGCCTGGAAGGGGGCCTCTGTGATGGAAAAGGCATATCTGGCGATTACCTTATTACGTTTGGGAGAAACTGCATCCCTGGGACCGTTGCTGGCCTCCCTCAGGGAATTTGCTGTCTGTGAGCAGGATTCGGGATGTCACTTTCCCAACGCGGTTACGGACCAGGGGCTCATGCAGTCAGAAATCAAGGCGCATGCCCTGCTGCTGAGGGTCTTTACACAGGAGCCGCGGCTGCGTGAAGGGATCACTCGCTGGATACTTGACAGGAAAGAAAACAACATCTGGCGTTCGCACGAAGGCACAACCGATGTGATCCATGCACTGCTGCATTACGGGGGTTCATCCCTGACCGGAATGCCGCAATACGAAACTGTCCAAAGAGGAACTACCTACACGGTCAGAAACCGTTCCGGATCGCTGCTCTACGTTACCCTGTACGAAAAAACAGTGGAAGACCTGACCCACGCACAGCCCTATGCCAACGGACTGGAAGTCTCCCGCACCTTCCATCGCCCGGGCGCCGGTCCCGCCCTTTGTGAAGGAGACACCCTTCATCCGGGAGAGATGATCATAGCCCGTTACCACTTAAAAAATGACAAAACACGCAGTTTTGTAAGCATGAAAGCTTCCCGTGCCGCCTGCCTGCTGCCCCGTTCTGAAGTGTCCGGATTTCAATGGAATTCCACCACTTCCTGGTTTGGTGAGGTTAAACTCAGCACCACGCATTACTATTTCCAAAACCTTCCTGCAGGAGGGCATACCATAGAGGAAACTTTTTATGTAACCCAAACGGGTGTCTTCAGCCAGGGGAGCATACAGGCAGAGTCTCTGTACGCACCCCGTTACAGGGGGTTCTCTCCCGGGGGAAAATGGGTGGTTGGAGAATGAAATGTTGGATAATGAAAAAAAACGTATATCTTTGCAGCCCCGTTTAGGGAAAATTTATTATTAACCACTAAAAATCAATTGCTGACAATGGCCGAATATTTAGATGCCCAAAAAAAGCAAGAGATTTTCGGACAGTACGGAACGTCTAATAAGGATACCGGATCTGCAGAAAGTCAGATCGCCTTATTTTCTTACCGTATCGCCCATCTTACCGAACACATGAAGTCCAACAGAAAGGACTACGGCACACAGCGTGCATTGCTCCGTTTGGTAGGTAAACGTCGCCGCCTGCTGGATTACCTTAAGGCAAACGACATTGAGCGATACCGTAACATCGTTAAAACGCTCAATCTCCGGAAATAGCTTACAGGACGCAGGGAGCTTGCCTCTCTCGCTGACCAAACAAAGGCTGCACTCTCTGTTAGGAGAACAGCCTTTTTTTATAGAATTTCTATATTATTCCGGTCCAAATTAACGCAATCCGGGGACCGGGATAAGCGGAATGGATAATTTTTAACAACCCCCTTACAGGAAGGGGCGGATTGCAGAAGATAAATAAATGAAGATCATTAACAAGGTCATCACATTGGATGATGGCCGCACTATTGAGATCGAAACCGGGAAACTGGCCAAACAAGCCGATGGTTCCGTGGTTGTAAAAATGGGGGGCACCATGCTGCTGGCAGCTGTCACCTGTGCGAAAGAGGCAAAACCCGATACGGATTTTATGCCTCTCTCCGTAGATTACAAAGAAAAATTTGCAGCTGCAGGAAGGTATCCCGGCGGATTTATGAAACGGGAAGGGCGCCCATCTGATTACGAGATCCTGATCTCGCGTCTGATCGACCGGGCCCTGCGTCCCCTGTTCCCGGAAGATTTCCACGCAGAAGTCTTTGTAAACGTATTTCTGATTTCTGCCGAAAAAGAGATCATGCCCGATGCCCTGGCCGGTCTGGCTGCTTCCGCAGCTTTGGCCGTAAGTGACATTCCCTTCAACGGACCTATTTCAGAGGTTCGCGTGGGCCGTGTAAACGGAGAATTTGTGATCAATCCTTCATTCAACCAACTGAAGGACGCCGATCTGGACATCATGGTTGGAGCCACCTACGACAACATCATGATGGTGGAAGGCGAAATGAAAGAAGTGAGCGAAGCGGTTATGCTGGAGGCCATCAAGTTTGCCCACCAGGAAATCAAAAAACACTGCAAAGTGCAGATGGAACTGATGGAAGAAACCGGCAAAACAGAAAAACGTGCCTATTCCCACGAGGAAAATGACGACGATTTGCGTAAAGCCGTTGAAATATTCTGTTATGACCGTTGCTATGCCATTGCCAAGTCAGGTGACGACAAACATGCGCGTTCAGATGCTTTTGAAGCCCTGAAGGAAGCCTTCATGCAAACCATACCGGAAGAAGAACGCGAAGCGAAGGCTCTGATGGTGGCGCGCTATTACCACGATGTGGAAAAAAGAGCCATGCGCCGCATGATCCTCGATGAGGGGATCCGACTGGATGGCCGTTCCACTACAGATATCCGCCCCATTTGGTGTGAAGTGGATTACTTGCCCATGGCCCACGGTTCTGCCGTTTTCACCCGTGGTGAAACGCAATCTCTGACCACCGTTACGCTGGGAACAAAACTTGACATGAAGGAAATGGACGAGGTGCTCATTCAGGGTACCGAACAATTTGTCCTCCATTATAATTTTCCTCCTTTCTCGACAGGAGACGCCAGGCCCAGCCGCGGCGTAGGCCGTCGCGAAGTCGGACATGGCAATCTGGCACACCGTGCCCTGAAATCCATGGTTCCCGTAGGAGAAGAAAATCCTTATGCAATCCGTGTGGTATCGGACATCCTGGAATCAAACGGATCCTCTTCCATGGCCACCGTATGTGCCGGGACCCTCTCCCTGATGGATGCAGGCGTAAAATTGAAAAAACCTGTGTCGGGGATAGCCATGGGGCTTATCACGGACGACGGGAATAAAAAATATGCCGTGCTTTCCGATATCCTGGGCGATGAAGATCACCTGGGAGACATGGACTTCAAGGTAACGGGAACACGCGACGGGATCACAGCCACCCAGATGGACATCAAGGTCGACGGACTTCCTTACGAAGTACTGGAACAGGCTCTGGAACAGGCCCGCCAGGGAAGGTTGCACATCATGAATGAAATGATGAAGACCATCTCCGAGCCGCGCGCCGAGTACAAACCTCACGTTCCCCGCATAGTACAGATCACCATCCCCAATAATTTCATCGGAGCGGTAATCGGTACCGGAGGCAAGGTGATCCAGGAGATCCAGAAAACTACCGGAACTACCATTACCATTACCGAGCAGGGTGAATTCGGCATCGTTGACATTTTCGGTGAAAACAAGGAAGGCATGGACGCCGCACTGGCAACCATCAAAGCCATCACCACCGTTCCCGAAGTCGGCGAAGTATATACCGGCAAGGTGGTTTCGATCCTCGAATTCGGAGCTTTCGTAGAGATTCTTCCGGGGAAGGAAGGACTTCTGCATATATCCGAACTGGACTGGAAGAAAGTCGAAAAAGTGGAAGATGTTGTGAAGGTCGGAGAAGAAGTAACCGTGAAACTTCTGGAGGTCGACGAACGGTCAGGCAAACTGCGTCTGTCACGTAAAGCGCTGATAGAAAAGCCGGACGGTTATGTGGAGCCCGAACGCAGACCGCGTCCGTCTAACGGAGACCGCAACAACCGGGGATTCTCTCGCGGTAATGATCGCGGCAACTCACGGGGCCGGGGTGGAGACCGGGGCAGATAGTTTGTTTCTATCAAAAATCAACGCCAGACCGGCCTTGCTGCAGATCCAAAAAACGCACAAGGCCGGTTTTTGTATGTAGTTACAGGAACACTTCCCGGTTACGGCAGCAGCATTCAAATTGCGGCGGCGGCTTTCAGGTGCGGC
>LFSY01000058.1:7383-16177 GCA_001512865.1 Rikenellaceae bacterium DTU002 | reverse complement strand
GCCATGGAGTTCAATACGGACATTATGTTCCGGGCCTGGGCAACAGCCTCCGGACAAAACGGGACTGCCATTGAGCACTGACACAGCTCCCTTGGTACTCCTACCTGCCGCTTTCCCTTATCAGGTTTTTGAGATTGTCGTTAAAGCCCTTCTCCCCCATCAGGTCTTCAATGCTTATATGCATCCTGTAACGCCAGTAATGCGGAACGATGGCCGGGACATTGATCCTTTCGTCTGAAGGATTCTCCCTGCGCAGTTTCCCGTCGACAGACATCCAATCCTGCCAGGGAAGAATACAGAGCATGGACGGGCTCTTCAGGTGGTCCTTAATGATCTGCAGACATATCCAGGGTTCACAGTAGAAAGGGGCTTCACCCGATATCCCAAGCACCGTATTGAAAAACCGGTTGGTTACATTGCGGTCTTCTTCCCACCATCCGCGCAGGGTACTTGTATCATGCGAACCTGTGGTACAGACAGACATATAGGGATACGATGCCGGATTTCCAAAATCCTTGTTTTTGTCTTTTGGCATCCGCTGAACCTCCAGGCTCAGCATAGCCAGTTCTTTCATCAGCGGGGGTACACAATCGGGGATCATGCCCAGATCCTCGGCACAGCAGAGCATTTTTGTCGCCGAGATAAGGGGGGGCAGTTTTTTCATGGCCTGGTGGTACCAGAACGCGTTGTGTCTGTGGTAGAAGAAGTCATCGTAAAGGCGGTTGAAGGCAAACCGTGTGTCATCATCCAGCGCCTTGTAAGAGTAATTGAACTGGGCCGAGATCCTTGGATGGTAGGCATTGTCCTGATCGGGCTGCGGGATGAAAAGAACGTTTGCCACCAGATCCGACAGGCTGTTGCGCACAAACCGGTTTTCAGGATCATCCTCTAAGGAAGAAAAATGAAGGGCGATCTTCCTTTGTGTGTTGAAAGCTTCTTTGAGATCATACAAAGGAGCATCCTTTCTTCTGTCCAGGTATTTTTCCCTGATCACGGAAGTCCTGTCGGAGAAGACCTTTTCCAGGATATCGTCTGTTATGTATGGTCTGGCCATACGGTCGTAGTCAAACGGGATGCCCCGTTGCCGGATCTCTTCCGAGGTAAAAGGCAGGGCCGGTTCAAAATAACCCATCAATCCCTGGGTTTGTTCCCTGGGTATGGTCCAGATGCGGAAGAAGCCAAGGATGTGATCGATCCGGTACGCATCAAAATATCGGGACATGTTGGCAAACCGCTCTTTCCACCATGCGTATCCGTCTTTTGCCATGATATCCCAGTTGTACGTGGGGAATCCCCAGTTCTGCCCCTGGGTGGAAAATTCGTCGGGGGGTGCCCCGGCCTGGGAATCCATCCTGAACAAATGGGGTTCGGTCCAGGCTTCTACACTCATGGGGGTAATGCCTATGGGAATGTCACCCTTGAGAATCACACCTTTGCTGTTCAGATACCTGTGTGCCTCGGATAATTGTTTGTCCAGGAAGTACTGTACAAAAACGTACAGATCCAGATTGTCGAATTCCACGGCGTACACAGGATCATACCTGGCGTATTTTCCCCATTGTGAAAAATCGGCAGTACCAAACTTATCCCTCAATACACAGAACAGCGCGTAAGGCCTGAGCCACTTCTTGTTCTGTCTGATAAAGGCCTTGTAAGCGGAAGACTTCATAACTTGTTGTCCCGTATGCCTGAAAAGCAGTTTCATGGCAGCCCATTTCAATTCAGAAACCTTGTCATAGTCCAGCGCCGGCAGGTCATTCAGTTTTTTTCTTTTCTTTTCAAATTGAGACAGGTCCACAGTGTCGTCCTGCGGACACATGGCCTGAATGTCGGCATACAGGGGATGCAGCGCCATGATGGATATCCCTCCATACGGATAGGAATCTATCCAATTGTGAAACATGGTGGTGTCGTTGACCGGCAGTATCTGAAGCACCTGCTGTCCCGTAAGTGCTGCCCAGTCTGCCATTTTCTTGAGGTCCCCGAAATCTCCGATTCCCCAGCTGTCCCTGCTGCGCAGGGAAAAGACAGGGATGGCGGTCCCTGCGTGCCGCAATCCCTGAGAACGGCTTCTGTAGGGTGTCTCGCTGACGATGATATGTGTCCCGGAGTCCCCATGCCATACGTCTGCAGGAAATATTCTGTTGTTCCCTTCCTCCCACTCAACCAGGGAATTGTCCTTATCTTTTCTGATGATGAATTTGTATTCCGGGATTTCTGAATTTATGTGAGAAAAGGACAGTGCGGCTTCCCACAGTCCTGACCCCGCATATTGCATGGTTACGGCTCGGGAAGGATTCCATGAACCGGTCCCTTCGCTGTTTCCGGCCAGCGCCAGATGGCAACCCGCAGGGACGGCTCCCGAACGGGTAACCACTGCAATATCAGATTTTTTAAGAGTTCTGATCTTGTGGGTCAGAAAAACATAAGAAAAGGAAGGTTCTATCCATTTATCCAATATAACGACTGTCTCTTTTGCGGGCAGGTCGTTCCGGATATGTGTTGCAGGCTCGGTGGTTATGCTGCCGTCCGGTGACAGGACTGCATACTGATAGGAAAGATCTTTTGGAGATGAGCCTGGAGCCATTTCGAGCATCCACCACCCGCCTTCTGTTTTTACCATAGGGCAAGCTTTCTTCAGATCACCGTCTCCAAGTTCGGGAATATTCCCGCAAACTGATATCGTGCTGTCAGGAGCCGTATTGTAATGAATCCGGAATATTATTTTCATAACAGAAGAATTATTAATCACTAACAAATATACTTAAAAAAAATTCAGGATTTTTTGTAACTTTACCCATTATGACAAAAACCGGAGTTACCCATTTGATCATACATTCTTTTGCACTGGCACATGCTCTGGCTTGTCTGCTGTTGCACGACACCGGCTTTGGAGATACTTTTGTGCTCACTTGCCTGACCATAGCCATGGTGGTGGTCCTGATACGTTATTTTGACGGGCCGGTAGAGGTGATCGTGGGTTTGCTGTTATTGGCTTCTTTTGCCGGGTTTTTTCTCGGGACCAACGGAGCCCGGTGGATCCAGAAGATGTTACCCGCTTTGCCAGGTATCTGGTCCTATGTGCTTACCACAACACTTGTAACCGAATTTCTGGGCTGGTCCATTTTCTTTGTGGTGCGTAGAAAGAAAAAATAACAGAAATGACTTCGTCTGCAAAAAGAACTACTATCATAGAGGTGCTTTTGCTGGCATTTTTTGTATTGGCTTTTCGCCTTGCTTTTGAGGGGGCCATTCCTTTTTTCCAAAATCATTTCAACCTCAATTTCAACGAAACGCTAACACGCCTGCTGACAAATTATCCGCTGGCGCTTTTGATGGTCATCCTTGATTTTTTCCTGGTGTGGATATTGGTCCGCCAAATTGATTACGGGAAGAAACCCATGTTAAGGACCCTGCTCGAAATTTCCGGTCTGGTTGTGATCGCTCTTTCTTCAGCCTTGCTCATGAAGATAATGTCTCCCGTGGAAGGTGCGGAAGTGGGTTCTTTTTTCAATTACACGTTCTGGTATACAGCCCTGGCTGCCTTTTTCTTCAACATGATCATTATAGCCGGGATGGACATTTATGCCTATTACGGCAGGGTACAGAGAAAAGCCCTGGACCTGGAGATCGGGAAAAAAAACAAGGCGAGGTACCAGTATCAGCAGCTCAAACACCAGCTGAACCCGCATTTCCTGTTTAACAGTCTCAATTCCTTGGATTACCTGATTCACACAGATCCCGAAAAGGCCAGCGAGTATGTCCGAAAACTGGCGTCTTTATACCGCCATTTCCTGAAAGTGGGAGAAGAGGAAACCATACTACTCAAGGACGAAGTGGATTTTGTACGTCTGTATGTGGATCTTTTGTCTCAGCGTTTTGACAGTTCTCTGAAAGTATTCATTGACATTAATGATGAGGATCTGAACAGGCGGGTGATCCCGTGCAGTCTTCAGTTGCTTGTGGAAAATGCCACCAAACACAACATTGTGAGTAAAGACATGCCGCTCGAGATATTCATAACGTCAGAGGACGGGTATCTTGTGGTCCAAAACAAGCTGCAGCCAAAAACATATCAGATATCTTCTACCGGAGTAGGTCTGAAGAATATACGCGGTCAATACATGTCCGTTTACAAAAAAAATATTATTGTAAATAACGGTAGCGGGACTTTTGAAGTACGTCTGCCACTACTTGTTTGATTCTATGAGAGTTTTGATCCTGGAAGATGAAGTGCCTGCCCAGTTGCAATTGAAAAGATTGCTCAATGTCCACTATCCGGATACACGGATAGAAGCAGTACTTGACTCGGTGGACAAAGCGGCCAGGTGGCTGCCCTCTCATCCTGTCGACCTGATTTTTATGGATGTGGAATTGTCGGACGGCATTTGCTTTGAATTGTTCAACAGGGTCTCAGACATGCCGCCTGTGATCATCATTACCGCATACGAACACTACGCGCTGGCTGCTCTCAAGAACAGTGCGGTTGATTACCTGCTTAAACCCGTAGGAGACAAGGAGTTCGTAGAAGCTGTAGAAAAATGCTGTAAATCACCTGCCAAATCTCAGGACCTGCAGAATCTGGGAAAACTGATGTCTCTTTCCCAGGAGTACAAACAGCGTTTTGTCGTCAGACTGGGTGACCAGATCATAGTGATTCAGACGAAAGATATTGCTTACTTTTACTCAGAAGACAAAAGTACTTTTATCATGACAAGGGAGGGGAAGCACTACCTGTCCGACGCCAGCCTGGAAGCTGTGGAAGGACAGCTCAATCCCAGGGAATTTTTCCAGCTCTCAAGAAACTGCATTGCCAGCATAGGGGCCATCAGTTCCATCTCAAGGCATTTCAACAGCCGCTTGCGGATCGAATTGCACCCCCCTTTTTCTCAGACGTTGCTGGTCAGCCGTATCAGGGTCCCTGTGTTTATGAAGTGGATTGAGGGCGATGTCGAATGACATATTGGTAGCAAAAATCATACAATTCATCCTTGTTTTTCTTAATTTCGTCGCGATTGCTTATATATTATTAGGTAAAAAGGCTAATTTTAAAAAATTTATAACCTGATTCCTGGTATGATGAAGCAGACAAGAATGACGTTCTGGAATATCTGGAACATGACTTTCGGTTTTCTTGGTATTCAGTTCGGCCTCGCTTTGCAGAATGCCAATGTAAGCCGCATCCTCCAATCCTTCGGTGCCGATGTGGGACATCTTTCCCTGTTTTGGATCGCTGCCCCCCTTACGGGAATGATCGTTCAGCCGATCATTGGTCATTACAGCGACCAGACATGGACACGCCTGGGACGGAGACGGCCGTTTTTTCTTGTAGGAGCCGTTCTGGCGGCAGTGGCCCTGGTAATGATGCCCAACGCTCCCATGCTTGCGCCTTATATCTCACCTATGTTCATAGGGGCAGGCATCCTGATGATCATGGATGCATCCATCAATGTAGCCATGGAGCCTTTCAGGGCACTCGTCGCAGACCTTTTACCTTCGGACCAGCGCACACTGGGATTTTCCGTTCAGACCTCCCTGATTGGGGTTGGGGCGGTCCTGGGTGCTGTTCTGCCGTATGTGCTCACCAACTGGTTCGGAATGTCCAACGTCCCGGAAGCCGAGGCTGGCCATCTGGTGGCCAATAACGTCAAATTTGCCTTTTATATTGGAGCTGCCGTTTTGTTGGGGAGTGTTCTCTGGACCGTTATCAGAACAAAGGAATATCCTCCTGAAGGAGGCGTGAAACCCGATAAACAGCCGTTCTGGCAGATCGGGAAGGATTTTATGAAGATCCCCCGGACAATGAAACAGCTGGGCGTGGTACAGTTCTTTTCCTGGTTCGCCCTCTTCTCCATGTGGGTCTACATGGTTCCTGCAGTTGCCGAACATGTCTACGGTGCCACGGACAATACGTCCAGGGCGTATGCCGATGCCGGGGACTGGGTGGGAATCCTCCAGGGCGTATACAACGGAGTGGCTGCCATATTTGCCTTTCTGCTGCCCTGGATCGCCCGGAAGATCGGACGTAAGGGAACCCACGCCATGTGCCTGCTCTTGGGAGCGGTGGGTTTTTTATCCTTTTTCTTAATCAGAGACCCTCGAATGCTGATCTTTCCGATGATCGGAGTAGGAATCGCATGGGCAGGGATCCTGGCCATGCCGTATGCCATCCTGGCAGGAGCTTTGCCTGCACACAAAATGGGTGTATATATGGGTATATTCAATTTTTTCATCACCATTCCCCAGATATGTAACGGCCTTATTGGCGGGGTTATGGTTAAGTATCTCTACGGAGGACAGACCATTTTTGCACTGGTCTTCTCCGGGATTTGTTTGCTGATCGCAGCCATCAGTGTCTTTTTTGTTGAAGACAGGGACGACCCGGTGCAGCTGGCGTTCAGAAACAGACAACGTGTAAGATTAACTACGTAAACTATTATTAACTAACCTAAATTTTTATGAAAAGACTGATGACTTTTATGCTCGCGGTCACGCTTTTCTCCCTCACTTCGGCATATGCTCAGTACGAAGTAAGGGGGACGGTCGTCGATATAAACGACGAAGCAGTGATCGGAGCTACGGTTCTGCAACAGGGGACCAGTAACGGTGTCACAACAGATCTTGACGGAATGTTCGCTTTGACTGTTCCTTCTCCGGAAACGCTGTTGGAGGTATCATACCTGGGCTACAGGACCATAGTGGTTGCGGCACGGAACGCAAACAGGATCGTCATGCACGAGGACTCGGAACTTTTGGAGGAACTCGTGATCATTGGCTATGGTACTGTCAAAAAGAGCGATATGACAGGTTCTGTCGTCGCCATCAAGGCAGAAGAAGTGAACCGTGGTGCGGTGGTTTCACCGGACCAGATGTTGCTGGGCAAAGTCTCCGGACTGCGCATTACACCGGCAACCGGCCAGCCGGGATCTTCCGCTACCATCAGGATCCGCGGGGCTGCTTCCTTGAATGCCTCCAACGATCCTTTGATAGTCATTGACGGAGTTCCCGTTACCGGGGACGGCGGAGCCGGGATGGGGAACCCTCTCGCTTCGGTGAATCCCAATGACATTGACAGTTATACCATTCTCAAGGATGCCTCGGCAACTGCCATTTACGGTTCCAGGGCATCTAACGGTGTCATTATCATTACTACCAAGAAAGGATCGGGCAGAGGACTGAATGTGAGCTACAACTCAAGCTATTCTGTCAAACAGAACGCATCCAGGATCGAAATGCTTTCTGCAGATGAATACCGTAATTTCATGACAACCACCTACGGCAACAACCAAACCATCCAGAACCTGTTGGGAGATGCCAATACAGACTGGCAGAAAGAGATTTACAGGTTGTCTTTCAATACTGACCAGAACGTCAGCGTTTACGGCTCCACCTCTTTCATGCCTTACCGCGTGAGTTTGGGATACAACCTGGATCAGGCTACATTGAAAGTCGGCGACAACCAGCGTGCCAACATTGACATCAGCCTGTCACCCACATTCCTGGATGAACACCTTACCCTCAATGTGAATGCCAAAGGGATCTATCAGAAAACCAATTGGGCGCCTACGGGTGCCGTTGGAAATGCACTGGCGTTTGATCCTACAAAACCCACGCATTTTACTTTTTGGTTTGACCGGGATGTAATTGACACATCCAAAGCAAACGGATACTGGAACTGGTTCAACAGTGACGGAAGTGCGAATACCATGGCAAGTACCAACCCGCTGTCAACATTGTATGATTATACCAATTATAATTATACGCTGCGGTCAATGGGAAATATTCAGCTTGCCTATAAAGTCCACGGACTGGAAGATCTCACGGCTAATGTCAATGTGGGATACGACGTTGCCAGTACACACGGAGAACGTTTTAATGCCCTTAATTCAATCTCGGCCATGCGTTCCAGCAATGACCTGTACGTAACCTATGATAACTACAACCTGAACACGTTGTTGGAAACGTACCTGAATTACAACCATGAATTCAGCAACAGCAACCTGGATGTCATGGCCGGTTATTCCTGGCAGCATAACTATGTGCAGTACGACGAAGAACAGTTCCGGAATACCGAGCCTGACGGTCCGGGTGCCCACTATTATACGAAACCTACCGATGCCAAAGAATATTTCCTGATTTCTTTCTTCGGGAGGATCAATTATTCCATAGCATCCCGTTATTTGTTCACCGTTACCCTGCGTAACGACGCCTCGTCCCGTTTCAGCAAAGCCAACCGCTGGGGTCTTTTCCCCTCCGCCGCTTTTGCCTGGAATATCGGCCAGGAGAATTTCCTGAAGGGGAGCAAGGCCGTATCGGCTATGAAACTCCGCCTGGGATGGGGACGTACCGGACAACAGGATATAGGCTCGGACTACTATCCCTACCTGGCCCGTTATCTTTCCTCCTCTGCACTCGAAATGAGATACTTCATGGGTGACGGGTATTATACCACGTTGGCTCCGCTGGCTTACAACGCCAACCTGAAATGGGAAACAACCGAAACCTACAACGTAGGTCTGGATTTCGGGTTTGCCAACGACCGCATCACCGGTAGTGCGGAAGCGTATTACCGCTACACTTACGATCTGCTGAACGTCATTTCAACCCCGCTTGGTTCCAACTTTGGGAACAGCATTATATCCAACATCGGGAATATGGAGAACAAAGGATTGGAGTTTACCCTTAACTTCATTCCCATTCAGACAGCCGATTGGCACTGGTCCATTGGAGGTAACTTTACCATCCAGGACACTAAGATCACCAAACTGACCACCCTCCAGACAGAAGGATACCT
>LFSY01000058.1:1644-7342 GCA_001512865.1 Rikenellaceae bacterium DTU002 | reverse complement strand
TTCTATATGTTCCAGCAATTGTACGACAATGACGGCAATCCCGTTCAAAACGGATTGATAGACCGTGACGGGGACGGTGAGATCACGGATGCTGACCGCTACGTGACCGGTTTCAGCCCCACACCGGATGCCTTCTTCGGGATCAACACACAATTCCGCTACAAAAACTGGGATCTGGGCCTGAACGGGCACGGCTCCATAGGCAATTACGTCATTAACGGAGTAGCCATGGGGTATTCCACTTCCTACAGCGACGACTGGAACAAAGGATACCTGAACAACGTAAGCAAGGAATACCTGGTTGAAGGCTGGACGGCTCCCTCTGAAAACAACCAGAAGTATTCAGATATGTTCATAGAGAACGCATCCTTCTTCCGTATAGACGACATCAACCTGGGTTATACGTTTGACGATCTGAAATTCGCCAAAAGCATTCGTATAGCCGCTTCGGTTCAGAATGTATATACCTTTACCAAATACAGGGGACTGGATCCTGAGATCATGTCTTCTGACGGTGTGGATTTCAACATCATCCCCCGTCCCAGACTCTTTACCCTGCGTCTTAACATTAATTTCTAATACAAGGTAGATATGAAAAAGATAATGAAAAACAGTTTTCTTGTGGCGTCGGCTTTTATTTTCCTGCTGACCTCGTGTATCAACGACCTGGATACACTGCCGCTGAATGAAACAGATGCTACCTCGGAAACCGCATACGCAGAGCCTTCCAGTTATTTGAACGGCTTATCCTACTTATATGGCTACTGGGCCCTGGTGAGCCAGAACGACATGGGATCACCCGATATTGCCGTTGCTGATGCCGGACAAAGCGAACTTACCCGTATGTACATGGTGCTGAACGAACTTTCAACGGATTCATTCAAGATCATCTGGGGTGACAACTACATAGTTCCCATTCAATACCACCGATGGACATCTGCAGACAACGAAGCCATTATTGCCGTTTATACCCGCTGTATGAAAGGCATTACCCTGGTCAATGAGTACCTGATCCAGACAACTGACGAGAAACTCAACGACAGGGGCCATTCGGATGATATTGCCACGATACATCAATACCGTGCCGAAGCACGCTTCAACCGTGCTTTGTACTATTACCTGCTCCTGGACCTGTTCGGGAATCCTCCTTTCGCTCTTGAAGAAAACATAGGAGGGGAATTACCCAAACAGATTGGCAGGGAAGCCCTTTATAGCTGGATTGAAGGTGAATTGCTGGATCTGGCCAACAGCGAAGACATGCCGGCCAAAGGTGAAGTGCCTTATCCCCGCGCATCCAAAGGATCCGTATGGGCCGTACTGGCTCGTATGTATCTGAATGCAGAAGTGTACACAGGTACACCGCAGTGGCAAAAAGCCAAGGATGCTGCCGCTAACGTAATTGGTATGGGATACCAATTGCACCCCAATTACCAGGAACTTTTCATGCAGGACAATACCACCAACGGGGCCACCGAGGAATTCATAGTGGGTGTTGTTTACGATAAAGACAACACACAGAGCTGGGGAGGTACAACCCACCTGGTTTCTGCGACACTAAGTGCTGATGCCAACACGGCCATTGCACAGAACCTGGGCCTGAGCGGAATGCTCAATCCCGAGAACTGGAACGGGTACCACGTTGCCGACGATTACGTGCAACGCTTCAGACTCAACGGCGTTCAATGGGGAGCTACCTCGGGATTCGGTTACGACAAGGATAACAGCGACAAACGCGCTTTCTTCTACAACATCGGGTCCACAAAAGAATTTGACAACACAACCACCGATACCGGCTGGAGGTGCTGGAAATTCACCGGTTTGTACTCCGACGGCCATACCGTATCGGATGCCGAGCCGAATTACTTATTCTCCTCCATCGACTTTCCGGTCTTCCGCCTTGCCGAGATGTATCTCATATTTGCCGAGGCAGACGCTCGCCTGAACGGAGGTGTGGTCACTGATCCCGCTGCCGTTGATTACATTGGTCAGCTGCGCCAGAGAGCAGGAGTTGCTTCTACAACGCCTTCTGCCATCGATCTGGATTGGTTGCTTGACGAACGTGCCCGCGAATTGATGTGGGAAGGGCACAGAAGGACAGACCTGATCCGTTACGGATACTTTACCTCCATGCAATTCCCCTGGACCCTGAAGGGTGGGGTAATGAACGGAAAAGTATCGTTACCGGAGCACCGCAAGGTATATCCCATTATTCTGAGCGATCTGAATGCAAATCCCAACCTGGTTCAGAATCCCGGATACTAACAGACTATGATTCACTCATAAATGATTACAATTATGAAATATACTAAATACATAACGATGTTGGTCGCCTCGGTGCTGGTCTTTGTTTCCTGTGATATTGAGATAGAAAAAGCCTATCTCAATCCCACCAGCGATTTCCAGGCACCCGAGTTGCTTTCGCAGGGACCTGTGATAGTCAACGATGACAACAGCAAGACCGAAAGCGTCGTATTCAACTGGACCAATGCGTCCTTCGGGCCGTCCGTTCAGATTGAATACTCGCTCTACGCAACGGCCAATTCCAAAACCGCACTACTTGGGTCATCCTTTACCAATTCCCTGTCCATCAGCAAATCAGACCTGAACGGAGTGGTAGCCAATGACCTGGGAATAGGTGTAAACCAGACCGCTAACGTTAGTGCTTACCTTATTGCCAAAGTATACGGCACCAATGTGGAAGGCGTAACCTCAAATTCCATATCCTTTGACGTTACCACTTTCGCAGCCTCATTACGAACCCTGTACCTGCCTGGCAATTACCAGGGCTGGAACATTGAACAGGCTCCCGAATACTGGGAAACCGACGGGGGAACCAATGTATACAAGATCCTGGTTAACCTGGATGACGGGTCAGAACAGTATTCCTACTTCAAAGTTACCGTTGCCCGGAACTGGTCCGATGAAAACTGGGGTTACAATTTCCTGACACCTTCCTGGTATTGTCCCGAACAGTCGGATTCAAACCTGTCGGTAGACCTGACCGAAGGCAGCATATATGTTTTGACTGTCAACAGGGGTAAAATGACCATCGATAAGGAAAACGTAAGCAAGGTAGGTATCATTGGAGCTTTTGATGAAAGCGCCTGGAGTACGGATCTGGACATGACTTACGATACTGTTGAAAATGTATGGGTTTCACCCGCTATCACTTTCAGCGGGGATTTGAACTTTCTGATCCGCATGAATGAAAGCTGGGACCATAAATACGGTACCGACAACGAAGCCAGCCAACATGTGGAAGGCGGAGTGAAACTGGTAAAAGGCGGGGCAGACCTTTATGCCCCTTCCGCAGGGACCTATATCATGAAACTCCACGGGAACAGGACCCCTTACGTTTTAGTTATGGAAAAACAGTAACCGATTAAAGAGACGCAATTATGAAAATATTTAAATATTTATTTGCTGCAACCGTTTTAAGCATGGCAGCCGTCTCCTGTGAGGTGATCAGTGAAGATGCCTTTTCCACGGCTCCCGTAGCCCCGGAAATGTATGCACATTCAGACATACTGATGACATCCAACACGATGGAGGAACACGTAAATTTCTCCTGGAAACCCGCCCGTTTCCTGGGAGAAGGTCTGACCTATGACTTATACGGAAAATTTGGGGAAGCTGCTGTTAAGATCGCTTCCACAGCGGAACTCTTTTACAAAGTCCCCAAAACGGAATTCAAAGCAGCGCTGTATGCGGCATTTCCTGATTTGCCGCAGAACGACACATTTACCATGACTTTTTATGTCTCTGTGACTAACGGATCGGACATGTACCAGTCGGATCCCGTTACCATTGACATTTATGCTTACGGAGATGCCGTCTCGGCTGAGTTGACCCCGCTTGTGGAATCTATTGTACTGGACGTAACGGATCCCACCGGAGTATTGGATCTTCTGACCTGGGGACCTGCGCGTTTGGGTTACAACGAACCCATCACCTATGATGTGCTGATGAAATACGGCGAAGGTGAATACGTATCACTGGCTGCCGGATTAACCGAAAGACAATTCTCCATTACGGTAGATGAACTCAACGAAGCCGCGGTAGGTGCCGGAGCACCCGAAGCCCAGGAAGCCAACCTTGATTTTACGGTAAAAGCTTTCTCCGAAAGTTTCCAGACCGGCGTGATTTCCAATACGGCAACCATAGCAGTGACTACTTACATAGCCACATACCCCGAGTTTATCTATGTACCCGGAGGATACCAGGGATGGGATCCTGCAACGGCTCCCAGGATCAAACAATCTACGGTTAAGAAAGGGTACTACGAAGGTATGGTTGACCTTACAGTTGAGGGGGGAGGAGATGTCGGATTCAAATTCTCACCCAATCCTGCATGGGAAGGTGACTTTGCCATAGACAACATTGAGGTGACAACATTTGGAGATGGTTATACGGCCCTTACGGGATCCGGATCTACCGGAGGTGATATTACCGTACCTTCCGGAATGTACAACATCATCCTGAACAAGAAGCTCAACACCCTGTATATGGTACAGGTGGAAACCCTCAGTCTGATAGGTGCGGCTCCCGTGGCCAGCAACGGCTGGACCAACGATGTGGACATGGTGTACAATCCGGAAACGAAGACCTTCGAGGCAACAACCGAAATGCAGGAAGGTGAATTCAAGATCCGTGTAAACCACGACTGGACCCATTCAGCCGGCGGAGAATCCATCAGCAACGTAAGCTTTGGAACCGGTACAAACCTGGTCTTTGACAAGACTGCAGGAGAATACAAAGTAGTTCTGAATGTAGGTGTGAACCCCTATACCATAACCTACATCAACACAAGCTTCCCTGAAAAACTGTATGTCCCGGGAGGACACCAGGGGTGGAATCCCGCAACAGCCCCCGTATTGAACGGTGACACGGAAGGACATTACGAAGGATTTGTAAATCTTACCGATATCTTCAAGTTTACCAGTGCCCCCGACTGGGACCACACCAATTACGGCGGATCCTTTGAAGTTCTGGATACCGATCCGGGTGCCGGAAACCTGGCAGTTGACGCCCCGGGGTATTACTATCTGAAGGTAGATCTGACCACCATGAGTGCCACGGCCACCCTTATTGAAAGAGTGGGTGTAGTAGGCAGCTTCTGCGGCTGGGGAGATCCGGAAGATGCAGCCATGACCTACAATGCAGAGCTTGACCGTTGGGAAGCACAGGATCTGGCATTCCCGGCCGGGACCGAATACAAATTCCGTATGAACAGTGCCTGGGACATCAACTTTGGAGGTGATCCCCAGAACCTGGTTCTGGACGGAGGCAACATGGTGGCTGCCGAGGCAGGGATGTACGACGTTACCCTGAGCCTTGCCACCCCTCCATACCACATGACCGTTGTAAGAACGGGCGATCTGGAGACAGCCTATGCCTCTGAAGTAGTGGTAGCCGGAGACTATTCGGGACATGCTTGGAGCACGACCGATGATCCAAAACTGTTCGGTCCGGGTGACGGTACATACAAAGGTGCCATTACCATGTACGATCCGGAGTTTGGTTTCAAGATAGTGGAAAGCGGAAACTGGATCAGCGGACAGCTAATTGCCGATACGGAATTTGAATTCACCCTTTACACAGGTGACAACATGATGCTGGACAACGGCACCTACTTCTGGAATGTGAACCTTCCGGACCAGCATGCCACAGCCACCCCTGTTACCCTGGTAGGCCTGAT
>LFSY01000058.1:0-1564 GCA_001512865.1 Rikenellaceae bacterium DTU002 | reverse complement strand
TTTTCCTTTGCGCCCTTTTCCTGATCTTTGCTTCTTGTCGGAAGGACCCCACTACGGGATCTGATCCCAATGACGAAGGATCTTTCGTCAGGGTCACTGACGCTCCCCGGGCGTGGGATGGAAACAAGAGAGCTGATATTACCTATCAGCTCCTTGTTTATTCATTTGCCGATAAGGACGGAGACGGATGGGGTGATTTTCAGGGGCTTACAGACAAGCTGGATTATATTGACCAGCTGGGAGCTGCTGCTGTGTGGCTTTCGCCCATACATCCGGCAATGTCTTATCACGGCTACGATGTGACCGATTATGCCCGGGTAAATGACACGTACGGTACCATGGAAGGATTTCGTGCCTTTGTCCGGGCGGCACATCAGCGTGGCATCAAGGTCTACCTGGATTATGTGATCAACCATTCCGGACGGGAACATTGGTGGTTCAGTGAAGCCATACGTTCAGGCGACAATCCTTTCCGCGACTATTACATATTCTCGGACGATCCCCGCGCCGATATAACCGCCGGGAACATTCCCATGATCAGGACCGAAGGGGCATCGGGTTACGATAGCGGACAGTGGTTTACCGTGTCCACGACCGGCAGTGCCATATTGAAATTCGCTCTTGACTGGAGCAATGCTTCACAGCCAAGACTCACTGTCACGGAAACGGGAACCCGGGATCCCGACAATCCCGATCCTTCTGTCGAGAATGCCAAATACCTGTATTTCGGGGACGGTGTGATGAAAAAAATGTACCACCTGGGAGCAGATCAATATGAACTTTCAGTTGAGTTCAGCTCTTCGTGGGGATTCCTCATACGCACCAGTACTACAGAATGGAACAACAAGACAAAATACGGGGCACAAAGTCAATCTTCTGCCAGGATCTCTTTTGGAAAACCATTTGTGCTCTACACCCACGACGACGCAGGTAATGTACACGACCTGCAGATGCCGGGTTCTACCATGTTTCACTCCCATTTCTGGACCAACTGGTTTGCCGACCTGAATTTCGGGGATGTGGAAACTTCAGAAAATTCTCCTGCGTTCAAAGCCTTAGTGGAAGATGCAAAAGTATGGATTGATGCTGGAATAGACGGATTCCGCCTGGATGCGGTAAAACATATTTACCACAATGAACATTCAGATGAAAACCCTGTATTCCTGAACAAGTTTTATCAGGCTGTCAACACCTATTACAGACAGACACGGGATCATGATATTTATATGGTAGGGGAAGTTTTCTCCGGTTATGAACAGGTCGCGCCCTATTACAAAGGATTGCCCGCCCTGTTTGAATTTTCGTTTTGGTACAGACTTAAATGGGCGCTGGAAGCGCAGACCGGTTGTTATTTTGCAAAGGATGTCCTCACATTTCAGAATACCTACAAACCATACAGAGAGGATTACATACGCGCCACCAAACTGACCAATCACGATGAAAGCCGTGCCAGGACAGAATTGGGCAATTCCCTGGCCAGAACAAAACTTGCAGCAGCCGTACTGCTGACTTCTGCAGGTTCTCCTTTTGTATACTACGGGGAAGAAATGGGTTATATTGGGAG
>LFSY01000001.1:317-1149 GCA_001512865.1 Rikenellaceae bacterium DTU002 | reverse complement strand
GTCAAAAAGCCGAAAACACCCAGACGGTAATTGAACGTGACAAGTACCACATCTTTGCCGGCCCAGGCTTCCCCGTCAAACTCGGGTTCGGATCCCCACCCTTCCCTTAATCCGCCCCCAAAGATCCACAATGCAACAGGAAGCTTTTTACCGGTTTGTCCGGGAGCTTTCGTCCATACATTCAGGTACAGGCAGTCCTCACTGTAGGCGGCCTCGTCACCATACCCCCACTCTGTGGTATAACCGCCCGGATAGTGGGCGGCCTGGAAGCACGGATGTCCGAATGTATCGGCGATTCTGACTCCCTCCCAGGGAATGACAGGCTGAGGTGCTTTCCACCGGAGCTCCCTGATGGGAGGTGCAGCATAAGGTATACCCCGGTAAACAAACACGCCCCTGGTCTCGGCTTTGACTCCCTGAATCTTACCGCCTTCAATAGTAAGTACAGGGTTTGATCCTTCGCACCCGAACAGGGATAACGAAAGAAATACCAGTAATAATTTTTTCATGGCTTAGTCTATTTTGTAAACCTGAGCCAGTCCAGGCAGGTGTCATGCTCGCTCGCGGACCTGACTGTCAGATGATGTATGCCTTTTTCAATGCCTTTTACACGGACAGAAATTTCTTTCCACTCTTCTGTCGGGGGCACTTTTACCTTAGCGATGGTCTTCTGACCGCTCTGCAACAACAACGTCCCGCCCACGGGAGCCTTAACCCGGAGAACGACACCCCGGCAGTCGCCGTCAAATTGTACGGTGTTGTAACGTACCCACGCGTCAGGAGTGTTGAAAACAGTCTTCCACCCGGCAAAATAGTTGGTAGTATCCAGGTA
>LFSY01000001.1:0-281 GCA_001512865.1 Rikenellaceae bacterium DTU002 | reverse complement strand
CGGATACTTCCGTCGGGTTCAAAGAACAGGCTGTCGGCACATACCGAACGGTTCTTGTCGAAATGTGGCGAATAGTCGTTGTGGTGGTAGAAGATGTACCACTGTCCTTTGAAATTGATGATCGAATGGTGGTTGGTCCAGCATTTGTTGGGCCATTCTTCAAAAAAGACACCCTGGAACTCATAGGGGCCGTAAATATTGTCTGCCGTGGAATAAGCCAGCACTTCCGTATCCTTTCGGGCCCAGGGGAACGTCATGTAGTATTTCCCGTTCGCCTTGAA
>LFSY01000080.1:2072-2923 GCA_001512865.1 Rikenellaceae bacterium DTU002 | reverse complement strand
GAAGGCCTTATGGAAACGTTCGTTATTCTCGCCATCCTGCTGATCAATGCCTTGATAGGGACATTTCAGGAAAAAAAGGCGGCCTCTTCGCTCGAAGCACTCAACAGGATGAGCTCTCCCCGGTCGAAGGTCTTACGGAACGGCCAGGTTTCGGTAATTGATTCCTCGGCCCTGGTCCCGGGTGATATCGTGGTCCTGGATACTGGCGATATCATCCCGGCCGATATCCGTCTGACTGAAACAGTTAACCTGAAGATACAAGAATCGGCACTGACGGGAGAATCTGTCCCGTCCGAGAAGAACCATGCGGTTCTGGAAGGTTCCGGGATACCGCTCGGAGACCGTGTCAATATGGCTTTTTCTACGGGAGTGGTCACTTACGGACGGGGCAAAGGGATTGTTGTGGCTACGGGAATGCAGACCGAAGTGGGAAAAATCGCCCACATGCTGCAACATACCGAAGATACCGAAACCCCTATGGGGAAAAGGCTCAAACAGTTGGGGAAGGTACTGGGATACGTGGCCCTGGGTATCTGTGTCGTGATCTTCCTGGTAGGCCTGCTTTACGGCAACAATTGGTTCGAAATGTTCATGATGGCTGTAAGCCTTGCCGTGGCTGCCATTCCCGAGGGATTGCAGATCGTTTCTACCATCGTACTGGCCATTGGGGTACAACGTATGGTAAAACTGAATGCCATTGTGCGTACGCTGCCATCAGTGGAGACACTGGGCAGCACCACCGTAATCTGTTCGGATAAAACCGGAACGCTCACCCAGAATAAGATGCGCGTTACTGAAGGATGGGCAGGTGGCAGTCCCATAGATTTCCGTTACCCTCCCCTCCCCGGTGA
>LFSY01000080.1:0-1943 GCA_001512865.1 Rikenellaceae bacterium DTU002 | reverse complement strand
ATTAACCGGATGGAGACAGAAAGCTTCCGGGTGCATGTAAAAGGGGGACTTGATGAGGTCTTGGACGTGTGTACGCACATACTCCTGGACGGGAAAGTCCGGACGATCACCCTCCAGGACAGGGATGTCATTGCCGGGGACAACCGGCGTATGGCACAGGGAGCCCTGCGTGTGCTTGCCGTTGCCTACAAAGATATCAATACCCTGCCCGGAACAATTGACGCCTCGAATGTGGAAAAAGATCTGGTTTTCATTGGTTTGCTGGGCATGATAGATCCGGCAAGGCCTGAAGTGGTCGAGGCCGTTAAAAAATGCAGAAATGCGGGCATACGCCCCGTGATGATCACGGGAGACCATAAAGTTACTGCTATGGCTATAGCCGGTGAGATAGGCATATCGCTTGAAGGAGACAAGGCCGTTACAGGAGCCGAACTGGAAAAAATTCCGGATGAGGAGTTGTACCGGGATGTACGGGATTATTCGGTTTACGCCCGTGTGGCACCCGAACATAAAGTACGTATTGTTCAGGCATGGCGGTCTCACGGTGAGATCGTGGCGATGACCGGGGACGGAGTGAACGACGCTCCGGCCCTTAAACAGGCCGATATCGGTGTTTCCATGGGGATCGTGGGAACTGAAGTGGCCAAGGAGGCATCCGACATCATCCTGACCGATGACAATTTTGCCACCATAGTGGCCGCCGTGGAGGAAGGAAGACGCATATACGACAACATCCTGAAAGCCATTCAGTTCCTGCTGTCTGCAAATGTGGGCGAGGTGTTGCTGATATTCATCGCCTCTGTGTTCAATTTGGGGAACCCTTTATCCCCTATCCTGATCCTGTGGATCAACCTGGTCACAGACAGTCTGCCTGCATTGGCACTGAGCATGGATCCCGCCGAAAAGGATATCATGACCCGCAGGCCACGGGATCCCGGAAAAGGTTTTTTCACAAAAGGGATGATCTTCAGGATTTCCTATCAGGGAATAACCATTGGTCTGATCTCGCTGGCCGCTTACCTGGTTGGCTTCCGTGACGGCGGGAATGCATTGGGACAAACCATGGCCTTTGCCGTGCTGGGATTTTCCCAACTGTTCCATGTGCGCAACCTGCATTCCAACAAACGTTCCTCGTTCCGTACAGGATTGCTGAGCAACCGGTCGTTGGTGGGGGCCATTCTCATTTCCGGTATGCTTTTGCTTACTGTGCTCACACTGCCCGGTATGATGAGAATTTTTGGCGTTGTGCGTATGGATACCTTACACTGGTTCATCACGGGAGCGTTGTCACTGGTGCCGATCCTGGTGGTTGAACTCATGAAATGGATGAAGATTAACCACTCGAAGGACGAGTATTAAAAAAAATGCCGTATTTTTGCAACCTGCCAAAAAAAACAGGAACTTTGCAGTCCCTTACTACTTAAGAGAGGTCAGAGTGATTGATTGAAGGGGTCCGGACAACGAATGAAGGGGTCCGTGCGACCAAATAAAGGGTCCGGTCAACGATTGAAGGGGTCCGTGCGACCAAATAAAGGGTCCGGTAGCTCAGTTGGATAGAGCAACAGCCTTCTAAGCTGTGGGTCTTGGGTTCGAATCCCAACCGGATCACAAGAAGCCCTGCGAATGAAAATATGCAGGGCTTTTGCGTACACGGCGGGATGGAGTTTGTTCAAGTCCGTCCGGGTGCGGAAAAGTCAGTGCAGCCGCATGCTGCGCAGGCTTCTTGTAAGATAGCTCCCCGCAGGGACCGGGATGTCGGAGCGCAGAGACGAAATCCCTGAAAACTATTTACTTTTACCCTCCAGTCAACCTCAGACAGGAATAAGACTCAGTAAGTAACCGGTTTTTTTCCGCAACTCATCCTCATTTAGGCCCCTTTTTGAGGACAAACCGGCAGATTCTGGCAACTCATCCTCAAAAACACCCCTTTTTGAGGACAAACC
>LFSY01000134.1:25840-30044 GCA_001512865.1 Rikenellaceae bacterium DTU002 | reverse complement strand
TCCGCAATTTCCATATTGGGATCGACAAAACGGCTGATCGTCAGCAGCTCGTCTTTCTGGTGAAGGATCTTTAGAAACTCTTCAAAGTTTTGGATCATAAGGAATCCGATATTAATTCATTCAGAATATAGGATAAGGCTGTTACTGAAAGATGGTCGGCAATGATGTGCTTTTCTGCATCCAGCAGCAGGATAAGAGGGGGATCGTTTACATTGAAATGTCTGTGGATCCTGTCGTCACCCGAGGGATTCCACGCATTGATCCAATCGGTATAACCGCCTTCGGCAAGCCATTTTCGCCACGATTTATAGTCGTTGCCGGTGTAAACGGCGAAAACTTTTATTTTCTGTTCATCTGCCGTTTTGAAAAGATCGTAGAGAGCGGCAGTAATCATGCCGCAGACAGCACAGGCCGGATCGTAAAAATACAGGACCGTGAAGGGAGACGTTACATCGGAAAGGGCATAGGATTCTCCGTTTTCGGTTTCCAGAACCATGTCCGGTACCCTGGTCAGGGTGGTCTTGTTTTTTTGTTGATCATCTTTAAGCAATTGTTCCAGGGTGCCCGGATCAAGATCACGTCCGATGATTGTCTTGTTCCTGTCAAGAAGGTAAATCCGGGGAGTACTCCTTACATTGTATTTTTCATGAAAACCGGAGGTAAAATCCGGATCCCAAACCGTGATCCAGTTCTGAGGAAAAAAGTCAGCATACCTTGACAGAATTTCTTTTCTGTCCTGTGTGTAAACGGCATAAAAGGTCAGGTCCTGTTCCTGATGCCTTTCCGACATATTGACCAGTTGCAGCAACGCTTCACTGCATGCAGGACAATTGTCTTCAAAAAAAACCACTACGGTATAACGGGTTGGTGATGCATGCAGGGGCCGGATGTTCCCGCAGGCATCGGGAAGGTCCAGGGCGGGGGCCGGCATACCTGTAAGACATTGGCTGTTGAAGCGTACGAATGTTTCCATCTCAAGGCGTACAGCGATGTCATCACACAAAGAAGTATCGGCAAGCAACCAGTTGCGCGCCATATGTACGGCGGCAGTTTCCATGCCCATTACTTCACTGCCGAAAAACAAACGGAAAAGATATTGTGCGGCATAACGCTTCACCATGGGATGGATGTCTCCTTTCAGGATACGATCTGCATGAAGGATCACGGTATCGGGCACCGGAGGCAGAATCCTGGTAAAATATTCACTCAAACGAAGCGGAAGGATGGAGGTGTTTAAAATGCGGGGGTCAGTAAAGTCTATGTTATCCAGGTAATGCAGGGTGGAAGCCTCTGGGGGCACAAGCGGTGTAAAAACATTTTTGGCAATGATGCCAAGCATCTGACCCTCAAACTGCGAAGCAAGGAAAGAGGTGTATTCCCTTATGGTGGCTTCAAGACGCTCTACTTCCACGAGTGCTTTTTCAGGGTCCGTGTTTTGTTCAAGAATATCGTTGGCCCGGGCATATTTTTCCTGTAAAAAACGGTAAAAACGTATGTAGGTATTGTTTTCTTCAGAACCCTCCACGCGGATCTCTTCCGTTCTTCCGTTCCTGATGCTTGCCGTGAAGGCGATGTTCAGAGGTTCTCCTGCCGAGATCAGGAAATTGAATAGCCGTTTGTTTTCCTGAATGAACATATATTGTCCCGGTTCCAGCACACAGCCTCCTTCAAAGCGGAGACATCCCCGGTTGTCGGGCCGGAGGGTATCCAACGGTATTACATGCTCTCCCTGCTGGACTGCCAGGATAACGGGATGTGTACTCCCCCCGTTCAGGCATAAGGCAATGCTATAAGTAACAGCCAGAAAAAGAGGCCACATATGGTTTCTACATTTTTAAATACTTGTTCAAATCAATACCTGCAGGGAGCATGCATCCGGCGTCTCCTCCGTTTAAAAGCACATCCCGTACCACAGTGGATGAAATGAATGAGTATTTTGGGCCTGAAGGAATAAAAATAGTCTGAATTTCAGGGGCCATCTTGGAATTCACCTGGGCAATAACCTGTTCCAGCTCAAAGTCCGTTGTGGTACGAATTCCCCTGAATATGAAACGAATGTTTTTTTCCCTGCAAAAATCTATGGTAAGCCCCTTAAACGAGCATACTTCCACATTGGTGAGGTCTTTTACTACTTCCCTGATTATGGCCACCCTTGCCGCAGGTGAAAAGAGACTCACCTTTTGCTGGTTAACCCCGACACCGATGACGATCCTGTCAAAAAGTTTCAGTGCGGAATGCAGTACGTCCAGGTGTCCGGAAGTGAAGGGATCGAAAGAGCCGGGAAATACAGCGACTTTTTCCATAAGAAGAATGGTTTGATTATATGGCCAAAAGTAAGAAAAAAATTGGATAAACCTTGTTCTACGGCATCCAGTCTATGGGCTGTATGTTTTTTGAGGTCAGATACGCATTGGTCCGGGAGAAAGGTTTTGAGCCCAGAAAGGCTCCCCTGGCAAGGGGGGACGGGTGTGCCGCTTCCAGGATACAATGCCTCGAGGCATCTATAAGTCCGCGTTTGCTGCGGGCGAAATTGCCCCATAGCAGAAACACAACATTTTCTTTCTTTCCGGAGACTGTCCGTATCACGGCATCTGTGAATTCCATCCATCCCGCCTTGCTGTGGGAGGCCGGCTTTCCGGCTTCGACAGTAAGGATGGCGTTTAGAAGCATTACGCCCTGACGGGCCCAGGATTCAAGACATCCGTGTGCAGCAGGCGGGATCCCCAGGTCCGCGTGCAGCTCGGTAAATATGGTACGCAGGGAAGGAGGCTGCGGAACGTTTGCGGGTACCGAAAAAGACAATCCGTGTGCCTGCCCCGGTTGATGATACGGATCCTGGCCCAGCAGAAGAACCTTCAATGCCGGTAAGGGAGTCAATTCAAAAGCGTTGAATATGAGTTTCCCCGGAGGATAAATAGTTTTCCCCATTTCTTTTTCGGCATGCAGAAAAGATACGATTCCTTTAAAATACGGTTTTGAAAATTCGGACCCTAAAGCTTCTTTCCAGCTTGCTTCAATCTTTACATCCACGTTACAAGACGTATTTGATGACTTCTGAAATGGTTTTCATGAAAGTAAATTCCAATCCTTTGATAAAGTCGGGATTGATCTCTTCTATGTCTTTCCGGTTGTCTTCCGAAAGGATGATGGTTTTAATTCCGGAACGTTTGGCTGCCAGTATTTTTTCCTTGATGCCACCTACAGGCAGGATCCTGCCCCGAAGGGTAATCTCGCCGGTCATGGCCACCCCTTTTTTGATGCATTTGTTTTTGTAGGCGCTGGCGATGGAACAGATCATGGTAATCCCGGCAGAGGGACCGTCTTTGGGTATCGCGCCTTCCGGTACGTGCAGGTGGACATCGGTATGCTCGAAGACATCCGCGTCCAGACCCAGCATATCTGCATGGGCTTTCAGGTATTGTTGTGCTATGATCGCAGATTCTTTCATCACATCTCCCAGGTTCCCGGTGGTGGTGAGCTTCCCTTTTCCCTTGCTCAGGCTTGATTCTACGAATAATATCTCGCCACCGGTCTCTGTCCAGGCCAGTCCGGTGACCACGCCCGGAAATTCGTTCCCCTTTTGCACGTCCTGAATGATCCTGTGCACTCCCAGAATTTCCCTGACAAAGTCTGGGGTCAGTCCGGGATCGTAAGTTTCCCCGAAAGCGATCTTTTTGGCAATGTGCCTTGCGATCTTGGCCAATTGCTTTTCCAGGTTACGTACGCCGGACTCCCTTGTGTATTCGTTGATGATCACGTCGATGGCCTGCCTGCTGAACCTGAGCTGCGAAGGCTGTAGTCCATGGGCCTCCAGCTGTTTGGGTATCAGGTGTTTGCGGGCAATGGTGCGTTTTTCTTCGGCCAGGTACCCGTTTATGGGGATCATCTCCATGCGGTCGCGAAGGGCCGGCTGGATGTTGCCTATGTTATTTGCCGTAGTAATGAAAAGAACCTTTGAAAGGTCGTAGTCCACATCCAGGTAATTATCGTGGAAGGTGTTGTTTTGATCAGGGTCCAGCACTTCCAGCAAAGCCGAGGAGGGGTCTCCCCTGAAGTCTGTTCCCACTTTGTCAATCTCGTCCAGTACAATGACAGGGTTGGAGGATTTGCTCCGCTTGATGCTTTGGATGATCCTTCCGGGCATAGCTCCGATGTATGTACGGCGGTGCCCCCTGATCTCTGATTCGTCGTGAAGTCCGCCCAG
>LFSY01000134.1:11586-25739 GCA_001512865.1 Rikenellaceae bacterium DTU002 | reverse complement strand
GCAAGGTGTTCCAGTATCCTGTCCTTGACTTTGTCCAGACCGGAGTGATCACGGTCCAGTACCCTTCTGGCACGTTTCAGATCCAGGTTGTCTTTTGAATATTCCCCCCAGGGCAGATCAACCATGAACTGCAGGTAGTTGAGCTGGATCCCGTAATCGGGCTGGTGCGGATTGGCGCGTTCCAGCTTCTGCATTTCCTTTTCGAAAATCTCGGCAATCTCTTTCCCCCATTTCTTTTTTGCAGCCTTTTCCCTCAGGTTGTCAACGTCTTCCATGTCCTGGGTAAGGCCCAGTTCGTCCTGGATGGTCTTGAGTTGGTTACTCAGATAATATTCTTTCTGTTGTTGATCAATTTCACCGCGAACCTTCTGATGTATTTGTTCCTTGAACTTGAGCAGTTCCAGGTGTTTGTATAGCAGTTCCAGCAAACGGGATGCCCTTTCCTTCAGGGAATCGATGGCAAGCAGGTTCAGTTTTTCCTTGATCCCGTCAAGGTATATGTTGGAAGCAACAAAATTTACCAGGAAATCATCCTTTTCGATGTTCTTGAGAGCGAATTCTGCCTCGCGGGGTATGCTGGGCGTTAGTTGAAATATCTGAGCGGCCACTTCCTTAATGCCTTCAACCACTACTTTGTAACTGCTGTCATCTTCCCTGGCAAGGATGTCGGGAAGGTAATGTACTTCTGCCGTGAAGAAGGGCTCTTTCTGTAACATCCTCTCTACATGGAAACGTCGGCTGCCATGCAATATGACAGTAATTCCACCTTCCGGCATTTCTATGATTTTCAGGATCTTGGCCAGACATCCATAACGACTGATCTCGTCTTCTGAGGGGTCGTCATCCAATGGGTTCGTCTGCGTCACCGTTCCCACCCACTTATCGGTGGAAAAACTTTCCCTTACCAGTTTTATTGATTTTTCCCTTCCCACGGTGATGGGGATGAGCGTCCCGGGAAATACGACTGCATTCCGGAGCACAAGTAAGGGAAGTGCCAGCGGCAGTCCGTCTTCATGCAAAAAACCCGATGGTTCTTCCGTTTCCATTTCCATTAAGGGAATTACGGTCATTTTATCACTCAGAATTAAATTCATATTTATTTCTCCTCTTTCCAATGATGTCAATCTTCGTGCCACAGGGTACAACTGACAAAATGACCGAAGGTCAGATAAAAGGAACTTTGATGGAAAAGAAGAAGTTTTTCCAGGAAAACATTCCGTGATGATTTTGTTTGTTAACGGAATAGTCTATGCCAATAACCATGTCATAATAGGTAACCAGGTCCAGACCCAGACCTCCGGCATAGAGGAACTGGTTGCCGAGAGAGTTGAGTTCATAATCCCATTTATTATGTGCGTAGCCCATGTCAAAGTGGGCATTGGCGTATATGGATATGTGAATTTTGTTGAATTTTGGCAAAAAGGAGAGCCAGTTCAGGGTAAAGGTCCTTTTCTTAAGAAGATTGAATTTCACGGTATTGTTGGAGATGGCATAGGATTGTCCGTCGGCCACCGTATATTCATAACCGCGCATCATGTTGTTGTCATACCCTATGGCTCTTTCCAGAATGTATGCCTGGGTGTTGGACAGGGAATACCCACCTGAAAAAACCGTAGACAGGTACCACCGTGAACCGGGAATCTGTTTGAAATACTGAAGTCCCAGGGTCAACTGGGCATAACGGACCGTAGCATCAGTAGTAATATAGGTGTTCAGTCCTGCCTGCAGGAAATACCCGTTCAGAGGGTAGGGATGGTAGTCGCGCTGATCCAGTCTGTACCTGTAATTGAGTCTGAAGGCGTTTCTCCGTAGCTGGTCATTCCCCCAGTAATGGGGATTGATCTTAAGAACCGTATCGGCAAGCATCGTGAATTCGTGCATGAGCGATATGTTATGCATCGTCCGTATGTCCGGCCTGTATGTATAATTGATGCGGGTGTCCACACTCTTTTCAAGGATGACCCCGGGCATGTTGAAGCGAGCCGGTTTGTCTTCTCCGGTATAGATGTCCAGGTTGCGGCTTACGTTCCCCTGCAGGTCCACACTCATAAAGTGCTTTCCCTCCTTGTCCAGCGAGATGTCCCTGTAGCCCAGAAAAACACCCCATTGGTATCCGCCGTGGGCGGCAATGACCAGCTTGTGCTTGAGTCCCAGGAAATTGTCAATACGGGCTCCCGCTTCAATCGTGATTTTGGTGAAGTCCCAGTTTTGCAGCCACGTGCTCAGGTTTCGCTCTTCCAGTTTGACTTCGATCAACGGCCAGATATACCAGCGTTCTTCCACCTGTATGATAATGGTTATCAGTGAAGGGTCGTCAACCGACTGAAGCCGGGATATTTCCACAAAGTTGAACAACAGCAGGTTGTTGAGATTCTCCCGGGCAAGTCTGAGTTGTTCCTCCAGGCCTTCTTCGGCGATTGTGTCTCCCGTTGAAAAAGGCAGTTCCCTGAGTATGATGAAATCTTTAGTGATCTGGTTTCCCGTAACCTCTATGGCGTCAATACGTATATTACGGCTCCAACCGGCAAGGGGAATTATCATTAAACAAGCTGCCAGAAGCAAGCCTCGGAGAAGGGTCGGTTTCATAGGCCGGCAAAATTATGAAAAAAATTCATATACTTTTCTGTCAGTCTGGAAACTGCGTACTTTGAAAGCTCTTCCCTGGGCACTTTTTTATATTCCTTTTCAAGGTTAGGTGCCGGTCCCGTAATACTGATTCTGTAGAAGACAGGATGAATGGACTGATGTGTCAGTTTGTGCGGTTTCAATGCCTGTGTGTTGTTAAGCACATAATCAGAAGTGCCCACCAGAATGCGGAACCGTTCGCTCCGAATCAGATCGGGATAAGTGGCAGGCATGGACGTTTCTATGAGGGGGAACTCATAAAGACCTTTCCAGATATCGTTGCCTTTCCTTTGACCTATGAAAGTGAAGGTATCCTGTCCGAAATCCAGGTAATGGAAATACCTGGTCCTGTGGCCGGCCTTCCGGGGTTTTACGGGGAGGGATTCGGCAAGGCCGGTATTGTAAGCGATGCAGTGATCTGCCAGCGGGCACGACACACACAGCGGCCGTGGCATGCAGACAAGCGATCCGAAATCCATAAGTGCCTGATTGAAATCGGCGCTTTTTCCTTCCGGCAGAAGCGATACAGCCAATTCCCGGAATGTTTTTACCGCTGAAGGAGAACCCAGAGGCAGGTCTATGCCAAAGTATCTGGCCAGAATACGGTACCCGTTCCCGTCCAGGGCAACGGCCGGTATTCCGTAAGCAAAGGATGCAACAGCCGAGGCGGTGTAGGGGCCTATACCGTCCAGTTTTTTAAGCGATTCTACGTCTTTAGGGAACATGCCGCCGTATTCGTCCACTATTTTTCTGGCAGTCTTATGCATATTTCGTGCCCGGGAATAGTAGCCCAGGCCTTGCCATAATTTCAGGACATCATCCACAGAGGCTTCGGCCAGATGCCTTACTGTAGGAAAGGTACTGATAAAATTTCTGAAATACGCCTCTCCCTGTTGCACCCTGGTTTGCTGCAGAATCACTTCCGACACCCAGATCGTATAAGGGTCCTTGTATGTTTTCCAGGGAAGATCCCGTCCGTTGTCTCCGTACCACCCGAGGAGAAGTGTTGTAAAAACCATGGTACAAAGATAGATATAAAGACGTTTTTTATGATTTTTTAATTGAAACGTCTTGATATTAAGAATTAAATGTTACTTTTGCAATCCATTTGAAATGCAATCTATTTATATAACTCTTAAATTTATCGTATTATGACTAAAGCAGACATCGTAAACGAAATTGCCAAAACAACAGGCCTGGAGAAAATCGCCGTACAAAAAGTCGTAGAATGCTTTATGGACAATGTGAAAAACTCTTTGGTGCAGAACAACAACGTATACCTTCGCGGTTTTGGTAGCTTTATACTGAAAAAACGCGCCAAAAAAACGGCTCGCAATATATCAAAGAACACCACCATTGTAATTCCTGAACACTACATACCCGCTTTCAAGCCGGCTAAGGTTTTCATGAATAAAGTGAAAAACAGCGTTAAATAAATTCGATTATGCCAAGCGGAAAAAAAAGAAAAAGGCATAAAATGGCGACGCACAAACGTAAAAAACGTTTGCGCAAGAACCGACATAAAAAGAAATAAGCCATTAAATGTCTGATGAACCGGGAAACCTAAAGCAGCTTTTTTCGAAAAGACACTTTAGGTTTCTTACTTTTGCCACAGAATGGAGAAAGATTTAATAATTGACGTAACCTCTTCCGATGTTTCCATTGCTTTGTTGGAGAACAAAAGGCTAATGGAGCTCCATAAAGAAGAGACAAGTGACAATCATTTCTCGGTGGGCGACTTGTATCTGGGTAAGGTCCGAAAGATCATGCCTGCACTCAATGCGGCGTTTGTAGATATCGGTCATGACAAAGATGCTTTTATTCATTACCTGGATCTGGGATACGCCTTTTCTGCGGTCAATTACTTTACCCAACAGGTAATTGCCAGAAAGAATCCTCCTGCCGAGATATATTCCAGCCTTAAGCTGGGGTCGGTATTGCCCAAAGAAGGAAAGATCACGGATGTCCTTAAAGTGGGACAGGCCGTCCTGGTGCAAATTGTCAAGGAGCCCATATCTACCAAAGGCTCCCGGCTTACTTCCGATATATCCATTGCCGGAAGGAATATGGTATTGCTCCCATTTTCGGAAAAAGTTAACCTTTCAACAAAAATTGCCCTCAAAGAAGAACGGAGCAGGCTGGAAAGACTGGTGCAGAGTATTCTGCCTCCCAATTACGGTCTTATTGTCAGGACTGCGGCTGAAGGAAAAAGGGCAGCGGTGCTGGACGCTGAACTGAATTCGCTGATCCACAAATGGGAAGAGTCCTGGGCGGCTATGCGTAAAGGTCAGACGCCTTCGCGTCTGCTTACCGAAAACAGCCGTATTACAACGGTAATACGCGATCTGCTCAACGACACGTTCACAAGCATTCACGTCAACGACAACAATGTATTTGACGAGATCTGCACCTATATTGCAACGATCGCTCCCGAAAAGGAAAAGATCGTAAAACTGTACAAAGGAAAGGATTCCATTTTTGACGCTTTTGACATAAACCGTCAGATAAGAAGTTCTTTCGGCAGGGTGGTCCCCTTGAGACAGGGAATATATATCATCATAGAGCATACCGAAGCGTTACACGTGGTAGATGTGAACAGCGGTATTCGTTCAAAAATGGGCAACGGTCAGGAAGACAATGCCTTTGAAGTGAACATGGTGGTTGCCGAGGAGCTCGCGCGGCAATTGAGACTCAGGGACCTGGGCGGGATCATTGTTGTTGACTTCATAGATATGGATACTTCCGATCACCGTCAGAAGCTGTTCAAACGCATGCAGGAACTGATGGCCTCGGACAGGGCGAAACACAACATCCTTCCCCTTAGTAAGTTCGGGATTATGCAGATAACACGTCAAAGGGTGCGGCCCGCGATGGAGATCAACACCAGCGAAAAGTGCCCCAGCTGTAACGGAACAGGGAAAATTTCACCCAGCCTGCTCTTCACAGAGAATATTGAAAACCAGCTGGCATTCTTTGCCAACGAGAAAAAGCTGAAAAATGTCATTCTTGAGGTGCACCCTTTTATCGAGGCATTTCTTACCAAGGGCCTTGTGTCAAGGGCCAAAAAATGGTCCAGGAAATACGGATGCCGTCTGAATGTAAGAATTGCACCCGACCTTGCCGTCACCCAGGCCCGATGGCTGGATGACAGCAACCAGAAGATAGATGTTTAGGGCTGGTTGAGCGTTTTCGAAAAGGAGTCCTTTAACGTACAGATACGGTTGAAGACCGGCCTTCCCGGTTCAGAGTCATAATCCGGAACAAAGTAGCCTGACCGTTCAAACTGTATGCGTGTACGGGTCCGGTCTTTGCCGGTGACGGCCCTGTTTGCCGATTCAGCTGCCTGAGCGTCTATCAGGGCATGAACCACTTTCATGGAGTCCGGATTCAGGTAGTCTTTATAATCTTTGTCTTCCGGAATGCTGCCCATGTAAGGTTCCGTGAAGAGCCGGTCAAACAGGCGCACTTCCCCTGCAACGGCATGTTTGCCCGAAAGCCAGTGGATGGTGCCTTTGACACTGCGCCATGTCCCTGATCCCGGTTTGGAATCCGGATCGTAAGTACATTGTATTTCTGTTATTCTTCCGCTGCTGTCCTTGATCACTTTCTCACAACGGATGATGTACCCGTATTTCAAGCGGACTTCCCCGCCCGGCCTCAGACGGAAGAATTTTTTGGGGGGGTCCTCCATGAAGTCATCCCGTTCAATATATATTTCCCGGGAAAACGGGATCTGCCTTTCCCCGGCACCGGGGTCTTCAGGATTGAGCGGTGCTGTCATGAATTCTTCCTCATGTTCCGGATAATTGGTTAGGATCACTTTTACCGGATTTAATACTGCCATATAACGGGGAGATGTCTTGTTCAGCTCTTCCCGTATGCACCATTCCATCAGGGATAAGTCTATGACATTGTCTCTTTTGGCAACACCCACTTTTTCTGCAAAAAGCCGGATCCCCGACGGTGTGTATCCCCTGCGCCGTAGGCCGCATATGGTTGGCATTCTGGGGTCGTCCCAGCCAGTCACCAATCCGTCCCGCACAAGCTCAAGCAGTTTTCTTTTGCTCATGACGGTATGGGTAATGTTCAGCCGTGCAAATTCAAATTGATGGGAGGGGAATATTTCCAGTTTTTCAATAAACCAGTCGTATAGAGGCCGGTGTACGTCAAATTCAAGGGTGCAGATGGAATGTGTTATTGTCTCTATGGAATCGCACTGTCCGTGTGCGTAATCATACATAGGATATATGCACCAGGCATTTCCGGTGCGGTGGTGATCGGCATGAATGATCCTGTACATAAGCGGATCCCTCATGAGCATGTTGGGATGACTCATGTCTATCCTGGCTCGCAGGACCTTGCTGCCTTCGGGGAATTCTCCGTTCCTCATCCTGGTGAAAAGGTCGGTGTTTTCCTCTATGCTCCGGTCCCTCCAGGGGCTGTCTTTGCCCGGAGTGGTTACCGTACCGCGTCCCAGGCGTATTTCCTCCTGGGACTGATCATCCACATAAGCCAATCCTTTCTTAATCAGCTTATGGGCCCATTCGTACAATTGTTCAAAGTAGTCCGAGGCATAGAATTCCCCCGCCCAGCTGAAACCCAGCCATAGGATATCTTCCTTAATGGAATCCACATATTCAGTTTCTTCCTTGGTGGGATTCGTGTCGTCAAAGCGCAGGTTCGTTTTGCCTCCGTACTTGATGGCAAGCCCAAAATTCAGACAGATGCTCTTGGCATGGCCAATATGCAGATAGCCGTTGGGTTCCGGAGGGAACCTGGTGATAATGGATTGGTATTTGCCCGCGGCCAGATCGGCCTGGATGATTTCCTCAAGGAAGTTCAGCGAACGATCCTGAGCTGTATTGGTATTCTCTGCATTCATATGCCGGAATGGTATTAAGGGAACAAAAATAGTCATATTAATGTATATTTGCTGAAAATTTGATCAAATGATTCGTTCAATGACCGGTTACGGAAAAGCCCAGGCCTCATTTTCCGGAAAAAAATACACCGTTGAAATACGTTCGGTAAACGGCAAAACAGCTGATATCGGGTTTAAAACTTCACAGATTCCCAGGGAATTTGAGTATGAACTCAGGCAGGATCTTATTAAAAAACTACAGCGCGGGAATATTGATCTTTTTATTTCGGCAGACCAGGAAGAGGAAGTACTGGAAAATGCTTTTAACGTGCCATTGATCAAACAGTATTTCAAGGAATTGCAGGCGATATTCCAGGACATGCATCAGGATGTCAGTTCCACGGATCTGGCCGCGGCGCTGCTCAGGATGCCGGAAGTCAGGGAAGTGCAGAAAAAGGAAATTGAAGTTCCTGTGTGGGAAGAATTAAAAAAATGCATTTTTCAGGCAGTGGACAATCTGGACGAGTTCCGGCTCAGGGAAGGTGAACGGCTGGGTCAGGACCTGCTGTCCCATATTAACAATATTGAATGTTACCTTACGAAAGCAGAGGAACTGGACCCGGTACGGATCGTTGCCGTGAGGAAAAGGCTGGAAGACAAATTGGCGGGATTGCGGGATGATATCCCCGTGGATCAGAACCGCCTGGAGCAGGAGCTGATCTATTACCTGGAGAAAGCCGACATCAGTGAAGAACGTGTGAGACTACGCCAGCATTGTACGTATTTCAAACAAACCATCGGGCAGGAGGAATTTGCGGGACGTAAACTGGCCTTTATTTCCCAGGAGATGGGTCGTGAGATCAACACCTTGGGATCCAAGGCGGCACATGCCGGCATGCAGAAATACGTGGTCATGATGAAAGACGAACTTGAAAAAATTAAGGAACAGGTGCTCAATGTACTATAGAAAGGGTTTTTATTTGTTCATGTTGCTCTTTTCCCTTACCGCCTGTATAGAAAGGGAAGAGAATACATATACCTACGTGGTGGAAGGAGTGGTGAAGAACGTCGTAAACCAGCCTGTGCAGGGCATCTCTGTTGTAATGCACAAAACATATGTCCAGGCAAACGATCCCGACACCGTATTCACCGACGGGCAGGGAAAGTACAGCGTCTTCCTGACCCTTACGTCGCGTCAGCGCGTTTTTCTGGTCGAGTATGCAGATGCGCGTTTAAAATACCGCGACACGGTCCGCCGGTTCACGTTTCAGGACTACGAAGACAAAAACATCCGGCATCAGTATTTCATGATCTCAGATACAATGATGCTGAAATCACGGACACACATAGATCCGTTCTGATTCTTTTTTCAGGAGATCTTACTGTAATCTGCCTGCCTGTTGCCCAGCACCTTGAGCTGATGTTGCAGCAATTTGTTTTTGGGCTGTTCCAGCAGCGGGTCCTCATCCAGAATTTTCCCTGCTTCCAGCCTGGCCCACTCCAGGATCTGGCCGTCCTTTGCCAGGTTGGCAATGTGGAGGTCAAAGGCAAGCCCGCTCTGTGCCGTTCCCTCAAGGTCTCCGGGTCCCCGCAGACGCATGTCGGCCTCGGCAATTTCAAATCCGTTGTTGCTTTCGCACATAAGTTTGAGCCGCTCCCGCGCCTCTTTGCTCAGGGCGTTTCCCGTCATCAGAATACAGTACGATTTTTCCGCACCCCTTCCCACACGGCCCCGCAACTGGTGAAGCTGTGACAATCCAAACCGTTCCGCGCTCTCAATAACCATGACCGTGGCGTTGGGAACGTCAACGCCCACTTCTATGACCGAGGTGGCGATCAGTATCTGGGCCTTTCCCTTTACGAACATGTTCATATCAAAAGCCTTGTCTTCGGCTTTTTGCTGGCCGTGTACCACGGCAACCGAGTAAAGGGGGGCAGGGAACGCTGCGGTGATATCACGATACCCCGTTTCCAGGTTTTCGTAATCGAGTTTTTCTGATTCCCTGATCAGCGGGTAGACAATGTAAACCTGTCGTCCTTCCCTGATCTGCCCCCGCATAAAAGTGTATACCGCGCTTCTTCTGGATGCAGGGTAGCGGACCGTCTGAACGGGCTGTCTTCCGGGGGGCATGTCATCAATCACGGAGATATCCAGATCTCCGTAAAGGGTCATGGCCAGTGTCCTGGGAATAGGCGTAGCAGTCATCACCAGGATGTGCGGGGGAGATCCTTCCGTTTTTTTCCATAAACGGGCCCTTTGCTCAACACCAAAACGATGTTGCTCGTCAATGACTACAAAACCCAGATTTTTGAATGTTACGGTATCTTCAATCAGGGCGTGTGTCCCAATAAGCAGATCAAGAGATCCGTCCAGGAGCGCCTCATGCAGCACTTTCCTGTCGGCCTGTCTGGTGGATCCTGTCAGCAAAGCTATTTGTACATCCTGCCCTTCAAGAAAACGGCAGACGGTTTGGTAATGCTGGTTGGCCAGAATTTCAGTGGGAGCCATGATACATGCCTGGAACCCGTTGTCAACCGCAATAAGGGCGCTCAGCAGGGCAACCAGCGTTTTTCCGCTTCCTACATCTCCCTGGAGCAGGCGGTTCATTTGTTGTCCGCTTTTCAGATCTGCCCGGATCTCTTTGATGACACGTTTTTGTGCCCCGGTCAGTTCAAAAGGCAATTTGTTGTAACAATCCCTGAACGCCTTGCCTACAGAGAGAAACGGCAGCCCGTCCTCTGCTCTCAGGCGTACCGAACGTTGCCTGAGCAGGCCCAGTTGGATGTAAAACAGCTCTTCGAACTTTAGCCTGGTCTGGGCAGCCTGAAGGTTTTTGAGATTTTTGGGGAAATGGATCTCTTCCAGGGCCATGGCAAGCGGCATTAGCTTCAGGGTCCTGATCAGCGTGTCGGGCAAAGTCTCGGTAATATGTCCCTCCAGCCGGGTCAATGTCTGGGCAATGAGCCTGGAAAATATTTTTTGTGTAAAGCCCCTGTCGCGCAGTGATTCTGTGGAAGAATATACGGCCTGCAGTCCTGCGCTTCCCCTGAGTCCCTGATCGTCAGGTATATCCATATCGGGATGTACCAGGTTGATCCGGCCGTTGAACAGGGTCGGTTTGCCGAAAACGATGTATTCGGTATGCAGCATAATCTTGTCTTTGATCCAGCGAACGCCTTTGAAGAAGACAAGTTCAACGGTCCCTGTAGGGTCAGCTAAAAGTATTACCAATCTTTGTTTTCGGGGACCCGATCCGACAATTTTCATGTCGCGGACCACTCCCCTTATCTGGATGTAGGCAAGTTCAGGATCAATTTCATTTATGGCGTAAAACCTGGTACGGTCAATGTATCGGAAGGGGTAATGCCTGATCAGGTCATCGAAAGTTTTGATATTCAATTCCTTTTCCAGTTCACCCGCCCGCCGGGGACCTACTCCCTGCAGAAATTGTATGTTCGTGTCCCATATGGAAACCATAGCAATACAAATATAAAGATATCTTACGTATATTTGCCCTATGAACATTCTGGGAAACATACTATGGCTCTTGTTCGGGGGCATAATGATTGCCCTTGAGTATATGATCGCCGGCCTGCTGATGTGCATTACGGTCATCGGCATCCCCTTCGGGGTGCAAAGCTTTAAACTGGCGGCTTTTGCCCTCTGGCCGTTTGGAAAAGCTACACGTCCTGCCGTTTCGGGGACGGGTTGCCTGACTACTGTTTTAAACATCCTCTGGATATTGCTGGGGGGTATATGGATATCGCTCAGTCATCTTTTTTGGGGTGTTGTGCTATGTATTACCATCATAGGCATTCCTTTCGGAAAGCAGCATTTCAAGATGGTTTCCCTGGCCCTGACACCGTTCGGGAGGGAGATCATACGTAAATAATCAGGACACTATGCATAAAAAAATTATTGTAGGCATCACCCAGGGAGACACCAACGGAATTGGGTACGAGGTGTTGATCAAATCCTTGTCTGACAGTCGTATAAACGAGTTATGCACCCCGGTGGTCTATGGTTCGTCCAGGTTGCTTGGCTTTTACAAAAAGCTGTGTACGGGAACAGAGAATTTTAACGTACATATCACGCAGACGGCCACAGAACTGCATTACAAGATGGTGAACCTGATCCCGTGCGTCCCGGAACAGTTTGCGGCAGAACCGGGAAAAATGACGGAAGAGGGCGCCCAGGCTGCCTTACAGGCACTCGAACGGGCCGTGGAAGATCTGCGGTCAGGGAAAATCCACGTACTGGTAACCGGCCCGTTCAATAAACAGAACATGAAAAGAGAAGGCTTTGCCTTTCCGGGACATACCGAGTATCTTGCCAATGCCTTCAGTGTTAAGGACCCCCTGATGTTACTTTGTTCCCAGGGAATGAGGGTTGGCGTGGTGACGGGTCATGTTCCCCTGGCGCTTGTGCCTTCGGAACTGACAAAAGAAAAGATCCTTCAGAAAATCAAGCTGATGGACCAGACATTGAAAAAAGATTTCACCATCCGGCAGCCCAGAATGGCCGTTTTGGGGCTGAATCCGCATGCAGGTGACGGCGGGCTTATCGGGACCGAGGAACAGGAGGTCATTACGCCAGCCATAGAAGAAGCGAACAGATCAGGCATACTGGCTTTCGGACCTTATCCGGCCGATGGTTTTTTTGCGGCAGCCGAATATCGTAAATTTGACGCCGTCCTTGCCATGTACCACGATCAGGGCCTGATCCCCTTTAAAGCCCTTTCTTTTCACCAGGGCGTTAATTTCACGGCGGGTCTTCCGGTGATCAGGACATCACCCGACCACGGAACCGCATACCGGCTGGCAGGCGAGGACAAGGCTTCTCCGGAATCCATGCTGGCAGCCATTTTCATGGCGTGCGACATATACAGGACACGGAGGAGGAACCAGGAGATCGCATCGGAAAGGTTGCATGAAGGTTGAGATCTTTACGGACGGTTCTGCATTGGGCAATCCCGGGCCTGGCGGTTACGGGGTGGTATTGCGTTCAGGCAGGCACTACAGGGAAATCTCGGCAGGCTATAAACTTACCACCAACAACAGAATGGAACTGATGGCGGTCATCGCCGGGCTGGAGGCATTGAAAAAAAAGGGAACCGATGTCTGCGTCTATTCAGATTCCACTTATGTGGTGAAGGCGGTGGAAGAGGGATGGCTCAACAACTGGATGGCCAAAGGGTTTAAAAAAACGAAAAACGTAGATCTCTGGAAACGTTACCTGACAGTGGCGCAAAGACACAAGGTCCGCTTTGTGTGGATCAAAGGCCACGCCGGTCATCCCCAGAACGAAAAGTGTGATCAACTGGCCGTTAAGGCAGCATCCGCGCCGGAAGAAGACCTGTTGGAAGACAGCGGGTTTATTGGATCCCGTTTATTATTGCATCCAGAACATCCGGATGAAGGACCTGGTTCGACGACCGGCTGAACAACCTGAAGTCTTCCGCCCCGTTATCCCAGTAAAAAGGGACCATACCGTTATCAAGGGCTGCCCGGTTAACATAACCCGTATAATAGGACCGGCATCTTTTGTGGTCTTCCAGTGCCTGACCGTTCAAAGCAGTACGGTAAAGCGCCCCGTATTCCCCTAATACCACCGGTATGCCCCTGTCCGTGAATTTTTCCTTCATTTTCCCGAATTGCGTTTCCACCCAGTTCTCCTGGCCCCAGGAGGTGACCGCTCCCGTCGCGACGGATCCCCACTGGGAGTCGTACGGCTGGTCTTCCTTCAGTGCAAATTCGTACGGATCATAATAGTGGACTTCCACCATCAGCCTGTCCGGTGTCGGATCGGCCGGAATGACCAGGGAATGGTATGCCAGGTCAATATTGGTCAGGTAACTTTGTACCACCAGCAGGCGTTTGAGGTTCCTGCCGCCCGTGGCCCTGACGGCATCCACGAATGTCTGATTAAAGGAATTTTGTACGGCGATGTATTCAGCAGGAGGATTGGAAGACCAGTCGTTTTCCATATGCACTTCGTTGGATCCGGCAAATAGCAGGCGGTCGTCATACCCTTTGAAATACATGGCTATCTGGGTCCAGATATCATGAAGCTTGTCATTTATGTCTTCCCGCCTGCTTTCCCTGGGATCATTCATCCATCCGTTGTCCCAGTGAATGTTGATTATGGCGAACATATCGTTGTCAATCACATAATTGACTACTTGTCCCACGCGTTGCATCCAGGCATTGTCGATCTTGTGGGTTGCCTGGTCCGTGATGTGAACAGACCATGAAACGGGAATCCTGACAGCGTTGAATCCTGCCAGTTTTACGGCTTTTATCAGTTCAGGCGTTACTTTGGGGTTGCCCCAGGAGGTTTCTCCCCCGGTTGCTTCCAGGGTATTGCCCAGGTTCCATCCCACGCCCATGAGCTGTGCATATTCCATGGCTGTGATGTTGCGCATCCCGGGGTCTTCTTCGTTATTTTCCCTGTTACAACTGCAAAACAGTACACAGGCTATGGTCAGCATTGTGAAAGTCTTCATAAACAATTATCTTTGAGTAGAAAATGACCTAATAAAATCAAATATATGAAAAAATGGTTTAGTGTCCTTTTATCAGGACTTCTGCTTACGGCATGTACCACAGGTCTGATCGTTGAGAGCAAATCTGTAATTGTAAGAACAGCAGACAAAAGCAAGGTTCG
>LFSY01000134.1:0-11576 GCA_001512865.1 Rikenellaceae bacterium DTU002 | reverse complement strand
TCAACTCGGCCCAGCCTTATGAGAGCTCCCGGAGAGCTGCCGCCGGTGTCTTTTGAATATGCGGAGGAAGACCGGTCGGTCACCGTGAAGACCGCATCATTGATGGTGACTGTTGATAAAATCACGGGAGAAGTATCTTTTATGGACAAGGGGGGAAATGTGATCCTGCAGGAAAATTCGGGAGGAGGAAAATCCTTTGCTCCCATTGAAGTGGAAGGTGACAGGGGCTATACGGTCAGGCAGGTTTTTGAATCCCCCGATGACGAAGCGTTCTACGGACTGGGACAGCACCAGTCCGATGAATTCAATTACAAGGGAAGGAACGAGACCCTGTACCAGTACAACACCAAAGTGTCTGTTCCTTTCATTGTTTCCAGTAAAAATTACGGATTGCTTTGGGATAACAATGCGCTTACCAGGTTTGGTAACCCCGGAGATTATTTGCAGCTGGACGTGCTTGAGCTGAGGGATGCAGAGGGTAATGAAGGGGCCCTGACTGCCGTCTATGCCAGCCGCGACGGAAAGACGGAATACCTGCGCAGAAGAGAGTCTGTCATTGATTACACGGACCTGGAGAAAGTGAAAGGTTTTCCTGAAGAAATACCGTTCCATGATGCACGTATTTCCTGGGAAGGGACCATTACGGCCCGGGAAAGCGGGATACACCGGTTCCTGCTTTATTATGCCGGATACACCAAGGTCTTCCTGGATGGAGAAGAAGTGGTGGGCGAGCGTTGGCGTACGGCCTGGAATCCGAACAATTACAAATTCCAGGCGGAGATGGAGGCCGGAAAGGAATATCCTCTCCGGATAGAATGGATCCCCGACGGGGGAGTGTCCTACCTGGGCCTTAGTTTGTTTACACCCACTGATCCTGCGGAACAGACAAAGCAGTCCTGGTGGTCGGAAATGGCCGATATGATTGACTATTATTTTATCGGCGGAGAAAACAGTGATGAGGTCATTGGCGGATACCGCTTGCTTACGGGCAAAGCGCAGATTATGCCAAAATGGGCAATGGGATACTGGCAAAGCCGGGAGCGTTACAAGACTTCCCGGGAGTTGCTCGATGTGCTGAGTGAATACAGAAAACGCAGGATCCCCCTGGATAATATTGTGCAGGACTGGTCTTACTGGCCCGTGGATGCGTGGGGCAGTCACGAGTTTGACAGCGAAAGGTTTCCCGATCCCAAAGCCATGGTGGACAGCGTCCATGCCCAAAATGCCAGGATCATGATCTCCGTATGGCCCAAATTCTACCATACTACCGAACATTATAAGGAATTTGAGGAAAAAGGATGGATGTACACGCGTGCCGTCGAGGACAGCATCCGTGACTGGATTTGGCCCGGATACATCGGTTCGTTTTACGACGCTTACGCGGAAGGAGCCCGCAAGCTGTTCTGGCAGCAGATGGAAGACCATCTTTATCACCTGGGTTTTGACGCCTGGTGGATGGATGCCTCGGAACCCGATATTCTTTCCAATGCCAGCCTGGCATACCGAAAAGCATTATCCACACCTACCGCACTGGGCCCCTCGACGCGCTACCTGAACGCTTATGCGCTGGTCAATGCACAGGCCATATACGAAGGACAACGGGATGAAGACCCCGACAAGCGGGTTTTCCTGCTGACCAGGAGCGGGTTTCCGGGATTGCAACGTTATTCCACAGCCACCTGGAGCGGAGATATCGGAACCTGCTGGGAAGACATGAAGGCGCAGATTTCGGCAGGTATCAATTTCAGCATATCGGGTATTCCATACTGGACAATGGACATAGGCGGATTCTGCGTTCAGGGACGATTTGAAAGGGCCCGGGAAGGTTCCCCCGACATGGAAGAGTGGCGCGAGCTGAACGCACGCTGGTTCCAGTTTGGGGCATTCTGTCCCCTGTTCCGCAGCCACGGGCAATACCCTTACCGGGAGATTTTCAATATTGCCCCGGAAAACCATCCCGCCTATAAAACCATGGTATGGTACAACAAACTGCGTTATCGCCTGATGCCCTATATTTATACGTTGGCCGGAAGGACCTGGTTTGAAGATTATACCATTATGAGGGCCCTTGTCATGGATTTCAACGGTGACGGGAACATTTACGATATTGCTGATCAGTACATGTTCGGGGATGCCCTAATGGTGTGCCCCGTTTACGAATACAAAGCCAGAAAACGCAATGTATATCTTCCCGCAAAGAACGGCTGGTATGATTTCCATACAGGTCAGTATTTTACGGGAGGCCGCACCATAGTGGCCGATGCACCCCTTGATATCATGCCCCTGTATGTAAAAGCCGGTACCATACTGCCTGTGGGTCCTGATATCCAGTATACCGGTGAAAATCCCGGAGGGCCCCTCACGGTGTGTGTATATACAGGTGAAGATGCCCGTTTTTCATTGTACGAAGATGAAGGGGTCAACTACAATTACGAGAAAGGCCGCTACTCCAGTATCCCTTTCGAATTTGACCAGGAAACGGGAATTCTTCGGATAGGAGCCAGGGAAGGATCTTTTGAAGGTATGGTTTCCGAAAGGATCTTTCTTGTGAAAAAGATCACACCCCAAAAAACGGGAACGCCCTTTAGCGGCGGTGAAGCCGTGACCGAAGTGAAATATTACGGAGCAGAACAGCTCATTCAATTGTAACGAGATGAAAATTTGGTATGCCACCCTGGCCGTGATGTTGATCGTAGCATCCTGCAACAGGGCCCCGGTACGCGAAATATATGATTTCAACCCGGATTGGGAATTCGCCCTCATGCAGGAAACAGGCGGTCAGACCTCATGGAGGGAACTGGATCTGCCTCATGACTGGAGTATTGAAGGCCCCTTTGACAAGGAGAATCCCGCTACACCCGGGGGAGGGGCATTGCCCGGAGGAAAAGGGTTTTACAGGAAAACGTTCGTACTGGATCCCGCAACGACAGGGAAACGTGTTTTTCTGGAATTTGACGGGATATACCGCGACAGCAAGGTTTTGTTAAACGGGAATCCGGTGGGACACCGTCCCTGCGGTTATGCTTCTTTCAGTTATGATATCACTCCTTTTTTGCATCCTCCCGGAACAGAGAACACGGTAGAAGTTACCGTAGACAATTCGAAGCAGCCTAATTCAAGATGGTACACAGGATCAGGAATTTACAGGAACGTGCGCATGGTGCTTACATCGCCCGTGCATATTCCTTATTCCGGCACATTCGTCACAACCCCGGAAGTATCAGCCGAACAGGCGCTGGTAAAAGTCAATACCAGGATCTCCCATAGTGACGGACTGCCTGAAGAGGTGTATCTTCTGACCAAGATTGTGGATGCGGCGGGCAGGACCGTCGCTGAAGATTGCCTGCTGGTCGAACCCGGATCCGGGGAAGAGACATCAGTTGACCAGCGACTGACCGTTAAAAGGCCTTCCTTCTGGGATGTGGATACCCCGCATTTGTATACGGTGGAAAGCTTGTTGCTGCAAAACGCTTCCGTCATTGACGACTACCGTACCACTTTTGGGATAAGGACTTTTCGCTTTACGGCCGACTCGGGGTTTTTCCTGAACGGAAGACCCATGAAACTGTTGGGTGTGTGCCTGCACCACGATCTGGGAGCCCTGGGAGCAGCTTTCAACCGGAGGGCTATGGAAAGGCAATTGCTCCTGCTCAGAGAAATGGGTTGCAATGCCATACGAACGGCCCACAATCCTCCGGCCCCCGAATTGCTGGATCTTTGTGACCGAATGGGGTTTCTTGTCATGGACGAATCTTTTGACGTGTGGCGCAAAAGGAAATCGACTTATGATTATGCCATGTTCTTTGAAGAGTGGTACGAAAAAGACCTGGCCGACTTCATACGCAGAGACCGTAACCACCCTTCCGTGGTGATGTGGAGCGTAGGGAACGAGGTGCTGGAACAGTGGAGCAATCCGGCAGCCGACACACTGGACCTTCAACAGGCCAATCTGTTGTTGAATTTCCTGTCCGGCGACCAGACGCAGCTTACGGATGAACTTCCCTTTGATGCGCTCCTGACAAAGAAATTGGTGGAGATTGTCAAGGAGCTTGATCCTACACGGCCTGTAACTGCCGGTTGCAACGAACCGGCTCCGCACAACAACCTTTTCAGGGCCGGTGCAATGGATATCATCGGGTTCAATTACCATGAAAAAGATTACATAAATGTGCCCCGACATTTTCCCGGGATACCTTTTGTGGCTACCGAAACCACTTCTTCATTGCAGGCACGGGGCTTTTATCAGATGCCTTCTGATTCCGTACGGAAGGAACCCGGGGAATGGTGGCTGACTTACGATACCCCGCACCATTTATGTTCTGCATACGACAACATGCATGCACCCTGGGGAAACACCCATGAATCTGCGTGGATTAACGTACGTGACAATGATTTTATTTCCGGCATGTTTGTGTGGACCGGCTTTGACTACCTGGGCGAGCCCACTCCCTACTGGTGGCCTTCACGCAGTTCTTATTTCGGGATCATCGATCTGGCCGGATTTCCCAAAGATGTATATTACATGTACCAAAGTGAATGGACCGATACCCCCGTATTGCATGTTTTCCCTCACTGGAACTGGTCAGATGGCGAAACCGTGGACCTGTGGGTTTATTACAACCGGGCTGATTCCGTTGAGTTGTTCCTGAACGGAGCCTCCCTGGGGATAAGGAAAAAGACGCCCGAACAACTCCATACGCTCTGGCGTGTTGCCTATGAGCCGGGGACCGTCACGGCCGTTTCCTATAGCGAAGGGAAAGAGTATCTGCGCAGGAGTATTACAACGGCAGGAGAACCGGCCGGCCTGAAACTCACGGCTGACAGGAATGTGCTGGATGCGGACGGTTATGATCTGGCCTTTGTTACCGTGGAGGTCCTGGATGCCCGGGGGAATCCTGTGCCTTATGCCGACAACAGGATCTCATTCGGGATTGAAGGCCCTGCGGTCATAGAAGCGGTGGATAACGGCAGTCCCATAAGCCATGAGCCATTCAGGGCGAATGAAAGGAAAGCCTTTCACGGTAAATGTCTGGTGATCGTACGTGCCGGGAAGGAAGCGGGACCAATAAGACTGACAGCCACGTCAGAGGCGTTTGCGAAGGATTTCTCCCTGGATCTCGAAACCCGGTTTGTCAAGTAAGGCGAACATGTTTTTTTTGTAGGCCTCCACACCTTCCTGGTCAAAGGGGTTCACGCCCAGGATATATCCGCTTATGCCGCAAGCTTTTTCGAAGAAGTAAAGCAAAGCGCCCAGGCTGTAGGTGCTGAGTGACGGGATCTCTATGCGCAGATTCGGAACGCCTCCGTCTGTATGTGCCAGGCAGGTGCCCAGTTCGGCCATTTTGTTGCATTGGTCAATATGTTTTCCTGCCAGGTAATTCAAACCGTCGGCATCTTCCTGATCAGACGGGATGGTCAGGGAACGGTTTGCCGAGGCAACACTTATGACTGTCTCGAACAAATGCCTTTCCCCGTCCTGGATGTACTGCCCCATGGAATGGAGGTCAGTGGTGAAATCCACGCCGGCAGGAAAAATGCCCTTGTGCTCTTTTCCCTCGCTTTCCCCGAACAGCTGTTTCCACCATTCGGTCAGATAGTGGAGTTTGGGATGGTAATTCACCAGCAATTCCGTTTTTTTCCCTTTGCTGTAAAGGGCATTGCGCCAGGCAGCGTATTGTACGGCAGGATTTTCTTCGGTCTTTTCAGCGGTGACATTTTCCATATACAGCGCTCCGGCTATCAGGTCTTCAATGTCTATGCCAGCCAGGGCTATGGGCAGAAGACCCACGGGTGTAAACACGGAGAAACGTCCTCCCACGTTGTCGGGGATGATGAAGCTGCGGTACCCGCTTCGGTCGGCCATATTTCTGAGTGCGCCCCGGGAACGGTCCGTAACAGCCACAATCCGGCGTTTTGCCTCTTCTTTTCCGTATTGCGAAAGGATGTGCTTTTGAACTAACCGGAAAGCGATGGCAGGTTCGGTAGTGGTTCCGGATTTGGATATCACCACACAGGCGACAGACCGGATTTTCATCAGATCTTCCAGTTCTGCCAGGTAATCTTCCGATATGTTCTGCCCCGCAAAAACGATCCTGGGCCCGGCAGCGGGCATCAGGGATGTAAAGGAGTGGGAGAGGGCTTCGATGACGGCCTTTGCCCCAAGGTAAGATCCCCCGATCCCAATGACCACCACCAGTTCAATATCTTTTTGCCAGTCGTTGCCAATGTCTTTTATCCTTTCGGTTAGTTCCTCCGAGGTTCCGGAAGGCAGGTCCAGCCAGCCCAGGAAATCCGATCCGCGTCCTTTTCCGGATGCAAGCAGATCAAGTGCGCGGAGGGCTTTTTGTTCCCATATTTTGTATTCGCCGGTCGGGATAAAGGACGTTGCCGGTTTCCCGGAAATTGTGATAATCTCTTTCATACCTTATTTCAATTGTTCACTTAATGCTTTAAAAACGATGGCCGGGGACCTGAATTCATGTAATATCTTGTACATGGCATTGGCAATGGGCATGTCTGTGTTGTATTTTTTATTGATTTCGTGGATACAGGAGGTGGCGTAAAACCCTTCAGCCACCATGTTCATCTCCAATTGAGCCGCTTTGATGGAATATCCCTGTCCTATCATATTGCCGAAAGAGCGGTTGCGGCTGAACTGGGAGTAACAGGTAACCAGCAGGTCTCCCAGGAAACCCGACAGGGAGGTGTTTCTGCCTTTGTCGGGATACGAACGGTTCAGGAAAGCACGTATTTCCTGGTATGCACAGGAAACAAGCACTGCCTGAAAATTGTCTCCGTATCCCAGGGCACGGCTCATCCCCGAAGCGATGGCATATATGTTTTTCAGGACTACCGCGTATTCAAGGCCGTATATGTCGGTGCCTGTGCTGGTGCGGATATACGGGCAGCCGAAAGCCTCGGCAAGCCTTATCGCCGTCTTTTCTTTCTTGCAGGTCACACTCAGGTAGGACAGCCTTTCCATGGCCACCTCCTCGGCGTGAACGGGGCCCGCAATGACCCCTATGTTGTCGTAGGGAATGTTGTGAATGCGGTTGAAATACTCGGTGACCGAAATGTTGCGTTCCGGAATGAGGCCTTTGATAGCTGTGACTATGAATTTGTCATCCAGCGGAACGGTCAGGCGGATCATTTCGCTTATGAAATATGTGGAAGGGATGCAAAAGATCAGCACGTCCCCGTCTTTGATCACTTTATTGATATCTGCACTCATTCTCAGACGTGCGGGGTCCAGCCGGGCAGCCTGAAGATAATGGGGATTGTGCTTGTTGTGTGTAATGAAATCAATCATTTCCTGATCTCTTACGTACCACAGCACCTCGTCCTGTGTTTCAAGCAGAATCTTGATAAGTGCCGTGGCCCAGCTCCCAGATCCGATGACCGCGTATTTTGTGTTCTTGCTAAAAATACTCTTCATAGAATTTCCCGTATGGACCTGCAAAGATACGTTTAATTTGTCTACCTTTACATCTAAAATTGAGATTGGTGAATTCCTACTGCTCTGACAAATACCAGTATACAATGGGCAAAACCTTTGTTGACAAAGGTTTGGACAAAACTATCTCCATATTCAATATGTTTTACCGCTCGGCTCCCGACAACAACAACTGGGCTGTCGTGAGCGGAATAAGCGAGGTCCTTGAAATGATTCAGGGCTTCGGCTCAAAACCGGAATCTTTTTTCAGAAAATTCCTGCCCGGTGATAATTACAGGGATTTTTGCCGGATGCTGGAATCGGTCACTTTTACCGGAGATGTTTATGCCATGGAGGAAGGACAGATAGTTTTTCCCCGGCAACCGGTGATCACCGTTGTAGCCCCCCTTCTCCAGGCACAGATCCTGGAAACCCCGATGCTGTGCATTATGAACCATCAGATGGCTGTTGCCACGAAAGCATCCCGTGTGACGCGAAGTACCACCAAACCGGTAAGCGAGTTCGGGTCCCGTCGTGCACACGGTCCCTGGGCCGCGCTGCACGGGGCCAAGGCAGCCTATATTGCCGGGTGTGTCAGCACTTCAAATATACTGGCAACCACCGGGTTTGATATCCCCAGTACGGGGACCATGGCCCATAGTTATGTGACTGCATTCGGGTGCAGCATCAGGAGTGAATACAAAGCTTTCGACGCATATATCAAAAGCCATATGGGAGAGGGCCTGATCCTGCTGGTAGATACATACGATACGCTTAAGAGCGGTATAAAAAATGCCATCGCTGCTTTCAGGGCAAACAACATTGACGATTCCTACCGGCCATTTTACGGGATACGGCTGGACAGCGGAGACCTGGCCTATCTTTCACGAAAGTGCCGTGAGCTACTGGACAGGGAGGGATTAAACAATTGTGTGATATTTGCATCAAATGCCCTGGATGAATACCTGATATCGGACCTTGAAAGGCAAAATGCCGCCATCGACAGCTACGGGGTCGGAGATGCCATCGCGACCAGCAAACACAATCCGTGTTTTGGCAATGTTTACAAAATGGTGCAGATCGGAGACTCCCCGGTACTGAAACTTTCCGAAGACAAGGCCAAGGTGATCAACCCGGGATTTCAGGTCACCTACAGGATATACCAGGACAACGAGAATAAAGCCGACGTGACCTGCCTGCGCGGAGACCGCCTTGAGAAAGCCCTCTCCGGGGGGAAAGACATTATCCTCAGAGATGAATACGATCAGACCCGCAAAACCTCTTTCAGTGAAGGCACCTATACGGCAGAACGGTTGCAGCACAAATTTATCGAGAACGGAAAACGGATCCGTCCCGAGACAACGCAACAGGAAAAACGGGACAGGTATCTGAACGAGCTGTCACGGATGAACCCGACCGAACGCAGGATCATCAACCCGCACTATCATAAGGTTGACATATCAGACGATCTTTACGATTTAAAAATGAAAATTATATATACCATAAAAGAGGAACTGAGCCATGTATGAACATTCCCGAACCCACATAGTGGTGGATATGCTGAACGACTTTATTACAGGGTCTCTGGCCTGTCAGAATGCAGAGAACGCCATGACACACAGCATCAATTACATCAATTTGCACCCAAACGACAAGGTGGTGTATGTCTGTGATACACACCCTGTCAATCATTGTTCCTTTACAGGGCACGGAGGGCAATGGCCTCCACACTGTGTGGTAAACACTTCCGGGCAGGAGATCCATCTGTCTTATTACTCACGGGTGAACGATCCCAACGCGAGGCCTCATCTGATGAGGATATTTCGCAAAGGGACGGATCCTTTGAAAGAGGAATATTCCGCATTCAACGCCAGACGTTCCGACGGAACGCCCTTACAGAAGATCCTTACAAAACAGGTCATCGTGAGCGGTATCACTACAGAGTATTGTGTTTTTGAAACAGTCAGGGAACTTGTAGAGGCGGAGTTCGATGTGCAGGTACTCCTGGAAGGTCTTGCTTACGTGAACCAAAAAGATCACAGGGCAGCCATAGAGAACATGAAGAGTCTGGGCGTTAAATTTGTCTGAAAAAAATATGCAAGCCATAGGAGTAGATCTGGGAGGGACAAAACTGCATGCAGCTCTTTTTTCCCCTTCCGGAGAGATCATCACCGAAAGAAGTGTTTTACTGGAAGGACGTACCGGTTCCCTTGTGGCCGAACTTATGGCCGGCGTCTGCCTTTTGCTCCTTGAAGAGCAGGGGGTGCCTGCAGGGGAAGAAATCAAGATAGGTATCTGTGTTCCCGGAATAGCTGACAACCGGAAAGATACGGTATGGGCTCCCAATATCCCCGGATGGAACAGTTTTCCATTGAAAAAATACATTACCGGGGCTTTACCCGGGGCGGAAGCCGTAATTGCCAGTGACAGGACTTGCTATATACTGGGAGAGACTTCCATGGGTGTTGCCAGAGGATTTGCCGATGCCATATATATCGGCATAGGCACAGGCATTGGTGCCGGGATCATGAGTGACGGCAGGGTGATCCACGGCAGTGCCGATATAGCCGGGGCAGCCGGATGGATGGCGCTGCAGCCTCCGTTCATAGACGAATACAGCAATTGCGGTTGTTTTGAAACATATGCCTCGGGGACGGGCATTGCTGCCCAGGCACGCAAACTGTCAGGCCAGCCTGGCGTATACCCTGATGCCAAATCGGTTTTCCAGGCTTACGAAAGAGGTAACACGGTGGCGTTAATGGTTATCGACAAGGCGGTCGAGTGCTGGGGGATGGCTGCGGCCAACCTGGTAAGCCTGTTCAATCCGGGGATGGTGGTTTGGGGCGGTGGCGTTTTCGGACCTGCTGTCCGTTTCCTGGACAGGATCTATTACGAGGCTTGTAAATGGGCTCAACCCATAAGTATAAGACAATGCCGTTTCGAGGCTTCCGGACTTGCCCAGAAGGCAGGTATCTACGGGGCAGGACGACTGGCGTTGGAAGCAACGGGATCATATGAAAAACAGTAAAATACTTGCGGCAGGTTATGCCGGCATCGTTTTTTTCGGGATATCATTTCTTACCCTCGGATCGGTGCTGCCGTCCCTCAGGGAGACCCTTCACCTGGATATGGCGCAGTCCTCGGCCCTGGCAGGCATCCTCCCCCTGGGAGTCCTGGCAGGATCTTTAGTGTTCGGTCCCTGGTGTGACCGTTTCGGATACAAAATGCCCTTTCAGGCTGCGGCAGCCATGGTCGTTCTGGGGTTTATCGGGCTGGCTGCTTTCAGATCCGTTCCCTGGCTGGGAGCCTGTGTCCTGCTCACAGGGACGGGCGGAGGCATTCTGAACGGTGCCTGCAACGCCCTTGTCAACGACGTCTCGGACGATCGCCGCAGAAGCTCCAACCTGAGTATTCTGGGAGTTTTTTACGGGATTGGCGCTCTGATGATGCCATTGATCCTGGGGATCTTCGATCATGTCTCCTATGCAGTGATCCTCAGATACATGTCCGTATTTCTGTTCTTTATTTTTGTTTATTTCAGCCTGACCCGTTTTCCCGAGGCGAAGGTCCGCCAGGGATTTCCTGTAAAAGAAGGTCTTTTGATGCTTCGTCAGCCGGCCCTGCTGTTTTTCAGTTTTATCCTTTTCTTCCAATCGGCGCTGGAAGGGCTGTGCAGCAACTGGATCCCCATCTTTTTGCAGGACAGTCCGCTATACCGCCTGCCTCAGCAACAGGCACTTTTTCTCCTGACCTTTGTGGTACTGGGAATCACAGTGGGAAGAGTGCTTCTAAGCTGGTTGTCCCTCAGATTCGCTCCCTGGAAGATACTGTGGGCCTACCTGTCACTGACCGCAGCTGGTTTTGCCGGACTTGCCGCAGGCATACCTCCGCTGATCTCCGTGATCCTGATAGGCACAGGACTGGGCGCTACGTTCCCGGTGATCATTTCCTATGTCGGGTCAAGGTATAAGTCGTTATCCGGAACGGCAATTGGGATAGCTATGGTCATAGCCCTGGCAGGTAACACATTACTGAATTATTTACTGGGTTTTCTGCCAATTCGTGTTTTTCCCTTATATTTGCTGATCATTTGGGCATTGATGACTTTGTTGTACCTTGTTATGACATTTAAACTGAAACTTTC
>LFSY01000038.1 GCA_001512865.1 Rikenellaceae bacterium DTU002 | reverse complement strand
GAGTTGCTGGCCAAAGGGGCTAAAAAGGGAGACCGGGTGGTCATTCTCTCGTTGCAGGACCCCGGTACCTTGTATGCCGTTTACGGGGCCATGATGGCCGGGACACTCTTTACCATCATTCCTCCACCCATTGACGAAGGAAAAGTGCAGCGTTTCATATCGGTAGTCAAATCCTGCAAACCCAAATTCCTGATCTCCAATTTTGCCCTGGAACATGCGCAACACGCAAAAATTGATGTGAAAAAGCGCCTGGCCAGGGAAGCCTTGTTGCCCGCACTGGGACTGAAACGGATCTATACCGATCGCCTGCCAAATAGAACGGACCCATTTGCCATGCATGCTGCCGCTCCCGAGGATGTCATTTACCTGCAGTACACATCGGGCTCAACGAGCGATCCCAAAGGCGTGATGGTTACCATGAAAAACCTGATGACCAACATTGCCCAGGTCATGGATGTGTATGATTTTTCTACCGGAAACAACGTGGCCATGTGGATCCCGTTTTTTCACAACCTCGGCCTGCTCATAGGCATTTATCTGCCCGTCATGGCCCTGGAAGGAACGGCGTATTTCCTGCCAACCCTGCAATTCCTGCAAAAACCCACGTTGTGGCTCAGCATGCTTTCCCAATACAAAATCAACATCACCGCTGGGCCCAACAGCGCATATGCCGTCTTTCAACACATCCTGAACAGCCGGAGTGCCGCGGAATTCGACCTTTCGCACGTCAACCTTTTCATCAACGGGTCCGAGTTTGTGGATCCGCTTACCATCAAAAATTTTGCCGAGTTGTTCGCCGTGCGTCCCGATGCCTTCGCTCCGGGATACGGTCTTGCCGAGAATGTTTGTCTGGCTACGGTGGCTCATCGGGATTACCGGACCGTCCGGATCCATGCCGATGCGTTGCGCAAGAACCGGTTTGTTCCCTGCGAGCACGGGGAAGGCAAGAACCGGTTTGTTCCCTGCGAGCACGGAGAAGGCGAGAACCGGTTTGTTCCCTGCGAGCACGGGGAAGGCAAAGAGATCGTCAGTCTCGGCAAACCCGTAAAGGGCCTGACCATGGTCGCCGTGGATCCGGAAAGCGGGAAACCGTGCGAAGATGGCCGGATCGGGGAGATATACATCCAGGGGGACAGCGTCTGTCAAGGCTACTGGGGCAACGTGAAAGACAATGAGAATTTCAGGGCGCGGGTAGAAGGACTCGGCGGGGAATTTTATAAAACCGGGGACCTGGGAATCATCTACCGGGGGGATTTTTACATGACCGGGCGGATCAAGGAACTGATTGTTGTCAACGGGCACAACGTGTACCCGGGCGATATACGGTCTGTTTTACAGAAAAACATACCGGCCGTGCCCATGGGATCGGCTGTCTTTTTTCCTGTGGAAGCCAACAAGCAGGAAGCGGTGGCTATTTGTCTGGAAGCCGACAACGTCAATTTGGAGTTTGCTTCCATCGCGTCACGGATCAATCATGTGATGGCCGATCATTTTGAATTCTCGTTCTACGATGTGGTGTTTGTCAAAAAGGATAGCCTGCCCAGGACGGACAACCGCAAGATCCGCACACACAAGGTCCGGGAGCACTACCTGCAGGGGAGCCTGGAAATGCTCTTCAGCAGCAGGAACAACGCCTCGGCCCGTCAAAAAACAACGGTTCCCGAGACGTCGCCGGACGGGATTCATGCCAAAGTCAGGGAAGTGTTTGACACCCTTCTGGAAACCCAAAATTACGATCTGAATACCGGGTTCATGGAACTGGGAGGCGATTCGCTCAAGCTGGTGGAATGTGTTTTCCACCTGGAGGAAGCCTTCAATATTGGGCTGGATATCACCGAGATGGGTACGAATGCCTCGGTCAACGGGATTGCCGCATACATACAGAACAAGATGCAGCAGGGGAGCGCCAACAGGAAAAAGATCAATTTGCAGGAAGAATGTTACCTGGATGATTCCATGGTACCGGCTGCCGGCCCGGCCGCTGCTGTTAGTGCGCATGCTGGAAACCGCGCTTCCGGTGAGAGTGCACCTGTTACAGGCCCGGCTGCTACTGCCGGAAGTGAGCATGCTGCTATGTATACTGGTGCGCATAAGGATGCTTGGTATACCCATTCTGTGAATGAGTGCCGCCGGCTGTTCCTGACCGGGAGCACGGGGTTCCTGGGGGCGTTTCTTATCCGGTCGCTCCTGGAGCAGCTTGC
>LFSY01000077.1:19647-27998 GCA_001512865.1 Rikenellaceae bacterium DTU002 | reverse complement strand
GGTCAAAGCCGTTGCCTACGCTTCCAATGCCGCCTCTTTTGAGGATGCCCATCATGTAACCGAACAGGTGGTTAAGGAATTCGGGCGGATTGATATCCTGGTAAACAACGCCGGCATAACGCGGGATACGCTCATCCTGCGCATGAGCGAACAGCAATGGGATATGGTGCTGCAGGTGAACCTGAAATCTGCCTTCAATTTCATACATGCCGTAACACCGCTGATGGTCAGACAGAAAAGCGGGAACATCATCAATATGAGTTCCGTTGTCGGTCTTTCCGGAAATGCCGGTCAGGCCAATTACGCAGCCTCGAAGGCAGGCCTTGTGGCACTTACAAAATCCGTAGCCAAAGAACTCGGACCGAGAGGTATCCGTTCCAACGCCGTCGCTCCCGGGTTTATAGTCAGCGATATGACCGACCAGCTGCCGGAAGCTGTAAGAAAAGCCTGGACGGACACCATCCCGTTGCGCCGGGGAGGTACCCCGCAGGACGTTGCCAACGTGTGTGTCTTCCTCGCCTCGGAACTTTCCTCTTATGTCAGCGGACAGGTAATTCCGGTCTGCGGGGGCATGCATACATAGAAAACTTTAAATCATGATATTATGAAAGCCATACGTACAATCAGCCTGCTTGCCCTTTTCTGTATGACGGCGGCTTGCGGTCCAATGATCAACATACTGGAAGTGGACGTGCGGCTTCCGGCCTCAAGACCCATAAATATCCTGGGAAGGAACATGGCAGTCTTTACCCCGCAGTATGATTCTGTTTCCCTCACCGACTCGGTACTTATGCACCAGTTTGCACAAGCCCTTGCCGATGGTCTGGCCACCCAGGCAAGGCTCAGGGAAGGATCAATCCCCCTTTACAGGCATTATTCCGGGAACGAGCCCCTGGGAACACTGGAACACACCGATTACGTACACCGTCTGGGCCTGGAAACAGAAGCAGATATGGTGTTCATGGTAGACAGCATCCGGCTGGGAGCTTTTGGTACGGATAAAGTAGCCCAGGTACAGGATGATTATAAACTGCAATACCTGTATGTGCCTTTTTACGGAGTGATAAGGGTCTATGACATGGATCAGGCGCGCTTCACGGACTACATTCCTTTACGCGATACCGCTGCATGGGAAGTTTGGATCCCTTATGATCAGGAAAACCTGGTCATCCCGCGCACCGCATTCGAGGACTTGCAGAAAGCAGCCCGCTTTTTCGGGAATGAAACAGCCCAGTCTTTTGTGGACCAATGGGAAACCCAGGACCGTATCCTTTTTGTATACAACAAACGGGATTGGAACCGGGCTTACGATCACGCCCTGGTCTTTGAATGGGAAAAAGCCATGGACATTTGGCTGACGTTATTGGATGCGACCAACGTGAAGGAAGTCGCATGTGCTGCTTTCAACGTGGCTGTTGCCTGTGAAATGCAGGGTCTGTTTGATCTGGCCCGGAAATGGCTGGACTTCTCGCAAAAAACTTTGGACATGCCCGAAACAAAATATTACGCGGACCTCCTGCAGGAACGGAACAAACAAAAGAAACTGTTTTGAAAGAAAAGACCCCCCCCCGGATCCACAAGACAGTGGTCAGTTTCAACGATCGTGAAATGGCAGTGATCGACCATTTTTGTGAAAAATACAACATCAAGGTCCGTTCCAGGATGTATCGTGAAGCCATCATAGGAACCATCCTCCGTAAGCTGGAGGAAGACCATCCACGTCTGTTTTAGCCGCAATACCCTATGCCAGCACAGTTTTACAGTCCCGATTACACCCAGTTGATGGAAAAGCGTATCAGGCGTATCCTTATGATATGCAGCAGTTACGACGCCTACATACTGGAAGAGGACGGACAGATAGATGTCCAGATTCAAAAGGAATACAGCGAACTGAACATCAGCAATCCCCCTTCTTTTTCGTGGGTGACCACCTCACAGGAGGCAGCTGCCCTGTTGGCACAGGGGGCTGGATTTGACCTGATCATCTGTATGTTCAACATCGGAGATACCGATATCTTTGGGTTTGCCCGCCATCTGAGGAAAGAAGGGTCCCTGACCCCGATAGTGCTGCTATCGAACTATTCCAGGGAATTCAAGAACCGTATTGAACATGAGGATTGCTCGGCCATTGACTACATTTTCAGCTGGCATGGGAATGCAGACCTGATCCTGGCCATTGTCAAGCTGCTGGAAGACTCCATGAATGCAGAGGAAGACATCCTGCATTCGGGTGTACAGTCCATCCTGCTTGTGGAAGATTCGGTACGGTATTATTCCACCTACCTGCCGGCCGTCTACAAACTCGTGCTTAAGCAAAGTGCCGAATTCCTCAAGGAAACCCTTAACGACCAGCAGCAGAAGACCCGCAAAAGGGCACGCCCCAAGATCTTTCTGGCAACCAACTACGAAGATGCCGTGACTCTGTACGGCAAATACAAGAACAACCTGCTGGGAGTCATTTCCGACGTAGGTTTTGTACTGCACAAGAACGACCCGTCCAACACGGAAAAGCTGGACGCCGGCATTGATCTGTGCCGCATGATCCGTGAAGACGATCCACAGATGCCCATCCTGCTTCAGTCTTCACAGCAAAGCATGCGCCAGGTGGCCCGGGATCTGGGTGTAGGCTTCATCATGAAGGATTCAAAGGCCCTGTTGATGGAACTGAGCGAATACATAGGCGAAGAATTCGCTTTCGGGGATTTTGTGGTTCGCAACCTTATTACGGGGGAAGAAATCGCAAGGGCTAAGAATCTGAAGGAACTGCAATCACTCATACGTCATATTCCCGATAAGGAATTGCTCCACCACACTTCCCGCAACCGCCTTTCCAAATGGCTGTTTGCGAGGGGGCTTTTTACCCTGGCACGGGCCATCAGGGATGTGGCCCCGGGTGATTTCGATGACGTAAGCAAATTGCGTGAATTCATTGTCCGTCTGATCAAGGAATACCGCGTGATCAACGGACAGGGCGTTATTGCACGCTTTGACAGGGACAACTACAGTCGTTACATCACTTTTGCCAGGGCAGGGGAGGGATCCCTGGGCGGGAAAGCACGCGGACTGGCCTTCCTGAACCGTCTGCTGGTAAAATACAACCTGGCACACAAACACAAGGGGATGCTGATCACCATACCCCAGACACTGGTCCTGGCGGCCGATTATTTTGACACCTTCATCCAGGACAACGGTTTGCGCTACGTGGTCAACACCGAAGGCATCACTGACGAAGAGATCCTTTCCGAATTCGTGAGTTCACGCCTGCCCCTTGAAATGCAGGAACAGTTGATGGTTTTCCTGGAGAAAGTAAGCAAACCGCTCGCCGTACGCTCCAGTTCCAAGCTGGAAGATTCACTTTTCCAGCCGTTTGCAGGAATATACTCCACCTACATGCTTCCCCTGACCGACAACAAGGACCAGATGCTCCGCCTGCTCGGAAAAGCCATCAAAAGCGTATACGCATCTGTCTTCTTTGCGGCCAGCAGGAATTATATTCAGACCACTGCCAATTTGCTGAGCGAGGAAAAAATGGCCCTGGTCATCCAGACACTCTGCGGATCGGAGGAAAACGGCTATTTCTTTCCCACCATTTCGGGACTGGCCCGATCGGTAAACCATTATCCCATTGGCCACGAACAACCAGAGGACGGGATTGTGAACATGGCTTTCGGATTGGGAAAGCTTGTGGTTGAAGGAGGCAGGGTTCTCCGCTTTTCACCCCGATATCCCCGCAACGTGCTCCAGACCATGAACCCCAAAAGCGCCCTGAACGAAACCCAGAACATCATGTATGCCCTGAATCTGGGTCCCGAGCAATTCAAAACCTCCATTGACGACGGGGTGAATATCAGGAAATTTACCATTGCCGAGGCCTCGGCTTTCAGGAACATCAGCCACGTAGCCTCCACCTGGGATATGGACAACGATATGCTGATGCCGGGAGCGCACGGCAAAGGAAGGCGTGTCATCACCTTTGACAATATCCTTCAGAACGACACCATACCGCTGGCTGCCGTTCTTTCGGAACTGCTCGGGATATGCCGCAACGAAATGCGCTGTCATGTAGAGATTGAATTTGCCGTTGACATGGATGTGCCTCCGGGAAGCGATGCGGTATTCAACCTGCTCCAGGTACGTCCCATCACCGATTACGCTAACAACAACGAATTTGACTGGAATAACGCAGATCCCGACTCGTCGCTTGTCTATTCTGAAAAAGCCCTGGGCCCTGGAGACATTGAAGGTGTCACAGATGTGGTATATGTGCGCACAGATGTTTTTGACAGCCGAAATACCATAGCCATGGCGCAGGTACTGGAGGAGATCAACCGCAAATTGAAGCAGGAAGGCCGGACTTATGTGCTGGCCGGACCGGGGAGGTGGGGTTCGTCTGATCCCTGGCTGGGCATTCCCATCAACTGGAACAACATCTCGGAAGCCAGGGTCATTGTTGAATGCAGTCTGCAAAATTTCCAGGTAGATCCCAGCGAAGGAACCCACTTCTTCCACAACCTTACCTCATTGGGAGTAGGCTACATGAACGTCAAACCTTTCCGTGGTGAAGGAGTCTTCAACGAAACATTCCTGAACCGGATGCCGGCATGGTTCGAAGGAGAGGCCATCAGGGCGGTCAGGTTCCCCGGGGAATTGGTCATCAATGCCGACGGCCGCCTGGGTAAAGGAATCGTAATGCCGGGAAAAACAAAAAAAACGGAGGGCCTGTAAGCCGGGTTCTGTCAAACTCCCATCATTTATCTGAGCAGCCTACCCCCCGGCATAGGACGGGCAGCCCTAATATTGCCGGTATACTTGGCCTTGCAGGAGACCGGTGCTTGCGTCAACGGTCGTCACCGGCCGTCACGGTGGGCTCTTACCCCGCCTTTTCACCCTTACCGGCGGTCATAAGACCTCCGGCGGTTATTTTCTGTCAAGCGCTCCCTGACCTTACGACCAGCTGTGATTTCCACAGGGTCCGGCCCTTTCCTGCCCGGACTTTCCTCCCTTCTCCCTAAGGAAAAGAGCGATGGGACAGCCCTCCGCGGTCGCAAAGTTAAAAAAAAGTCATTACATTAGCGGTTTGAAAAAAACTGTCTTATGGCCACAAAATATGTCTTTGTTACCGGTGGCGTGGCTTCCTCTCTGGGAAAGGGCACTGTTGCCGCTTCTCTCGCCAAATTACTTCAAGCCAGAGGATTAAAGGTCACACTACAAAAATTCGATCCCTATATCAACGTAGATCCGGGGACCCTGAACCCTTATGAACACGGGGAATGTTACGTGACCGAGGACGGTGCCGAGACCGACCTGGACCTGGGTCACTACGAACGTTTTCTGGGTGTGTATACCACCAAAGCGAGCAACGTGACTACCGGTAAAATCTACCAGACGGTTATTGACAAGGAACGTGAAGGTGCTTACCTGGGCAAGACCGTACAGGTCATACCCCATATTACCGACGAGATAAAACGCCGTATGCTCCTGTTGGGCAAGACAGGGAAATACGATATCGTGATCACGGAGATCGGAGGCACGGTCGGGGATATTGAATCGCTTCCCTTTATTGAAGCCGTCAGGCAATTGCAATGGGAACTGCCTGAAGAGAATTGCGCGGTGATCCACCTGACACTTGTTCCGTACCTGGCAGCTGCCAAGGAACTGAAGACCAAACCTACACAACATTCGGTCCGTCAGTTGCAACAGGAAGGAGTGAACCCCGACGTGATCGTTTGCCGTTCGGAAAGACCACTGCCCCTCGATATGCGCAAAAAAGTAGCCCTTTTCTGCAATGTACGTCCCTACGCCGTCATTGAGTCGGTTGACCAGAAAAGCATATACGAGGTTCCCCTGAACCTGAAGCGTCAGAACCTGGACGGGATACTGCTGGATCTGTTGAAAATTGACAACAAGGTAGAGCCCAATCTGGATGCCTGGAAAAACTTCATAGACAGGGTGTACCATCCCAGTCAGAAAGTAGACATTGCCCTGGTGGGTAAATACGTGGAATTGCAGGATGCCTACAAATCCATTCTTGAATCGTTCATACATGCAGGTGCTGCCAACGATACCAAAGTGAAAGTCCATACCATACAAAGTGAACACATAAACGAATGCAATGTAGATGAGAAACTTGCAGGGATGAAAGGGATCCTTGTCGCACCGGGTTTCGGGTCCCGTGGTACGGATGGCAAAATATTTGCTTGTAAGTATGCAAGGGAGAACGGAATACCGTTTCTGGGGATCTGCCTGGGCATGCAGATGGCTGTGCTGGAATTCGCCCGCAACGTGGCGGGAATCCCAAAAGCTGAAAGTGTCGAGATGGTTCCCAAAACAGAATTCCCGGTTATTGACCTGATGGAAGACCAGAAACGCCTTACCAGCAAGGGAGGGACCATGCGGCTGGGGGCTTACCAGTGCAGAATCGAAAGAGGTTCGCTGGCATTCAGGATATACGGGAAACAGATCATACAGGAAAGACACCGTCACCGGTACGAACTGAACGACTACTATATGGAGATACTGGAAAAAGCAGGCATGAGGGCTTCGGGAAAAAATCCCGAGACCGGGCTGGTCGAGATTGTAGAAGTACCGTCCCATCCTTTTTACATTGGCGTCCAGTTCCATCCCGAACTCAAGAGCACACCGGAGAAACCGGCACCGCTGTTCCGCACCTTTATTGGAGCGGCGTTAAAATACCAGGAAAGGAAAAAACCATGACATCCCTCAGATACATCAGGATCCTGCTGGTACTGACGTTTGCTGCCGGTACTGCTTCATCGGTCCCCCGTTACGGGTATACCATAGAAGACGTGTTGCCGCACAACATCAGTTCCTACACACAGGGATTCTTTTATCACGACGGATCATTTTATGAAAGTACCGGCCAGTACGGCCGTTCCATGATAGCCAAAGTAGATGTTTCCACAGGAAGGGTACTACAGTCACATGCCCTGGAACGCCGGTATTTTGGTGAAGGGGCGTGCATTCTCAACGGATTGATTTACCAGCTTACCTGGACAGAAAGAACCTGTTTTATTTACGATGCGTCCACTTTTACCTTACTGGGAACCCGCCGTTACAACCGGGAAGGCTGGGGCCTGACCACAGATGGCAAAGACCTGATCATGAGTGACGGAACTTCCACCCTGTTCTACCTGGACCCCGACACCCTGACCGATAAAAAGTCCGTTCATGTCACACAGGACGGAAAAGCCGTGTCCAATCTGAACGAGCTGGAATACATTGAAGGCGAAATATGGGCCAACATCTACCTCAGTGACCAGGTAGTGCGCATTGACCCTGTTACAGGCAAAGTGACCGGGGTGATAGATCTGAAGGGCATACTCCCTGTATCGCTGCGCAAACCCACCACAGACGTACTAAACGGGATCGCTTACGATCCGAAAACAAAAAGCATTTGGATCACGGGCAAATACTGGCCCCGTGTTTATAAAATATCATTGAAATAACAACGTTTCAGGGGTGCCTGCCAAGGCGGGCTGAGAACATACCCTTTGAACCTGATCCGGATAATACCGGCGGAGGAAAAACTATGAAAAAGATCATCATTGCGGGTTTGCTGCTGGCCCCGGTCTTCACAACGGCACAAGAAGTAAGAAATCTGGATTCCATTGTCATCGTGGCCACTCAGGCTGCAAAAGATGCTCCTGTGGCGCACAGCCGCGTTACCAGGGAAACCTTGTCACGAACCGCACCTACACAGAACCTGCCCTATGCGCTGGCCCTGACACCCGGGGCCGTAGTGGTTGGAGAGAACGGGACAGGCACCGGCTATGCCTATTTGCGAATTCGGGGGTCAGAAGGATCGCGCATACAGGTGAATTTGAACGGGATCACCCTGAACGATGCAGAGTCGCAGGAAATATTCTGGGTCAATCTGCCCGCCCTGAGCGGTTTCCTGGAAAATGTGCAGGTGCAGCGGGGAGTGGGGACTTCGGTCAACGGCAGCGGGGCTTTCGGGGCAACGGTCAATATGCGCACCCTGTTCAACCGCCCCGATCCTTATGCAGGAGCCGAGGTGGCCTTCGGCTCGTTCAATACCTGGAATGTTGCCGCCGGGGCCGGTACCGGTACCGGCACGGGGAACAGCTTCCTTCCACGGGGCATGGGCGCGGACATACGTTATGCACGCAGCCGCACAAACGGGTACATCCGCAACGGACAGGGAAACCTGCACTCCCTCTTTGCCCGCCTTTCCTGGATACGGCCGGATCATTCACTAAAACTATACTACATCTACGGGGACCAGCGTACAGGGATTACCTGGGAAGGGATATCCCGTGAAATGCTGGCCGTTGACCGCCGTTACAATCCCGCAGGGGAATATACCGACG
>LFSY01000077.1:9269-19450 GCA_001512865.1 Rikenellaceae bacterium DTU002 | reverse complement strand
GCGCAACACATCCCGCGGCAATGCCGAGGTCCTGCTGGGTGTAAACGTTGCCGCTTACAAAGGACACCATTTCGGGCTGATGAGCTATCAGACGGAAAACCCCGATTTTACCGGTGCGCAGGAGTATTACCGCAACCTGGGCAATAAATACGACCTGAGTTCATTCCTCAAAGGCATGTATGAATTGCCCCTCGGGGCCGGTCACGGCAATGCCCTCAAATTTTTCGCAGACATACAGTACCGCTACATCAGCCTGAATATGGCAGGTCCGGACAACGACGGGAGTTTGCTGGACCATAAGACATCATACCATTTTTTCAACCCAAAAGCCGGCGTGACGGCCATCATCCAAAAAGACCACCAATGGTACGCGTCGGTATATACGGGCAGCCGTGAACCCTCCCGAAGCGATGTCAAGGAATCCATTAAAGCCGGAAAAACAGGAGATCTGCTACCCGAAAGAATGTTCGATATGGAAGCGGGCTACAGGCTTACTTCGCAATCCTTCCTGCTGGGAGTGAATGTATATGCCATGGAATACCGCAACCAGCTGGTTCCCACCGGAAAGAAAAGCGATACAGGTTACGAGATCAAGGAAAATGTACCTGTATCCTACCGCCGTGGGGTAGAGGTGGAAGCCGGATGGCAGCCAGTTCCGCAATTTCGCCTCGAAGGGAATATCTGTATGAGCAGCAACAAGATAAAAGACCTGACCCTGTACCTGGATACCTACGACAATCCTGACGACTGGAACCCGGTTACGTTGCAGGTTACCGAACATTACGACCTGACAGACCTGGTGTATTCGCCTTCTTTTACGGCAGCCGCTCTTGTTGCCGTCAGGCCCTTTGCCGCCGGACGCTCCCTGTTCCGGAATCTGGAAGCCGCATTGACGGCCCGTTTTGTAGGAAAACAATATTACGACAACACTTCGGACGTTGACCGCATGCTTCCTGCCTACCAGAATCTGGGCTTCACCCTCTCGCAACCCTTCGCCACCCGCAAGGCAGGCACTTTTACGATCAGCCTTTTTGCCGACAACCTGCTGAACCAGTCCTATTGTGCCAGTGCCTGGGCTTACAGGGCCGCATTCAGGGATACCGGCACGATAGAGGTAATGGAAGGTTTTTACCCCCAGGCCGGATTCAATGCCATGATCAAAATTGCCTGGGAATGGGGGAACTGATACTGGAAATATTCGGGACCGTCACAGGTCTGCTGTACGTCTGGCTGGAGATCAAACACCGACGCTCCATGTGGATGGTGGGCATAGTCATGTCTGTGTGCTATATCGTAGTCTTTGGCGTGGAAACGTTGTATGCCTCCATGGGTTTGTACGTGTATTACCTGGGCATAAGCCTCTACGGATGGTTCAAATGGGGCAACAGACCGCAGCGATCCAAAAAGCTGCAGGACCCCATGCCGGAACGTAACCTGAAACTCAAACCCGTGCACATAGACGTTTCCACGGCGTGGGTGGCTGCAGGGCTGCTGATTGTGGTCTTTAGCGGGGTCTGGGCCGTTCTCAGGTACCTGACAGATCATCCGGCTCCCGCCATGGATGCTGCCATCACCACACTGAATATTGTTGCCACCTGGCTATTGACACGCAGCATACTGGAACAATGGCTGTTGCTTTTTGTAGCCAACGGGCTGGCCATAGTGCTGTACGCCCGGACCGGGTTGTGGTTCACCACCGGTCTGTACACAGTCTACCTCGTATCTTCGGTCATAGGGTATATAAGCTGGAGAAGAAAAATTTCGTAACTTTGGCAAAATATACCTTTATGAAAACGATACTAATTACCAATGTATTGTTGTATAAGGAACGGAAAGATGTCCTGATTCGGGGGAACATGATCCACAGTGTTGAACCTGCCGGGACTATACCCGTTCAGGAATACGACAAGATCATAGACGGATCCCGAAAAGCCATCATTCCGGGCTTTGTGAATGCACATGCACACTCTGCCATGACTTTGTTTCGCGGGGTAGGCGAGGATGTTCCCCTGGACCAGTGGCTGAAAGAACGAATCTGGCCTTACGAGGCCAAACTGGACGAGGAAATGGTCTACTGGGGGGCCAAGCTGGCCTGCGTGGAAATGATACGCACAGGAACTACAACGTTCAACGACATGTACTGGCACCTGAACGGGACATTACGCGCTGCCGAAGAAATGGGCATGCGCTCCGTGCAGTCGTTTACCTGGCTGGACAATTTCAATGACGAGATCATAGAACAGAATAAAAAGCAGATGAAGGAGGCCCATAAATTAAGTGCCCGATGGAGCCCCCTGACCACTTTTGCCATCAGTCCGCACGCCATCTATACCGTGTCTGAAAAATCGTTCCGGTACATTAACAATTTCGCTAAGGATAACGGTATTATTGTGCATACCCACCTTGCCGAAACAAGATCAGAGATGGACCAGGCGGAGCGCGATTTTGGCATGAGTCCCACCGAATACCTGAATAAATTGGGTCTGCTGAGCCCTTCGCTCATCGCCGCGCATTCCCTGTGGCTGAGCAGCGACGATATCAAATTGCTGGGAGACAACGGGGTAAATACGGTCCACAACCCCAATTCCAATCTCAAACTGGCCTCGGGGTACAAATTCAAATACAACGAATTGCGTGATGCCGGTGCCAACGTCTGCCTGGGAACCGACGGTTGCGCCTCGTCAAACAACCTGGATATGATTGACAGCATGAAAGCCGCCGCATTGCTTCAAAAGGTATGGAGAAACGATCCGGGCGCCATTCCCCTCAAGGAACTGATGGACGTAGCGTCTTTAAACGGGGCCAAAGCCTTGCGCATAAACACCGGAAAGATCGCTCCGGGATACCTTGCCGATATTGCCCTGGTGGACATGGCCAAACCCTCGTTCGTTCCCAACCATTATTTTCTGGCGAACCTCGTCTACGCGGCCAACGGAGAATGTATAGACACCGTTATATGTGACGGAAAAATCATTATGGAAAACCAAATCATACCCGGTCAGGATAAGATCTACCAAAAAGTACAGGAAGTGGCCGACAGGGTTGTAGATTATAAAAAGAAAAAAAAGAAATGAAGACAGCTGTGTACCAGGAATCGGCGGATTACATCCTGGAAAGGATCCCGGAACGTCCCCAGGTGGCAATCATCCTGGGCAGCGGCCTGGGCAAACTGGCCGATGCCATAACCAATCAGGTAGTTATTCCCTACCAAAACATTCCCAATTTTCTTATGTCAACGGCTCCCGGACACCAGGGTAACCTCATATGGGGACGCCTGGGAGGCAAGAACGTGATCTGTATGCAGGGCCGCTTCCATTATTACGAAGGATACGGTATGGAACAGGTTACCTTTCCCATTCGCGTATTCAAGTTACTGGGAGTGAAAGCCCTTTTTGTTTCCAACGCGGCCGGTGGGATCAATCCCCGCTTCAAGGTCGGGAATCTTATGGTTATTGACGATCATATCAACCTGCTGCCAAATCCTCTCATCGGAAAAAACAATCCCGACTTTGGGGTACGTTTTCCCGACATGACACGCACTTACGACCGGGACTTGCGCAAGATCTGTGACGACATGGCAGAAATCCGTGGCATCCCGTTGTGTCACGGAACGTATATCGGCAGTACAGGACCAACCTTCGAAACCCCTGCCGAATACAATTTTTTTAAGATCATCGGGGCCGATGCCACCGGAATGTCCACCGTTCCGGAAGTAATTGTGGCCCGTCACTGCCGTATGCGGGTGTTTGGTATGTCGGTCATTACCAATGAAGCCCACGGTTTTGCCGATGATTTTGAAAACGACGGGGACGATGTCATCGTTGCGGCTGACGGCGCTGCCGATAAAATGGCACTTTTATTTGCAGATATTATAGCCAACATGTAGGATTATTCATTTTNNTTTTAGTTTAGAAAACCATTTATTTTTATCCTTATGCGGTCATTATTTATCCTGATCGTTGTGTTTGTATGTATTCAATGCACAACGGATCATCATGAAATTTACTTTGATCCCATCCAGCCTACCGTCCCCGTAACCGGTTTACAAAACCCGGTCAATTTTCAGGTGCTCCGGGCTCCTGACAACAGCTCACATGTGGATTTCTCTGGTCATAGTAAATCAGATTTCATTGCATTGGTTGCTGAAGATGGCAAACACATCACTGCCGGTGTGTTGCAATATTTTCATGAAGACTGTCTTCCGGCACGCTTTCTCTGCTTTTATCCCAAAGCCGACAGGTTGACCAACGGCATTGCTTATTTTGTATCCGACGGTTCATCAGACATCATTTATGCCCCCGTGGCCTATGCCGGCACCATTGAAAATCCCAATCCCGATTTCGGATTCCATTTTCAGCATAAAATGTCGCGCATACAGTTGTCTGTCAGGATCCCGGAACAGATCGAAGAGGCCGGGCTTAAAGTCCTTTCGGCGGGAATATTCAGTTATGATAAACTATCACTGGAACTGGACGGGCAACGGGCAGGGGAATTGCTTCCGGAAAAAGACGCTGTCAAGACCTTGTTTCCCGGCCGTCTTGACAACGGGATGATCCCGGGGAACGTGACACTTACCCGGGACCCTGCCAACCTGGGAACAGTGTACGTCTTTCCCGGAGAAGATTTAAAGCTGTTATTGCAAATCGAAGGAAAAAAAGGCACCTTTGCCAGTGAATTGCAGTTGGCAGCTCCACAGGCCGGCCAGACGTACCGGGCAGATCTGGTATACGACCCGGCCAATGAAATGTTCAGTGCTTCCTTGAACGACTGGGTGCAGGGAGCTTCTTTTGAAGCACAACTATAAAAAGGTCTAAATGTTTAGTTGAAGAAAATAGCCTTTTTGTTTAATAATTAGCAGTTTATGTTGAAAAATGCGTTAACGTGCCTGCATGTTAGCGACATTTGTTCAAATTTAATTGCTATGAAAAAAATGCTATTTGCAACCGTTTTGATGATAGTCATCGCAGGTTGCGTCAAGGACCTGCCCTACGAGGATCTTCCCATCCCAATTCAGTTCGATGCAGGCCTCTCTGCAGTGAACACCCGTGCCCCCATAAATAATCTCACATCCGGCCTTACAGGTATTCAGATCCTGAGGGCTACCGACCATGCCACCACCCCTGACTGGTCTGTTGTCGCCTCGGTGGCATCGACGGCGAACATTGCCGCCGGCGGAGGTGTCACCGGATTGTCATCGGCACAGTATTACAACGCCAACCCGGCCCTGAACGCCTGGTTCATGTCCTTCTATCCTTCCGGCTCCGTGTCTGCCAACAAAGTCGCCTGGACCATCACCGGACAGGAAGACATTATTGTCGCCCCGTCTGTAAGTGCAGGGAACAAGACCACCCCGGTCAATCCCACCGTTCTGGCCTTTGGCCACAAACTGACGCAGTTGCAGTTTAGGGTAATTGCTGCTTCTTCCACGGCAGTGACGCAATGGGGAACCGTTTCGTCCATCAAGGTCAATGCAGACACAGCCCTGGAACTGACGCTCAGTACCAATGCCCTGGCTGCTGCATCCACACCCGTGAATACGGACCTGACCACTTCGGGGACTTTTCCCGTTACCTTACCTACCGTGACGGCTGCTGATGCCGGGCTGGTAATGGTACTTCCGGGAGCCCTGAATACCATCAAGGTAACTACGGCCAATGCTCCGGAACAGACCGTCAGCATTTCAGGTCTGACCACCACCGTTGCGGGATCCGCCCATTTGATCACCCTGACCTTTACCGAACTGGGTGGCATTACCTTCAGTGCTACACTGACCGACTGGGCTACCGGTACCGCCGGTACAGGCAGTTTGTAATTTTATTGTGTACGTACCTGTTTCCGGTATAGTGAGAAAGGTTTTCCTCATATCATTTCTTTTTCTTTTCGGATGCACCATAGAAGCCCCCGAAAAGACTACCCCTCCTGAGAACCAGGTACCGGTACCCCTTTCTTTTGACGCAGGTATCATAAATACAAAAGTTCCCATTGTTTCGGTTTCGGGTGTGCCCACTGTTCAAATTGACGGAATACAGGTATTGAGACAAGACGTCCACAAAAATTCGAGTCCTACCTGGAATACCGTTTCTTCAGTGACGACCACCGCCTCTTTCTTTACAACGGGAAGTTTTATCGCCACTCCAAAACAGTTTTATAACAGCAAGCAGAACCAGTATGCTCATTTTACGGCTTATTATCCCGGTGTGAATGAAAACGCAGTGGCCACTACCTTGTCCAACGGGGTGGCCACCTTTACCATCACGGGACAGGAGGATATCATATCTGCTCCATCTGCTTCTGCCCAGGGCAATGGCAATCCAATACCCGTAGCCCTAACCTTTTCCCACAAGCTGTCCCAGGTCCAGATTTATATCAAAGCAGCCAGTGCCGGAGCCATATCGGCCTGGGGGAACATTACGACAGTTAAAGCCACTTCCCCCACGGTGCTCACCCTGAACGTATCCACTCAAGGCCTGGCACAACACGCCACTCCTGCAGTGACAGACCTATCAACGGGAAAACCTTCCCAGGCGCTGACTACCGATTTTGTGTCCTTTGGGAGTATTCTGGTGTACCCGGGAGCCCTGACCATAAAAGTAGCCTCTGCCAATGTGCCGGAACAAACCGTAACCATTACCCCGTCCATCACCACCGTAGCCGGTAGTGCACACAGGATAGACCTGACATTCACCGCTACCGCCATTAACTTCAGTGCCACCCTGACCGACTGGGTAACGGGCACGGCAGGGACCGGTACCGTACAGTGACCCTGACCCTGACAATGCATGTACAGAACCTTTATTATATTTATTTCATTATTTATTCTCACACGATGTTCGGTTACTGAAACTGAGCGACAGTCCTTGACCCCCATAGCATTTACATCATCATACGGGCCTTCGGTGGATGTATCCACCCGGGCCCCCATTTACGATATAGACCAGATGGAGCCCATCCAGATCCTGCGCTCCGACGGCAGCACCACCGATTTTTCCGGACATACGGCCCCCGATCTGACCGGCACCATTGCATCAGACGGGACGGTCACTCCTTCCGTTCCCCAATACTATGACCAGGGTGGCGACCAGGCCAATTTCATGGCGTTTTACCCGGCGGCTCATTCCATCCAGGGAGGAATCGTCCGTTTCAAGATCACGGGACAGGAAGATATCACGGCAGCCCAGGTGGTATACGGGGGAAGCATAGAAAGCCCCAAAACGGTTACCCTGGCTTTCAGGCATTTACTGGCACAGGTACGCGTACTGGTCAGTGCTCAGAATGCCCAGACCGCTTCTGCCTGGGGACCGATAACCTACATCAAGATCCAGACACCCACCTCGCTGGTCATGGATACGAATACCTGGCCGGCCCTGAGCCCCCATACCGATCCCGAAACCGAATACCTTCCAACAAGTATAGGAGACAACGCCTCACAAACCATCACCACTACCTATGCTTCCGCCGGCAGCCTGATGATCCTGACGGCAACCTATCCCATAGCATTGAAAGTGAAAACAGCCAATAAAGAAGAAACAACAGTGACCACATCTATCTGGTATGTGGGCCCTCAAAGCGTATATACCATCCGGCTTTATTTCAAGGACAATTCCATTGAACTGCAATGAAAAAGCATTGGGATATATTGTTTTTGACTTTCCTGTTTCTGTCCGGTTGCGGGCAGAAAGATCTTCCGGAAGCGGTGCCGATCGCATTCAAAGCACATTTTAAACTGGGGACCGAAGTAAACGTGTACTCCAAGGCTCCTGTCACAAACCTGACAGACATGGGCACCATTTACATATGCCGGAGCGACGGATCCATTGCCGATTTTTCTTCGCTCAGCCAGCCTTCTTTTACAGGAACCGTGCAATCCAACGGTACGGTGACCCCTTCTGCATTGCAATACTACCAAAGCGACGGTACAGCAGTGCATTTCAGATCGTTCCGGCCCCAAGCCTGGTCCATGGAGGATGGGGTGGTCAATTTCAGGATCACCGGCCAGGAGGATATTATGTCCGGTATATGCTGGAATGCAGGAAGTTACTTCAATCCTGTCACGGTTACGTTTAGTTTCAGCCATTTGCTTACCCAGCTGGATTTTGAAGTTATAGCGGAAAGCCAGGCTGCTGCCAATGCCTGGGGGACGCTTACTTACATTAAAGTGGCCGCTCCCACGTCCCTTGATCTCTATCTGGATGCCAATGTCCTTACCGAAAATTCCGAGCCGCTGGAACAGGAACTTCCCACCAGCCTGGGAGACAATGCAACCCTGACCATAGGCACTGCAGTCACACCCGCCGGGAACCTGATGATCCCCTCGCGCAGCGCGCAGCTCATATTGAAAGTCAAAACTTCCAACAGCGATGAATTGACCGTGCCTACCAACTTGTGGTACATAGCTCCCGGCAACATTCACAAGATCACCCTGACCTTCAGGGGAATCGCTACCGGCATTCCCATAACAGCCACTTTGTCGGGCTGGCCCGAATAACCCTGAATCATCTTTTCATTTGGATTTTTCCGGAACTTATGTGAAAATGTGCCGGAAATAACCTAAATTTGCAGGTTTAACAACATAATGGAGTAGATATGTCAAAGAATAAGGAAATCAAGTTTTGTCTCCTGTACAGGGATATGTGGCAGTCATCGGGCAAATACGTACCCATGGTGCATCAATTAAAGCAATTTGCCCCGCTGGTAGTGGAAATGGGCTGTTTTGACCGGGTAGAGACCAACGGAGGTGCCTTTGAACAGGTAAACCTGCTTTTTGGTGAAAACCCCAACGTGGCTGTGAGGGAATGGACAAAACCGTTACGTGCCGCAGGAATTCAAACCCAGATGCTTGAAAGGGGACTGAACGGGATACGTATGTTCCCCGTACCGTCCGATGTGCGCAGGCTGATGTTCAAGGTAAAAAAGGCACAGGGCGTAGATATCGCGCGTTCCTTCTGCGGATTGAACGATCCCCGCAACCTGGAACTTTCGGTTAAATATGCCAAGGAGGCAGGGATGATCTCGCAGGCTGCCTTAAGTATCACACATTCTCCCATTCATACGGCAGATTATTATTTATCGGTTGTAGATGAACTGGTAAAATTCGGAACAGACGAGATCGCACTCAAGGATATGGCCGGTGTGGGTCGTCCTACCATGCTGGGAAAACTTACCCACGGGATCAAAACCAAATACCCGCATATAAAAGTCCAGTACCACGGGCACTCAGGCCCCGGCTTTTCCATGGCATCCATGCTGGAAGTGGCCAAAGCCGGAGTTGACGTGGTGGATGTGGCCATGGAACCCCTGAGCTGGGGCATGGTCCACCCCGACGTGATCACCGTCCAGGCCATGTTGAAGGATGCCGGTTTCAAGGTGAAGGAAATCAACATGAAAGCATACATGGAAGCACGTTCGATGACACAGTCCTTCATGGATGACTTTCTGGGTATGTTCATCGATCCGGGTAACAAGGTAATGACTTCGCTGCTGGTGGGTTGTGGGTTGCCCGGCGGCATGATGGGCTCCATGATGGCCGATCTGAAAGGATTCCACAATGCCATCAATATGTCCCTCAGGGCAGCAGGCAAGAAGGAACTGACACTGGATGACCTGGTGACCATGTTGTTCCAGGAAGTGGAATACGTATGGCCCAAACTGGGATACCCCCCGCTGGTAACACCTTTCAGCCAATATGTAAAGAACATTGCCCTGATGAATCTCATGCATATGCTCAAGGGAGAGGAACGCTGGAAAACCATTGACAAGAATTCCTGGGACATGATCCTGGGATATACCGGAAAACTCCCCGGAGAACTGGCCCCGGAGATCATGGAACTTGCCAGGGATCAGGCCAAGGAATTCTTCACGGGAAATCCACAGAGCCAGTATCCCGATGCCCTGGAAGAGTTCAAAAAGGAAATGAAAGAGAACAACTGGGACTTTGGACAAGACGACGAAGAACTCTTTGAACTGGCCATGCACGACCGGCAGTACCGTGACTACAAGAGCGGCATAGCCAAGGAACGTTTCCAGAAAGAACTGGAAACAGCCCGTGAAAAGGCCAAGGCACCCGTTGTAACGGAACGTCCTGTCATAGAAATGCCTAAGATAGACGTAGACAAAGTCTTACAACAATACCCCCAGGCACAGCCGGTTCAGGCAGCTGCCAAAGGGCAGGTGATCTGGGAGAT
>LFSY01000077.1:4889-9250 GCA_001512865.1 Rikenellaceae bacterium DTU002 | reverse complement strand
TGTTATATCCAGACATATTACGGGATGGAGCCCGTAAAGGCACTTGCAGACGGTAAATTGACAGTGATCTCTGCCAAACACGGCGCAATGGTTGAAAAGAATGAAATTATCGGTTTCATTGCGTAGGTTTAAACTGGCATTGCACTGGCAGATCCTCACGGGCATACTGCTGGGGATCCTGTTCGGGATCCTTTTCCCGGAATACATACATTACACCAAATGGGCAGGGGATCTGTTCCTCAGGGGACTGAAGATGGTGGTTATACCACTGGTATTCAGTGCCCTTATCATGGGAATCTGCAGTGTGGGCAAGGCGGCCGACCTGGGCCGTATAGCCGGCAAGACTTTTGCCTGGTATGTTGTGACCACGTTACTGGCCTCTACACTGGGCCTGCTGCTGGTGAATTTTTTCAGGCCCGGCGAAAAAGTGGACCTGCGTTTACAGGAAACGGTTACGGACATAGCCGCCACGGGCAATTCCTTTATGGACCAGATCGTGGCCATCGTTCCGGACAACATCGTTCAGGCCATGGCCGAGGGGCAAATGCTGCCGGTGATCTTCTTTGCCATATTGTTCGGTTTTTTCATCAACGTTTCCACGGAAAAGACCCAGACGCTCCTGACAGACGTTTTCAACGGGATCTACGAAGTGATGATCGGGATCACCTTCCTGGTGATCCGTTTTGCCCCCATAGGTCTGTTCGGCGTGGCTTCCAATATGGTGGGGGCCCAGGCAGGAGACCCAAAAGCCCTGGGTGTGATGTTCGGAAGCCTGGGTATCTATTCGGCCATCATAGCCGGAGGATGCGTGCTCCACGGACTGCTTACCATCCCCGGACTGTTTACCCTTCTTACCCGCAAGAATCCCTTTACCTTCATGAAAATGATGGGTACGGCGCTGTTGACAGGCTTTACCACCGCTTCTTCGGCTGCTTCTCTTCCCATATCCCTGCGTGATATCCAGGAAAAAGCCGGTGTGTCCAGAAAGATTGCCGGATTTTGCCTTCCCCTGGGGAATACCATCAATATGAACGGAACGGCACTCTTTGAATGTGTGACGGCTATTTTCATTGCCCAGGTCTATGGGATTGAACTGACCATCGTGCAGCAAATCATCATTGTCCTGACCAGTCTGATGGCTGCCATAGGGGCGGCAGGAATCCCGCTGGCCGGCCTGGTCATGCTGGCCGTTGTACTCAAAGCCGTCGGATTGCCCCTGGAAGGCATAGGATTGGTGCTGGTGGTGCAGCAACCGCTGGACATGATACGTACCTCGGTCAATATCTGGGGAGACATGACCGGAGCCGCCATTGTAGCTCACAGCGAAGGAGAAAAATTAAATTTTTAGGCAATAATGAACGCCAACCTCATATGTCCTGCCTGCGGTACCCAATACCCTGAAGACGATGTAGTCTGGCGATGCCGTTGTGGCAGTTTCCTTGATCTGAACGATACCTTTACCTGCGATCCTTCGCGGTTCCGGGGACCGGAGAATCTCAAACGCTACGCCAGCGTTCTCCCTTTACGCAATCCCTCATCTGCAGTTACATTCGGTGAAGGTTTCACCCCGCTGCATCCCATGGTCTTCTATGGGATACAGGTGATGGCCAAGATGGATTTCCTGTTGACCACGGGGTCTTTCAAGGACCGCGGAGCCTTCCTGATGATCAACAAATGCAGGGAGCTCGGCATACGCAGTATTGTCGAAGACTCCTCGGGTAACTCGGCCTGTGCCATTGCCGCTTATTGCGCACTGGCGGGGATAAGGGCACAGATCTTTATGCCTGCGGGAAACTCCTCGGCAAAGACCGTTCAGGTACGGACCTACGGCGCCACGCTGCACAAAATTCCCGGGAACCGATCCGATTGCGCCCGGGCAGCCGAAGAGGCAGCCGGCGAGAGTTATTACGCGGCCCATACCCGGAATCCGTATTTCCTCCACGGGACCAAGACCGTCATATATGAGATCATGGAACAATCCCGCTGGGAAGCACCGGACTATATTTTTGTTCCGGTAGGAAGCGGATCGCAGATCCTGGGCATCTGGCTGGGACTCCAGGAAATGAAACGTTCGGGCGTGATTGGCCGGTACCCGCGCCTGGTAGCCGTTCAGAGCGAACATTGCTGCCCCCTGAAAAACAACAGGGAAGGAAAACAGACCCCGGAACTCCCGGCCTCCCCTTTGCTGGCCGAAGGCATTGCCATCCGCATTCCTCCCAGGATGGACCAGATCCTGGAAGCTGTAGCGCAGACAGACGGGGATGTGGTTGCCGTAAGTGACCTCGATATTGTGGAAGCCTTGCAGGCCTCGGCCCTCCAGGGCGTTTACATTGAACCCACCTCGGCAGCAGCGGTTGCGGCCATCAAACAATACAACGGGCGCCTGAAGCAAAGCGACAGGGTGGTGGTCTCCCTCACGGGGCACGGACTCAAAGCCTCGGCCCGCATGGAAACACTTATCAATACCGCCTGATGGAATCCTTTTCATTCATACAATGGGCATTGGAACACCTCAATTACTGGACGGTGGGTCTGCTGATGACCATAGAAAGCTCCTTTATTCCCTTTCCTTCCGAGGTGGTGGTGCCGCCTGCCGCCTACCTGGCCGCCGCCGGCGAAATGAACTTTTTTCTTGTGGTCCTTTCGGCAACGGCCGGCGCTTTGCTCGGAGCCCTGATCAATTACGGACTTTCCATATGGATAGGCCGTGCCATTGTCTATAAATTTGTAAATTCGCGGTTGGGGCACGCCCTGTTGCTGGATGAGCAGAAAATGATCAAAGCCGAGTCGTACTTTGTGCGATACGGGAACGTCTCCACCCTGATTGGGCGCCTTGTGCCTGCCGTACGACAGCTGATCTCCATCCCGGCCGGACTGGCCAGGATGCCGCTGGGCCGTTTTGTACTGTACACATCGCTGGGGGCATGTGCCTGGAATACCATCCTGGCCGTCATAGGGTATTCCCTGCACAGTGTGGTGCCCAAGGACCAGCTTATGGAAAAGGTACATGCCTATACTTCCCAGATATCCTGGGTACTCCTGGGCCTGGGCGTTTTGGCGTTCGGATACATTATCTGGAAAATGATTCGCAAAAAATGATATGGAAATAATTGTTATTCTGGCACTGATCCTGTTGAATGGGATTTTGTCGATGACCGAAATGGCCTTCGTATCGTCCCGTAAATACAGGCAACATGCGGATGACCGTTTTCTTTCCACCATCCAGATCGGGATTACGCTCATTTCAATCCTCACGGGGCTTTTCTCAGGAGGGTTGTTGTCGGACGATCTGGCAGCATTCCTTTCCCGGTGGAAACCACTGCATAACAATGCCTACTGGATCTCCAATGTGTTGATAGTGACGGTGGTAACTTACCTTACCCTGGTGATGGGCGAGCTGGTTCCCAAGCGGTTGGGCATGATGGCCGCAGACAAGATAGCCCGGGCCATGTCCGGACTGATGAAGCTTCTGCGCCAGATCACGTATCCGTTCGTATGGCTGCTAACCAAAAGCACCAGGGGGATCATGATGCTCTTTGGGCTGTCCGACCTTAAGGAAGCCAAAGTGACAGAAGACGAGATCAAGGCCCTGATAGAAGAAGGCCGGGAAGACGGCGAGATACGGCAAGTGGAGCAGGAACTGGTGGAACGTGTTTTCAACCTGGGAGACCGTACCATAGATTCGGTAATGACCCACCGCAGCGACCTGATCTGGCTGGACATCAACGATCCCATAGAAATGAACATTGACATCGTGCACAAGAACCTGCACGGCATTTATCCCGTCGCCGACGAAGACCTGGACCAGCTGATGGGAGTGGTCTATATGAAAGACCTCTTCGGAACGATCGACAAAGAAGGATTTGATTTGCGCTCGGTCGTGCACATGCCTCTGTTCATTCCCGAGAACCTGAGCGTGTATGCCGCTGTGGAACAAATGCGGCTCACCTACAGCAAATACGCACTGGTAACAGATGAATTCGGGAGCATTCAGGGCATGGTGACCCACTCGGACATCATGGAGGCTATCATAGGGGAATTGCCTGAAAATAAAGAGGACCACGACATCGTCCCGCGCGGTGACGGGTCATTCCTCATTGACGGACAGTGTGATTTCTATGCCTTCCTGGAACATTTTGATATGGAAGACCTGGCCGCAGGAAACGACTACAATACGCTCAGCGGCCTTATACTCGACAAACTGGAACATGTCCCCGTGACGGGAGAAACGTTCCTGTGGGAAGGGCTATCCATTGAAGTAGTGGACATGGATATTGCCCGCATAGACAAGGTCCTGGTCAGGCCTGTCAGAAATATTTCCCAAGATTGACATATACCCCGAACTTGGCTCCGGGATGTAA
>LFSY01000077.1:0-4812 GCA_001512865.1 Rikenellaceae bacterium DTU002 | reverse complement strand
TCCAGTCCGGTAGCCAGGAATTTGTTGTCCACCACTTCGGTGGGCACGAACCCGTAAAACGGAAGCTGGTGGTCCAGGTAGTGTCCCCCTATGTTCCCTCCCACAAAATTCTGCATGGGAAAGGCAAACTGTTCCCCGTAAAGGAATCTGCCGTAGAGAGCAGGCACGAGCGTTACCCGGTGGGCAACAGGCACGGCCACAAACAGCGAAGCTGAAAAGGCGGAAAATGGGATCCCGTCTTTGTAAGTGGCCATATTATCTGTGTAAAGGGCGTATTCCGCCTTGAACTGCACCCCGTTGCCGGGATAATGGGCGTTGTCGAAGCTGTCGTATCGGACACCGCCCCGGTAACTGATCAGGTTTTCCTTGAGATTTTGCTTTTGAAGCGACGCCTGGTTGGCCATGAGAAAACTCTGGGACCGGAAATTCTCGTACCGGGCTCCCAGGTAGAAATTGAAATTCCTGTAATAAAAGTTGGCCACATCAAGATTGAAACGGTTTTTGTGGAAACGTACGTTGTGCGAGGTGGTATCCCTGCTGGTGTACAATTCCATATTCCCGTACCGGTAGGTATAGGACAAACCGAATTTTCCCAGCCAGGCATCCTGGTAAAAAATGCCGATATTCATGAAGGGATTGGTCGAGAGCCTGCCTGTAAGCTCCACCATACCTCCGTTCAGATCGCGCGGTGCAAAAACGGCATTGATATAGCCCGAGGCAATTTCCCGCGTGTCGAACCGTATCCCTACGCTTAATGCACTGCGGGAACGTTCCCGGCAGTGGAAGGTGAGGTTGAATCTTGATCCTTCCCCTATCAGGGAATAGGTGAGGGACGAAAAGCTTCCCGTACCCTTAAACCTGTCCACCGCTTCCCTGAGGGTCGCAACATCTATGGTGCTGAACTCTTTGAAACGGAGCATCCGCCGGAGGTTGTTTTCATTGAGCATGGTGATCCCGTCAAAGAAAATATACCCCAGTTTTATACTGTCCCCAACAGGGATGTGGGATCCCCCGGGGCGGTTGGGAGGCATTTTGATGTCATCGGCCGGATGGATCCCTATGAGCTCCTTTACAGCCAGCAGGGCATCCCAGTTCTCACGTGCAATCCGCTCTCCGCGTATCAGCAGGGAATCTACGGCCGTAGTATTGAAACTGGCCGTTGTGTAGGGATGTGTGTCGGGATGAATGTACAGATCGGTCATCCCCTTGTTCTTTTCAAAGATTTCCCGGCCCATGCGTTCCATCATATGATTGACAATGAACATCAGGCTGTTCTTGTCATCATCACGGATCTCGCCCCGTTTCAGGTTTTCGCGTTTTTCGGTCATCATGCTCACATCCACCCCAATGATGATCTCGGCACCCATCTGTTTGACCACATCGGCAGGGAAATTGTTGATCACCCCTCCGTCTATCAATACGCGTCCTTCCCTTTCCACTGTAGTAAAAGCTCCTGGAATGGACATGCTTGCACGGATGGCCAGCGGCAGGCTGCCTTCACGCATGACAACCTCGTCACCGGTGATCAGGTCATAGGCTATGCAGGCAAAAGGAATGGGCAGGTCGTCGAAGGTTTCCATGCTATGGTAGCCTATGGTGTATTCTGAAAGCATGTCCATGACTGAACCGCCACTCAGGAATCCGGTGGATATATAAAAACGGTCTTTGTCATAAGGTATGGTTATCAGCGATTTGTCCGAGACTTCCTTTTCTGTGAAAAAGAGTTTGTCGCGGGTGATTTTGTCGCTCAGCAATTCCATCCAGTTCTGGGCGCGCATGATGCTGTCCATGGCCGCGGGACTGTATCCAATGGCGTACATCCCGCCTACGATCGCCCCCATGCTGGTCCCGGCTATGTAATCTATGGGAATGCCGGCTTCTTCCATCACTTTCAGCACGCCAATGTGGGCGACGCCTTTGGCGCCGCCGCCGCTCAGCACCAGGCCCACTTTCTTGCGGGCCGTACGTCGTTGCAGGCCGCTCCGCTGCTGCGGCTCCGGGCTGCTCCGCTGCTGCGGCTCCGGGCCGGCACCCGGATCATTGCCTCGGCTTGTCTCTTTTCCGGCGACAGGACCGGTGTATAAACTGGCACAGACACAAAGAATGCCGAAAAGGACTGAGGCTTTCATAGCGGTGATTTTCTACAAAATTATCATATTCTGGAAATTTTCATAATTTTGTATTTATATGATGTATAAAATTGGTGATGCTGTCCTGTCTCCCATGGGAGCCTCCACAGAGGTAAATTATCAGGCCGTAAAGTCAGGTTATACAGGTATTCAACAGTTTCCGGCCGGGTTCAGGGGCATGCCCGAGCCCATTATGGCGGGGCTGATCAGTCCCCGGGACCTGGAGACACTTGCTGCTCCCTATTGCGGGGCAAGGACACATATGATGTCCCGATACCGTCAGGCCATGTCGGCCGTATTTGAATTGGCAATATCCAATACATACCCGGATGGTTACCGTAACGAGATCCTTACCAGCAGAAGGGTAGCCTTCATTTTTTGCACAACAAAGGGAGACGTGGATTCATTCCGCGAACTGACCGCCCAGACCACCAATCCCCGGCTGTATCCCTGGCACGTGCCTCAACGGATGATGGACGAGTTGAAATTGCCCGGGAAACCATACGTGGTGATGAATTCCTCGCTCTCCGGGGTACAGGCGCAGATCGTGGCAGACCGCCTTCTTTGCAAAGGCAGCCCGTACGATTTTGCGGTTGTCATAGGGGTCGAGTTGCTCAGTATGTTTACGATATCTTTGTTACGTGATGCGGGCCTGGTCTCCAAAAAATTTGTCAGGCCGTTTGACATTGAAGGAGACGGTACCAATCCCGGAGAATCGGCTGCCTGTGCAATATTTATCAGTGAAGACAGATTCCAGAAGGATAAAAAATTATTTCATCACACTCCGATGATCAAATTCAGGAAAGGAGTCATGATGACAGATCCGTGTTTTCCAAAAAGCCCCAATCCCCAGGCCGGTGCATTGTCCAGGGCAATTAAAAAGGTCATGGAAGAGGAGATCGTCAGGAACCTCTCCTTTATCAATGTAATTGGAGTCGGATTGAATTCATACGACAACATGGTGTCCATAGGTCTCGAGAAAGCGGGCCTGAGAAGGGTACCCATGAATTGTTTCGAAGGCAATTTCGGCCACAGTTCAGGTTCGGTGAGCCTGCTGAGCAGCATCTTGTCTGCACAGTCTCTGGTGAATGAAGAGATCCTGCCAACCCTGGGCTATGTCAATCACGGGGTAAAGGGCCGTATACGTATACAGACAACCGTGAGCACGTCACATAAACAGAGTTTTCTGGCTATTTCCACGGGGTTCGGAGGAGTTAACGGTGTTATGCTATATACTAAAGAAAGGTAGATCATGCTCATCAAATCTTATTGCAGGATAACCAACCATTCGGTCATTGTTGACGGAGAACGGATGCCGGCGATGGAAAAACACATGAACGGGCACGATGTGGACGGGGACCTGAACAATGTGTATGCACAGATGGGTGTGGACTATCACAATTACAAGAACCTGGACACTTACAGTAAACTGGGGTTCATTACAGCCGAATTGCTTATGGAGGCCAACGGCTACGATCCGGATACCGAAAAACACGACATGGGAGTTGTCATCTATTCCCGCTCGGGATGTCTGGGGGCTGACTACGAATTTGTACGTGTCATAGAAGGATTGTCCTCAAATGAAAGGGCGTATGAACGGGTGATCCCCAACTCCATCTGCAGTACCATTGTATGCCGTCACAAGATTGGAGGGGAGTCAGGCATTTTCCTTTCCGACGGGTTCATTTACGAACAGTTTTTCAGGACATGTTACGGTACTTTTCTTACGGATCCCGGACTGAACACATTGCTTGCCGGGTATGTGGAGTGTTACGGTGGCTATGTTTCCTCTCTGATGTGCCTGCTTACTCGTTCTCCGCAGAAACCACCGATGGATTACGACCTGAGAGAGGAACGTTTCTGTATTGAAATGTTACGTATATACTGATTTGTCGTGATAGAAGATTTCCCTGAAGATTTAAGACCTTATACGGACCGCGAGATACCCGGGGCCATGCAGCGAATTGCTGCGCACAAGTACTTTCCCCAGGTCGCTTCAGTCATATTCCCGGGGATCTCTCCGGAAGAAGCGGTAAGGAAAATTTTGACAGTCAAGACTGTAATCCAGTTTCAGATGGAATGGATGTACGCTTTCAACCAGCAGGTCATTCAGAATACCATGGAAAAGTTTACGTACCATTTCAGCCCCCGGATTAAGAAGGGAACCGGTTATACCTTTGTATCCAATCACCGGGACATCATCCTGGATTCGTCTCTCTTGCAGATGGTGCTGGTTTTCAATCATATGCCTACCAGTATGATCACATACGGAGACAACCTGCTCGTCAACCGGCTGGCAGAGGACATCGCACGATCCAACAAAATGTTCAAAGTGGTACGCCGGGGCAACAAAAGGGAACTTTTCAAAAATTCCCATATATTAAGTGAATTTATACGGACCTGTGTCAGGGAGGGTGATTCCTGCTGGATCGCCCAACGTAACGGACGAACAAAAGACGGACTGGACAAAACATCCCAGGCATTGGTCAAGATGATGGCCATGAGCGGATCACGAAAGGATCCCGTTGAAAATTATGCTTCACTGCATATTGTTCCTGTATCTATTTCCTACGAATACGAACCTTGTGACTTTCTTAAGGCCGGGGAACTGCTTGCGGGTCTGGACGGACTGCCCTACACAAAAGAAGAGGGGGAAGACCTGAACAGCATGCTCACCGGGGTC
>LFSY01000068.1:9808-10048 GCA_001512865.1 Rikenellaceae bacterium DTU002 | reverse complement strand
CAAGACCATGCAGAAGGAAGTGGATCGTATCGTGGCCGAAGTATTGGATTACAGTACGCGTATCATTGAACCTGAACTGAAGCTGCAACGTGTACGGTTGGATAGAATGCTCCGTGATTCGGAGAAACGACGTATTGACCAATACCGTGCATTAGCCCTGGTCATGGCAGACAGTATGATGAATTTTCAAATGAAGCTGGTACAGATGAAAGAAGATACGGTCTATCAGCTGAGTGACAG
>LFSY01000068.1:0-9571 GCA_001512865.1 Rikenellaceae bacterium DTU002 | reverse complement strand
GTCACTCCGGTTGTCGTAGCAAGTGGTGCACTCTCCGCAGATATCCACACCAAGGACCTTGTGATGCGAAAGCAGCTCTGTGAGTATACCGTGTAATTTTCTGAAAGACATTGACCCCTGGTCCCAGTTGGTGGTCACGATACGGGGGTGGAGAACGTCTTTGTCTATAGAAAAATAAGCAGGCAGGGAAGGGATGGGCCTGGCCGGATAGCAGAGAATCCTGCCGTCATCATGAATCAGGGCATATTGTTTTGACACACCAATGAACAACACCTGTTTCAGGTAGGGGTTTGTCTCAAGTACCGTTCTAACCCACCCACCACAAGAAAGGATGTCCTGAAAAAGAGGCGGTTGCATATCATGATGATGATCAGCCACTACCAGCAGGAAATCTTGCCGGATCCTGTCTGTCCAGAATTTTGTGACATAATGGTGGTTCCCCGAATCCAGAAAATGTACAGCCCTGACAGGATGCCCTGCGATCCTGTCCCGAATTGCCCCGGCTGCATCCCCGTCACAATAACAGTCCGATCCCGTTATATCGGTACAGTCTATTAAAACGTGATCGTAATCAAGATAAAAAGACTGGTTTCTGTAAACCTTTGTAAAGTCCATAATTATGACTGACGCGTCCATAATTCCTGACATTGTAACAAGATATGCGAAGTTACCCAAATTACTTTATTTGTTAATAATCTATATATTTGCTTTTGCCTAAATAACAAACATATGATACTGATTCAGGAAAAGGAGAAAGAGCCTTTAAAAGCTGTTTTTCCAGGTAAGTACATACAGGGCAAGAACGCCTTGTCGGATTTGCCTTTCGTATTGGGACAGATGGGTAAAAACGGGCTGTTGCTGGCTTCACCAACGGTCATGAGCAACGTATTGCCAAAATATACTTTCAAGGAAAAATGGAAACATATTCACAGGGAATTATTTGGGGGCGAATGCTGTGCAGATGAAGTAGACAGGTTGGTCAAGACCGTGCATCAAAAGAAAGCAGACGTTCTTGTAGGAATGGGTGGGGGAAAAGTCATAGATACGGCCAAAATTGTCGCAGACAAAGCACAGATTCCAGTCATAGTGGTGCCTACCATCGCATCTACCGATGCTCCTACCAGCGGTTGTGCAGTGCTGTATTCTCCGGAAGGGATTTTTGACTCGGTGTATTACCTGAGAATGAATCCCCAGGCCGTGCTGGTAGATGAGAATATCATCGCGGAAGCTCCTACCCGGTTTCTTGTAGCAGGTATGGGCGATGCTTTGGCCACGTGGTTTGAGGCACGATCTTGCAAACGTTCCGGGTCTTCGAACGAATGTGGAGGTTATGCCACATTGACGGCCATGGAAATTGCACGTCTTTGTTATCAGATACTGCTCCGCCACGGATTGCAGGCAAAAAAAGATTGCGACCTGTATCTAACTTCTCCGTCCCTGTCTCATATCATTGAGGCCAACATCCTGATGAGCGGACTGGGCTTTGAAAGCTGCGGCCTGGCCTCGGCACATTCCATACATAACGGATTGACAGTCCTGGAAGAGACACATGCCTTCTATCACGGAGAGAAGGTCGCTTTCGGAGTGCTGGCTGGTCTTCATCTTACAGGGATGCCCGTAAAGGAAAAGGATCGGGTGTACGGTTTTTGTGAATCGGTGGGACTCCCCACAACATTTGAAGACCTGAATCTGGCGGGAGTGAGCAGGGAACGGCTTATGATGGCAGCCGTTAAAACATGCCATCCGGCAGAAGCCATTCACCACGAACCAAAAACGGTCACTCCCGAGCAAGTCCTGATAGCCCTTAAGGCTGCCAACGATTACGGACGAAAAAGAAAACATATTATTAACAAATAAATCACAAGTCTCCATATGAAAAGATTACTGATACTGACCGGGGTGCTTTTCCTTTTCCTGCACGGGAACGCCCAACCTTACCTGCAAAGCCGGGCAATAGACGTAAGTCAGGATTTTGCTGATTTCAGCCACACGTATTTCTTTGCCGATTCCCTGGCCTCGTTCGATCCGGCCAAAGCTGAAGGGACGATCAGCTGGAAACGTCACAGTCTTTTTGCCAGACAGGCCTTTAATACGACTACTGTTCTCCCGCAGGCCTTACAGATGCTGGACTTTCCCGAGACACAATACGATAACGATCCGCAACTGCGTTTTTCCATTGATTTTGTTTCCCCCGTGACTGTTCGTTTGAAAGTGTACACCTCGCCGGTCATTCTTCCCGAAGAAGAATCCCTTATGCTTGCCGGCACACCTCCGACGGACAGGTCCTGGACCTATAAAAAAGGAGATGGGACACATACCTATACCGGCAGGGCGGGCAGTCTGGTCATCAGGGAATATCCTTTCACCATAATGCTTTGCGATGAGCACGGCAAAGAGATGACACGCACCAGGCACTGGGCCGATAACGATTCCACCCAGATCAAGGTGCTGCCCTTCCAGTTTATCAAAAGGGCCAGCGACAACATCCGGAGCATCAATCCCGTTTTTTCACTGAGACCGAATGAAAAGATAGTGGGATGCGGAGAATCTCCTACGGCCCTTAACAAGGTGGGGCAAAAAGTACATTTGTTCGTGACCGATCCGCAAAGTCCCGAAGGCGATCAGATGTACAAACCCATCCCCTTCTTTATAAGCAGCAAAGGGTATGGGATGTTCATGCATACCTCGGCCCCGGTAACGTGTGATTTCGGGGCAACACATGCCGGCTCTGCCAAATTGTTCATGGCCGATGAAACGCTGGATCTTTTCCTGTTCTGGGGGAAACCGGCACGGATCCTAGATGAGTACACCAGCCTTACCGGCAAAGCCACCATGCCCCCGGTATGGTCCTTTGGCACATGGATGAGTCGTATCACTTATTTTTCACAGGAAGAAGGGTATGAGATCGCCCGTCAGCTAAGACAGAACAGGATCCCTTCCGATGTGATCCATTTTGACACGGGATGGTTCCAGACAGACTGGCAGTGTGATTACGTATTTGCTCCGGACCGTTTTCCGGATGCTCAGAAGATGATCAATGACCTTCTGGCAGACGGATTCCACATATCTTTATGGCAGTTGCCGTATTTCACTCCCAAAAACAAGTATTTTCCGGAATTGATAGAAAAGGGCCTGTACGTGAAAAACGAGAAAGGAGGACTTCCGTACGAAGATGTAATACTTGACTTTTCCAATCCTGAAACGGTCGTCTGGTACCAGGAAAAACTGGAAGCTTTGCTGAAAATGGGGGTGGGTGCGATCAAAGTGGACTTTGGAGAAGGAGCTCCGCTAAACGGTTATTATGCCAGCGGAAAAGGAGGTTTGTACGAACACAACCTGTATCCTCTACGATACAATAAAACAGTTGCCGATATCACGCAAAAGACCAGGAATGAGACCATCATGTGGGCCAGAAGCGCCTGGGCCGGGTCCCAGCGGTACCCCCTGCACTGGGGAGGAGATGCGTCCAATACCGATATCGGGATGTTGACGACCCTCAGAAGCGGATTGTCTTTGGGGCTTAGCGGCTTTTCGTTCTGGAGTCACGATATTGGCGGATTTGTGCAGAGTTGTCCGGAAGAACTGTACCGTCGCTGGCTGCCTTTCGGATTTCTGACATCACACACCCGTGTGCACGGAGCTCCTCCCACCGAACCGTGGTATTACGGTGAGGATTTCACCGATGCTTTTCGCCAGTCTGCCGAGTTGAAATATACCCTGATGCCTTATATCCTGGATCAGGCGGAAAAATGTACGCAAACCGGTTTGCCCATGTTGCGGGCCCTGCTCATTGAATATCCGGAAGATCCGGCAGTATGGCAGATCGACGATCAGTATCTCTTTGGGAGCGATATGATGGTCGCCCCGTTGTTTGAAAGCGTACAGGACCGTTTTGTATATCTTCCCGCAGATCGCTGGGTGGATTATCAGACGGGAAAAAGCTATGATGCCGGCTGGCACCGGATAGCGGCAGGAGAGATCCCTGCCGTGATACTGGTGAGGAAAGGAGCCATTATCCCGCAAGCCCCTGTCGCACAAAGTACAGACAAGATTGAATGGGAAAAAGTTAAAAATATCAAATACTAAAATACTATGAGATTTATTATTTCCGGATTATTGCTGCTGGTCCTCTTTACACTAGGGTCATCCTGTGCAAGCAGCCCGGGCGTTACCGACCCCGATGCCCAGCAACTTTTTATTGGTGAAAACATTGCCGTGGCCCCGACCGCTTATGGCAAAGTCAAAGGATATGTACTCCGGGACATTTATCATTTTATGGGCATTCCTTACGGGGCGAACACCTCGGGAAAAAACCGGTTCATGCCTCCCTGTCCCCCCGAACCCTGGGAAGGCGTGCTTCCCTGCGTCTATTTTCCCACCTCGGCTCCCCAGATCATCCGGTATCCGCGCAGTTCTGAATCCTACCCGGCATTTGTGGACAGGTGGAATTACGATGAAATAGGGGAAGACTGCTTACGGCTGAATGTATGGACACCCGCCCCGGATGCCCGAAAAAGGCCGGTTATTGTATGGTTGCACGGCGGCGGCTTTTCCAGCGGAAATTCCATTGAACAAAACGGGTACGGCGGTGAAAACCTGTCCCGCTACGGAGATGTGGTATTCTGTTCGGTCAATCACCGCCTGAATGCCTTCGGTTTTTCAGATTTTTCCGGTGTCGGAGGGGAGGCATTCAAGAACTCCGGAAATGTTGGATTGCTTGATATCATTGCAGCGTTGGAGTGGATAAGGGACAATATTTCCAATTTTGGAGGCGATCCCGGGAATGTAACCATCATCGGACAATCCGGTGGCGGTTCAAAAGTGAGTGCCGTAGCTACCATGCCTGCTGCTAAAGGGCTCGTACATAAAGCGGTGGCACTGAGCGGCAATTCCATTAAAGCGGGGAATCCCGATTATTCAGCTGCATTGGGCGAAAACATACTGAAGGAAGCCGGTTTGCAACCGTCACAAATCAGCCAGTTACAGGAAATGCCCTGGGAAGAGTATCTTTCACTGGCTAACAGGGCTGCCACCAAGTTCAATAGTCAAATGGAAGGACAAGGGATTCGCGGAGGATTCGGTCCGGTAGCTGACGGGATCGTGTTACCTGCCGATACTTATTTTTCGGCAGATGATCCGTCCATTCCGGACATCCCCATGTTGTATTGCACTACCTTCCATGAATGGAATCCCAACCGGGACCTTCCCCAAATGGAGGGAATTTCGCTGGATGACGTGGTGAAGCAGCTTCAGGACAATTACGGGGAAGATGCTCATGAAATCGTGGCAGCCTATGCCGGGCAGTTTCCCGACAAAAAACCTATTGAAATATTGGCACTGATCAATTCCAACAGGGTAAATGTGGTCCATGCGGCCAATACAAAATTGCAGCAGCAGTCTCCCGTCTATATGGCCTGGTTCGGTTGGGAACCGCCTTTGTTCGACGGAAGACAGCGTGCATTCCATTGTATTGACATCTGTTTCTGGTTTTGCAATACGGATCTTATGGTAACGCACACCGGGGGAGGCAAAGTTCCAAGAACACTGTCCGGGAAAATGGCAGATGCCTTGTTGCAGTTTATGAAGACAGGGAATCCCAACGGCGGATCTTTACCCAAATGGCCCGAATACACCCGGGAAAACGGGGAAACTATGGTGCTGAATGTACATTCCAAAGCAATGAACGATCCAGACAGGGAAGCCCGAAAAGTACTTGAAAACGCAATGGGCAGGTAACTGTTTTTATTCCTGTGTCAACAGGGAAAATATACGTTTAGTGGCCGTTGATATCTCCGACTCCGGAGTCCATTCGGTGATGCTTTTGCAGGCGACCATTGCATGAACCATTTCCGGATCAAAAGGCAAATATCCGATTACGGGGATACCTTCCTGTTCACACCATTGGCTGATACGGTCCGTCATCTCTGCATTCAGATCTGATTTGTTTACGACGACATACCTTTTTATCCTGAATCGTCCGGCCAGGTCCAGGATCCGTTTCATATCATGAAGCCCGGTACCGGTCGGTTCCGTGACCACAACCACTTTATCTGCACCTGTCAGGGAGGCAATGGCAGCGCATCCTGTACCCGGAGGTCCGTCAATAATTATGTTTTTTGCTCCACACGCTTCTGCTGTCTGACGGGCTTGTTCCCTCACCACACTGACTAATTTGCCCGAATTTTCTTCTCCGGGGGCAAGACGTGCACGGACCATTTTCCCGTATCTGTAGTTTCCTGTATACCAGTAGCTCTTGTCGCTGGGAACCATGTCGATCGCTTTTACGGGACAAATCCGGGAACACAACCAGCATCCGTCACAGGATGTTTCCACTATGGTTATCTTTCCTTCCGGGGAATCCGGATCCGGCAGACGTTCTATGGCTTGAAAACGGCAATAATCCTTGCACAAACCGCATTGCGTGCAGATGTCGTAATGTATAACCGCTTTGTGACCGGAAATGTATTTTTCGGTTCTGTAATCTTCAGGTTCAAGGATCAAATAAAGATTGGCTGCATCAACGTCACAATCTGCCACTACCGTGTTCTTTCGGAGCGTAGCCAGAGCGGCAGCCAAAGAAGTTTTACCGGTTCCTCCCTTCCCGCTCAAAATGGATATTTCATTTATTTTTTGCATAATCCTTCAATTGTTTTGAGTAAATCAAGAAAACGGGTCGCATAAGAAGGATCTTCACGGACCAGCAAACGGCTTTGTGAATAGATCCGTGCAATATTTTTGTCGAAGGGAATTTTCATCAAAAGCGGTATCTGTTTTTCTTCCAGCCAATCGTAGACCCGCTCATCACCCAGTCCGGTACGGTTAACCACAACCCCGAAAGGTTTTTCCAGCTGTTCAAGTGTTTCCACGGAAAGTTTCAGGTCATTCAACCCGAAAGGCGTGGGTTCGGTAACCAAAACAATAAAATCTGCCGGGACAACGGTGGCAATAAAAGGACAGGAAATACCGGGAGGTGAATCCATCAATATCAAGTCCGTATCCTGAACTTTGTCCAGAGCGGCTTTAATCACGGAAACCGGTGAATAAACTCCGATATCCGAACGTGCTTCTACGATTCGTGCCTGATTTGAATACGCTTTTATGGTAACTGTCCCCAGTCTCTTTTCAATTTCAGTGATCGCATGGTACTGACAGGCTGCCAGGCATGCCCCGCAATCGTGACACAGATCTTCAATCAGATAGATCTGTTTGTTTTCCGATAGACAGATGATAGCGTTATAGTTGCACCAATCACGGCATTTGCCGCAATAGACACAAGCTTCCTTATCAATAACAGGAAGGTGTTGATTGATAATCTCCGTACTGGTGGTTTTACCGTCAAGGAATTCATTGACATTCGGCTCTTCGGCATCGCAGTCAACCAGCGTTACATTCAGGGCCTCTTTCTCAGCCACAGCAAAGAGATTGGTTGAAACAAAGGTCTTCCCCGTACCGCCTTTCCCACTGGCAATGGCAATTTTCATTGTTTCAGGGGGTTAATGGTCGCACGCATTCGAACCGGTGGACAAAGTTCCTTTTATCCAGTCGTTGACAAGTTCCACAGGATCTTCAGACCCTGCGCCAACGTAAACTTGTATGTTCTGATTTTTAAACAATGCGAGCGCTCTTTGACCCATTCCGCCTGCAATGATGTGGCTGACACCTTTTTCGGCCAGCCATGCCGGTAATAATCCCGGCTCATGAGGCGGAGGAGTGACCCGTGTTTCCGATACAATGGCATTGTTGTCCACGTCAACAATTGAAAATTGCTGGCAATGCCCGAAATGGGCGCACAAACGACCGTTTTCCAAGGGAATAGCGATTTTTTTCATACTTTTAAAAATTATTTTTTAGAAATCATTTCTATTATTTTGTTTATTGTCATGGTCCCATCATTGACAATTATCAGCTGGATCTTCAGACTGTCAAATATTGCCTTGACTTTGGCTCCGAATTCACCGGAAACCACTTTTTCCACACCTTTGGAGGCTACCAGCTGTATGGATGCAGGGCCGGCTCCTTCCATGGCTTGTTTGTTCGGATTGGGAATAAATTCCGTGGACCCCGATTCCGTATCGTAAATAACAAAATAAGAACAACGTCCAAAACGGCTGTCCAAAGTTGCGTCCGGACTGTTCCCGGTAGAAGTGATTGCAATTTTCATAATTTTAATAAGTAACTTTTATTTGTTTGTTTCCTCAATAGCCTCTGATTGCCCGGTGTTAGCAGACCGGCACAGGGGACAAACGATTACAGGATCTTCCTTGTTCAGATGATTGAACCAGCAGCCGCAGTCTTTGCAAGAGTACCACTCGCTGGTAAAATAGACAGGTCCGCCCTGGAACAGGATAGGGGACCCCTCGACAAACGACTTGCCTACTTTACGGCGGGCACTTTCATAAATACGGGCAAAAGTTGGTCTGGATATTCCCATTTCCACCGCGGCTTCCGATTGACTTTTCAATTCATAGTCGCTCAGGCGCAAGGCTTCGAATTCGTCGTAATCCAAAAGGACAGGGGAAGATCCGTTTCCCTGGAATGGTCGGATGGGGCTGAACCCCTTGATTTTAGGAGGATTGGTTATTTTCCTCAATTTTTTTGGCCTGGCCATATTATGAGCATTTGTTCAATACAAAAGTAATGAACTATTGTTAATTTACAAATTTATTCATATATTTACGAAAATCAACACTTTATTTTATGGAAACAAATCAAAAAGAAACGATGCATGCAATGCCCCGGATAGGCGATCCGGCACCCGAATTCAAAGCTGTAACAACGCAGGGACCCATCAATTTCCCGGGAGATTTTAAAGGCGACTGGGTCATTCTGTTCAGTCACCCGGCAGATTTTACGCCGGTTTGTACTTCGGAATTTATGACTTTTGCGGTAATGGAGGAAAAGTTTGCAGCCGTGAATTGCAAACTGGTGGGTCTTTCAATAGACGGGATCTACAGCCACATTGCCTGGCTTCGCACGATTAAGGAAAAGATTGAGTACAGGGGCATGAAAGATGTAGAGGTCAAATTCCCCCTGATCGAAGACATCACCATGGAAGTGGCCAACAAGTACGGAATGGTGCAGCCGGGAGAAAGCGAGACAAAAGCGGTCAGGGCCGTATTCTTCATTGATCCCAAGGGTGTTATTAGGACCATTATTTATTATCCGCTAAGCCTGGGCCGTAACTTTGACGAGTTGTACCGCGTTGTTGTAGCCCTCCAGGCTGCTGACGCATTTGGTGTTGCCATGCCCGCAGACTGGCGTCCCGGAGACGACGTGATCGTACCGACAGCCGGATCATGCGGTGTCGCAAAAGAAAGAATGGAAAGCAAGGAAGATATGAAGTGCTACGACTGGTTCTTCTGTACCAAACCGCTTCCCGAGGAAAAAGTCTGGTCAAAGCTGAAAAAGAAATAATTGCTTATTTTGAGGTTTCAGCCTCACGTTGCGCTTCTTCAATCATCTTTTCATTAGGCAGGATAAAAATCTCCACACGGCGGTTTTGCAACCTGCCTTCTATTGTATTATTATCGGCAACAGGTTCGTGAATTCCTTTCCCCATGGTGGTCATACG
>LFSY01000146.1 GCA_001512865.1 Rikenellaceae bacterium DTU002 | reverse complement strand
AATTCGGACAGGCCCCGGCGCGAAGGCGGTTATAATTCGGACAGGCCCCGGCGCGAAGGCGGCTACAATGCGGACAGGCCCAGGCGCGAAGGCGGCTACAAGGCAGACCGCCCTTACAAGCCGGGCGTACGTAAAGCTTCACAGGAAAAGACTTCCGCTCCCGAACCCAAGCAACCCAAAGTTCCAGGAGAAATAAGGCTTAATAAATACATAGCCAATTCAGGGCTATGTTCCAGAAGAGAAGCAGACACATACATCTCGACGGGACTGGTTACGGTTAACGGCAAAGTAGCAGACCAGCTGGGAGTAAAAGTCACCCCTGCCGATGATGTACGGGTTAACGGACAACGAATTAAGGGAGAACCAAAAACATACATAGTCATGAACAAACCTCGCGGTTATGTGACAACCATGAGTGATGATCATGCCGAAAAATCCGTTATGGATCTCATTGCCGGACAATGTGAGCAAAGGGTTTTTCCGGTAGGCAGACTTGACAAGATGAGCATGGGGGTTCTGTTGTTCACCAATGACGGTGAACTTACAGAAAAACTCACACATCCTTCCTACAACCGGAAAAAGATCTATCAGGCACGGCTGGACAAAAATCTGAAAAAACCCGACATGGAACGGCTGGTCGAGGGCGTTGAGCTTGAAGACGGACCCATGCATGTCGATATGATAGCCTATGTAGACAACGACGAGAAAGAAATCGGCCTGGAAATTCATTCCGGAAAGAACCGTGTTGTTCGCAGGCTTTTTGAAGCCCTGGGATATAAGGTCAAAAAACTGGACCGGGTTTACTTTGCCGGTCTGACAAAAAAGAACCTGAAACGGGGGCAGTGGAGATTTCTCTCTGAAGAGGAAGTCAACATGCTTAAAACAGGATTCTACGAATAAGAAATGAAAGGTCCTCACAAAGCGGGTTATGTAAACATTATTGGAAATCCCAACGTTGGCAAATCCACGCTGATGAATGCCCTGGTAGGGGAAAGATTGTCTATCATTACATCCAAAGCACAAACCACCCGTCACCGCATCCTGGGTATTGTTAATGACAAGGATTTTCAGATAATCTTTTCCGATACTCCGGGCATTCTTAAACCAAACTACCTGTTGCAGGAAAATATGATGCAGTTTGTTGACACCGCCATTGGCGATGCCGATATCATTCTGTATGTGACTGACGTTGTGGAAACAACAACGAAAAACCCCGATTATATTGAAAAGATAAACCATATTGAGGTTCCCGTACTGATAGTACTCAACAAAATTGACAAAAGTTCTCAGGAAGAAGTAATGAGACTGATTGATCAATGGAAACACCTGGTCCCGAAAGCCGAGGTGTTTCCGGTCAGTGCTCTGGAGCGCTTCAACCTGGAGTCTCTCTCAGACCGTATCACAGAACTGCTGCCTGAATCTCCTCCATGGTTCGACAAGGAACAGCTGACAGACAAAAGCCTCCGGTTTTTTGCTTCCGAGATCATCCGTGAAAAGATCTTTTTGAATTACTCCAAGGAGATTCCCTATTCCGTTGAAGTCGTGGTTGAGGAATTCCTGGAAAGTGAAGAGCGGTATAATATCCGGGCGATTGTACATGTCTTGCGTGATTCCCAGAAGGGGATCCTCATTGGCAACAAAGGAAGTGCGCTCAAAAAAGTGGGCACCCAGGCAAGACTGGACATGGAAGATTTTTTCCAGAAAAAAGTGTACCTGGAATTATTCGTCAAAGTCCTGCCCGGCTGGAGGGAAAACAAGGCCAGGCTCCGCCAGTTCGGTTACTGACGGGGCCCGGAGTACTTCAAGTGCTTTCTGCAACACGTTGTCTATCTTCCCCAGATACGGGTAAAACCCTTTGTCTTCAAGACGTGTATTCCTTGCTATGTAAGCTTTTATCTGTGTCATGAGAATGGAGCCGCATTCTTCCCAATGAGCCGGGACAGGCTGTATTCCCTGTCTGCGTATGAAAGCAAGAAATTCCTGTTCCAGTGCACTTTGGTCAAAATAGACCTGCATTTCCTCAATACTTCCGATGGCAGACAAAGCCTTTCTGTTACGGTCTGCATAATTCATGCTGAAACGAATGGGAAGGTTCTGCCTGGATATCCTCAGGTACAGATCGTTGACTCCCGCGGTGTCCAGGGGAACGAACACATCGGGAATGATGCCCCCGCCACCGTAAAGCACTTTGCCTGAAGGAGTTACATAGCGTAAAGAATCATTTTTAGGGATGGAATCTTCCTGCATCAGTTCCCCGTGCCGGTACCTCTCCATAAGATCGAAGGCATACTCACGGGAATTGTTGCCGTATGGTTTTTGGATGGACCGACCCAGCGGTGTGTAGAAACGAGCGACTGTAAGGCGTAATCCTGAATTGTCTGAAAAATAAACGGGTTCCTGGACCAGTCCCTTTCCATAGGAACGGCGCCCTACGATGGTTCCCCTGTCGTTGTCCTGTAAGGCTCCCGCCATGATCTCGGAAGAGGAAGCCGAAGCTTCGTTGATGAGTACGGCCAGGGGCATGTTGTAACAAAAACCTCTCTTTTTGGTATAAAAATCCTGCCTTTCCCTGTGCAGTCCTTCGGTATATACGATCAAACTGTTGGCATCCAGAAATTCTCCCGTGATCTTGAGCGCCTGGTCAAGGTACCCGCCTGTATTGTCCCGCAGGTCAAAGATCACCTGTTTCATACCTTGCTTCATCAGCTCGGATATGGCTCCAAGGACTTCGGGATAACTGGTCATGGCAAATTTCGACAATTTAATATATCCGGTAACGGAATCTGCCATATAGGCCACATCGACGCTGTTTACGGGGATCTTGTCACGTACTATCGAAAAACCGATAAGATCCGGTTCTCCGTAACGGCGGACCCATACGTCCACCTGTGTGCCTTTGGGTCCCTTGAGCAGGCGTACTATGGAATCCTGGGGTATTTGGACACCTGCAACGGTTTGGGTATCCACTTTAATGATTTTGTCTCCGGGCTGCAGGCCCATTTTTTCTGACGGTCCCCCTACCACTACATTGATCACCGTGGCCGTATCGCTGGGAACATTGAAAACAATGCCGATACCTTCGATATTGCCCCGCAATTCCTCATCGGCGGAACGCAATTCGTCCGGTGACAAGTAAATGGAATGGGGATCCAGTTCTTCCATAATGTAGGGAAGTGTTTTTTCAATGAATGAATCAACGTCCACCGAATCCACGTAATTATTCTGAATCTGGCTCAAAATAAGTTCCAGTTTTGACCATTCCCTTCCCAGAGAGTTCTTTCCGGTCCTGTTTTGCTCCCTGAAAACGGTCCACCTGAGAATCCCGGCTATGGCCAGTGCTATGAGAACGATGAGCACTATGGCTCCGGTTCTTCTTGTCTTTTGATATTCTTCCATACCGGGTTACATTTTATCTACCTGTATTCCTGCTCTTTTCAGAAGCTCAATACCCTCTTCGGACCTGTAGTCATCGTGATACACCACCCGCACGATACCTGACTGTATGATCAGCTTGGCGCATTCAATACAGGGAGACGCAGTAATGTATATGGTGGCGCCTTCACTGCTGTTGTTGCTTCTTGCCACCTTGGTTATGGCATTCGCCTCGGCATGAAGGACGTAGGATTTGGTGTGGCCGTCAGGATCTTCGCATACGTTTTCAAAACCCCGGGGAGTTCCGTTGTAACCGTCAGAGATGATCATCCTGTCTTTGACCATCAGGGCCCCTACCTTCCTCCTTTCACAATAAGAATTCTGCGCCCAGATCCGGGCCATTTCCAGGTAATTGAGATCGAATTGAGTCTGTTTATCCATTGTAAAGGAACCGTTTGATACTTCTTTTAGGTGTTTTTTCAAATTCTTCGGGAACGATCCTTACCCTGGCTATCTGGCAGTATTTTGGCAATTCCAGATTGATCTGCGCCCGCATGGCTTCCATGGTGGTATCCATGGCATTGTCGGGAAGTCCGTCTGCTGCGGCTTTCTCAAAATCGGGATATACCAGGGCGATCAGTTTGCCTTCTTCCATGATCACCAGGCTCTCGCTCACATAAGACATGTTGTTGATGGAACTTTCAATTTCTTCGGGATATATGTTTTGCCCGTTCGGTCCCAGGATCATGGTCTTGGAACGGCCTTTGATGAAAAGAAAACCGTCCTGGTCCATGGTTCCCATGTCACCGGTCTTAAGCCATCCGTCTTCGGTGAAAATCTGCTCTGTGGCCTCGGGATTTTTATAATATCCCAGCATTACGTTGTCTCCCTTCAATTGAATTTCTCCCGGAACCCCTGCGGGATCGGGTGAATCAATACGGATTGTCATCCTGGGAGCCGCCTTGCCACAGGAAAAAAGCGGTCTTTCATTCCATGCGGCATAGGAAACAATTGGTCCGCACTCGGTCAGTCCGTATCCTACTGTAAAGGCCAGGTTAATACTTTTGAGAAAAGGTTCCACCTCGTGGTTCAGAGGAGCCCCCCCCACAATGATCTCTACAAATTCTCCCCCGAAAGCTTTGGCCAGCTCGTCGTGAATACGGCGTTTGATCTTTTGGTCAATAAACGGCATCCGCAACATGACCTTGATGGAGGGCCGCTTGAGCAAAGGCAGGAGTTTCTGCTTGTAAATTTTTTCGATGATCATGGGTACGGCAATGATCACCTTGGGTTTCACGTTCTGGAAAGCTTCCGCGATCACTTTGGGTGAAGGGGTCCTGGTCAGGAAATGAACGTGAGACCCGCTGCTCAGTTCGAACAGCAGTTCGAACATCAGCCCGTACATGTGTGCCGAAGGCAGCATAGACACCACTTTGGCCCCGTTGCTTACCTGGGGCAGTACGTGCCAGCCAAAAAGCACATTGGACAATAAGGAACGATAGGGCAGCATGACACCTTTTGAAAATCCGGTAGTTCCGCTGGTATAGTTGATCAGGGCCAGTTCTTCCGGTTCATCCTTGTGAAAACGGACATCTTCAGGCTTCATCCCGTTGGGATATATCTCCTTGAAATCGTTCTCCAGGTTCATGCGGATGTTGACAATCTCCCGGTCGGGAGTGTAAAGTATGTCAAAATCATTCAATCCCACAATGGCCTCCAGATTCGGCATTTCAGCCTCACTAAGGCCTTCCCAGACCTGTTCTCCCACAAAAAAGATACGTGCGTCGGAATGATTGACCAGGTGTTGGATGTTACCCGGCTTGAATTCGTGTAATATGGGGACCACAACTGCCCCGTAGGTGATCGTGGCCATAAAGGACACAGCCCAGTTGGCCTGGTTTCTGCCGCACAGTGCGACTTTGTCTCCCTTTTTCAACCCGCATTTTTCAAAACCTATGTGGATTATTCTTATACGGCGAACCAGATCACGGTAATAGAGGGTTTCCCCGTGAAAATCGGTCAGGGCTTTGAATTCCCAATACTTTCTGAAATTTTTCTCAAAAAGTTCATTCAGGGATTTTGATTTCAAAATGTCTTGACTCATAAAGTATACAGTTTAGTAAAAAAGTCACCCAAAAACCTGGAGGTCGCAGAGGTGTCTGTACATTCCTCCGCCTGCCAGCAACTGATCGTGTGTCCCGCGCTCCACGATCCGGCCCTTGTTCATAACCACTATCTCATCGGCATCGCGGATGGTGGAAAGCCGGTGGGCGATGATCACCGAGGTACGGTTTCTCATTAATTTTGTCAGGGCTTCCTGTACCATTTTCTCGCTTTCAGTATCCAGTGCCGAGGTCGCCTCGTCCAGGATCAGTATGGGAGGATTCTTCAGCACCGCCCTGGCAATAGCCAGACGTTGTCTCTGCCCTCCCGAAAGGTTCCCGCCACGATCACCGATATTTGTATCATATCCGTGTTCCATTTCCATAATAAAACCATGGGCATTGGCGATCCCTGCTGCCCGTTCCACTTCGTGTCTGGGAACATTTTCAAGGCCAAAGGTAATATTATTTGCCACAGTATCGTTGAACAGGATGGCTTCCTGTGTCACAATGCCCATAAGCCCTATCAGGTCTTTGAGCCGGTATCTTTTAATATTGATCCCGTCAAGCAGGATCTCCCCTTCTTTCACATCGTAAAAACGCGGCAACAAATCCGCCAGAGTTGTTTTGCCGGCTCCGGATGGTCCCACCAGGGCAATGACCTTTCCTTTTGGGATCGTCAGGCAGATATCCTGCAGTACATAAGGATCCGTTTCTTTATAACGGTAACTGACATGCCTGTATTCCAGCCCCTCCCGGAATGACTCCACAGGCAGGGCATCAGGGTCTTTCCGGATCTCTGACGGCACATCCATTATGTCGAAGATACGGTTTGCCGAGACCATCCCCCTGCGGATCATGGCATATGCCCTGGTGATGGACTTGGCAGGTTCCAGCACCCGCCAGTAAAAACCGATATACACCACGAATGCAGGCCATGACATATCCAATTCTCCCCGGACCTGTAACCATCCCCCGTAAAAAAGAATGACGGCAGCAATGGTTATGCCCAGAAATTCACTCAGCGGTGAAGCCAGTTCCTGGCGGTTGTACAGTTTTTTGGTGGCCTCCCGGTGCTGCGCGTTGATGCTGTTGAAACGGTCGCGAACGTATCGTT
>LFSY01000071.1 GCA_001512865.1 Rikenellaceae bacterium DTU002 | reverse complement strand
TAGCAGGGAAGCGAAGTGCGGAAGGGATAAACGCTGAAGGCATCTAAGCGTGAAGCCCCCCTCAAGAATAAGGTTCCCACTAGAAATAGGTAAGGCCCCCGGTAGACTACCGGGTTGATAGGCCGCCGGTGGAAGCGCAGCAATGCGTGCAGCTTGGCGGTACTAATAGGCCGAGGGCTTGATTTAAGAGAGACCAATTGAAGCGCAAACAGAGGAGAAGCAGCGGAGGAAACGAAGCTGTGGAACTGAAGTGAAGCGCAGAGGCAAGAACACCAAAGAAGATGTACTCGTCGAAGTTGTGCGGTTGTCAGGGTGCGGCAAGCGGAGCCGGGGAGGCGTGAGCGCGAAGGGAAACCTGAAGCAGGCTGACGCAAGCGGAACCGGAAAGCACGCGGCAAGGCACATGAGGATAGACGCGAGGCGCAAGCCAAGTGTAGGTCCGGGAGCCGGGAGGCTCTCAAGAAGAGCGGATCAAGGGAAAAGGCGAGGGAGAGACAACCCGAGCGTAAGGTTAGGGACTGCAGGGCAACCTGAGGCACCCGGCCCCCGAGAGAAGCGCGATTACCGGTGGCAATGGCGAAGGGGATCACCTGTATCCATCCCGAACACAGAAGTTAAGCCCTTCAGCGCCGATGGTACTTGGCGGGTAACTGCCCGGAAGAGTAGGTCGCTGCCGGTTCTCCACCATGATACTCTCTGCTTAAAAGCAGGGAGTATCATTCTAAAGATACTGCCCATAAGGGCGCACCGGCGCAGGCATGCAAATGCGCTGCGCAAAAACCCGGGAACAGGATTGTTCCCAAAGAGCGGATCGCGGGCAGACATTCACGTTTCTCCGCGGGAAGCGCAATTACCGGTGGCAATGGCGAAGGGGATCACCTGTATCCATCCCGAACACAGAAGTTAAGCCC
>LFSY01000002.1:11782-15952 GCA_001512865.1 Rikenellaceae bacterium DTU002 | reverse complement strand
AAGGCCGGTGACCTGATTACCATTGTGGGCAAGAGAACTTCTTACAAGGGAACGCCTCAGGTGGGCAGCGGATTCTACGTTTCGCACCAGAGCGCGGATGCTCAATAGCGTATTGGATCGTTGATCATCAATGAAGCCGGCTACATCTTTTTAGCCGGCTTTTTTTGTATGAAAAAAGATGATTTCCGATTATTGCTATATTTGCGCACCTGATTATAAACTAAATAAACGTATGGAACGAACTGTTAAAAAATTTGCCCTGCTGGCAATCAGTTTTTTTGTTGCGACACTGACATATGCCCAGATCACAACCTCCAGTATGAGTGGTCGTGTAACGGACGCAGACGGGGCCATTGTTCCTGCAGCCACGGTGATTGCGGTACACACCCCTTCCGGGACGCAGTACTATTCAATTACGGACAATGCAGGTAATTACCGTATCCACAATATGCGTATCGGCGGCCCTTACACGGTCACCGTCTCTTATGTGGGCTATGCTGATGCCGTTTACGGGAACATCACCCTGCGTCTGAGCGAAAATTACGTACAGGACATTGTGATCTCCGAATCGGCCACAACCCTTGAGGCCATAGTGATCTCCGCCGGGATGGACAACCCCATCCTGACCTCCGATAAATCGGGAACATCCACCAATGTAAGCTCAAGAGAGATCGATGCATTGCCTACGGTTAGCCGCGGGATTCAGGATTTCACCAAACTTACCCCCCAGGCCAACGGATTTTCGTTTGCCGCCCGAGACAACCGTATGAACAACTTCACGGTGGACGGAGCAGGATTCAACAACAATTTTGGTTTGTCCTCTTCTTTACCCGGCGGTAAGGCAGAGCCCATCTCGCTGGATGCGATTGAAGAAATTACCGTTAATATTGCTCCCTACGACATCCGTCAGTCCCGTTTTACCGGTGCGGCCATCAATGCCGTAACCAAAAGCGGAACCAACAGGATTCACGCTTCTGCCTATACCTACCAACGCTTCAAAGGTATGGCCGGGAAAACCGTTGACGGACAGGAAGTGCAGGGTGCCGGGGAGACAAGCAAGCAAACCTGGGGAGTTCGTGTAGGAGGCCCCATCATCAGGAACAAACTGTTCTTCTTCCTGAGCGGGGAGTTTGAAACTGAAGATGCTTCAGGTGTGAACTGGAGACCCAGTACGGACGGTGTGGGGAAGGCTGATCAGTTTATATCCCGCACGTCCGAAGCTGACCTGGAAAGAGTAAAACAGCACCTGATCAGCACCTACGGATACGACCCCGGCAAATACAAAGACTGGGATCCGTTCAAGGTCCGGAACTATAAGATCCTCGCACGTGTTGACTGGAATATCAGCCGAAATCATAAACTGATGGTACGTTACAACGACGTGGTGGGATCCTACATGAATGTAACCAATGCCACTTCTGCTCCCTCCGGACTGAGCCGTGCTTCCAGTGCCCGTATGAGTGCCAATTCGATCGCTTTTCAGAACAACTTCTACGGAATGGAAAACACCGTACGTTCGATCACCGGTGAGCTGAACTCCACCCTGGGTGCCCGCATGACCAACCAGTTCTATGCTACCTATACCCACATACGTGACGGGCGTACTTCCCCCAACGACAAGCTGGCAGATCCCCTGAACCGTTTCCCGCACGTGGACATATGGAAAGACGGGGACGCATACATGTCTTTCGGATACGAGCTGTTCACCTTCCATAACGAAGTTCTGAACAATACCTGGAACATTGTAGACAACCTGACCATCAACCTGAACCGCCATACCGTTACCCTGGGTGCTTCCTTTGAGCATCTGTACGTAAGGAACTCCTATATACGTGAAGGAACCGGATATTACCGTTACAATTCGGTGGATGACTTCCTGAACAACGCCACCCCCAGTGCCTTTGGTCTGACATACGGTTATTACGGAAACGATGCTCCCGGGCAAATGCTGACCTTTGGATATGCCGGGGTATATGCCCAGGACGAATGGCAGGTGACCCCCCGTTTTAAACTGACCTATGGGGTGCGTCTTGAAATGCCTTTCTATTTTGACAAGATGGACACCAACCTGGCTATAAGGGACAAAACCGCAGGGTTCGGTGATATCAGTTACCCTGAATCCGGAATCGCAGTGAATGGCGGTGCCTGGGATGTTGGTACCTGGCCCAAATCCAAGGTAACGATCAATCCGCGTATTGGATTTAACTGGGACGTTACGGGAGACCGTTCACTGCAATTGCGCGGAGGTACGGGGATATTTTCCGGGATGATGCCTTTCGTATGGTTTACCAACCAGGTGGGCGGAGCCGCCATGATCCAGTCGCCCGAGCTGGCCTGGAACGCTGCTGCCTGTGCCGCCTACGGCTTGAAATTCAATCCCGACTACAAGGCACTGATCGCTGCCGATCCCACCACTTTCCCTTCAGAGCCAAATCCCAACTACCTGCCCAACAATGCCAACATTGCCATGGTGGATAAGGATTTCAACTTCCCGCAGGTATGGCGCAGCAACCTGGGTGTTGACGTGGAGTTGCCCTGGAATATGATCTTTACCGGGGAAGCACTGTTTACCAAAGACATAAATGCCGTTACTCAGGTAAACGCCAATGAAACGGCCCCTGTCGGGACAATGGCCGGGGCTGACAACCGTCCTGTATGGGACAACAACCGCAAGGTGAATCCTTCGTTGTCTTCCGCCATGATGCTTACCAACACCAACAAAGGCTACCAGTTCCAGCTCACGGCCCAGTTGACGAAAAATTTCTCCAAAGGACTGAGCGGCATGGTCGCATATACCTATACCAACGCCAAGGACGTGTCTGCCAACCCCGGTTCCACCGCTTATTCTGTTTGGACAGCCAATGCCTCGGCATACTCGCTGAACGATCCGAGACTGAGTTATTCCAACTTTTCCATTCCCCACCGCCTGATAGGCAACCTTACCTACCGCGTGGAGTACCTCAGGCATTTGGCCACCACCATCGGCCTTGTGTACCAGGGTATGCCCGCTGGCAGGTGGAGTTATACCTATTCAGGAGATGTGAACCGGGACGGCAGTTCCAACTCGGACATGATGTATATCCCGGCAAGTCCCTCGGAAATCAGTTTTGTTGATGCCGGAGGGATGACAGCCCAGCAGCAAAGTGCGGCTTTCTTTGAATACGTTGACAACAACAAATACCTGAGCGCACATAAGGGCGGGTATGCCGAGCGCTTTGGCGACGTACGTCCCTGGATCCACCGCTTTGACATCAAGGTCCTCCAGGATGTTTTCGTGAACTTTGGCAAAGACAACCGCCTGACATTGCAGGTGTCTCTGGATATGCTCAATGTGGGTAACCTGCTGAACGATTCCTGGGGCTGCTATTATTACCATGCCTTGTCCAGTTATGACAACGTTATGCCCCTGCGTGTAGTTGCCGGTGGAACAGCAACCGCTGCTCCCACTTTCCGGTTGAATGCCAACGACGTTGCAGACTTCAAGACGAAATCCCAATTGACCAAATACGTTTCCACAGACTCCACCTGGAGTATGCTTCTGGGCTTCCGTTTGTTGTTCTAGGAGGTTTTTAATCCCCTGGCGTTTCCTTTTGTTGATGTTGTAAGGGAATCGTAATTTTTCTATTTTTGTATCCATGAAACGCTTCGGGACCATATGTGCTTTTTGCGTGTTGTTTTTGGTGTTGTGCCTATCCTGCACGACAAAGCCCGTCACCTTGGTAGTTCTGCAAACGACTGATCTGCACGGCCGGTTTGATACATCGATGGCTGCTATGGCGGGTTATGTGAGAGAACAGCGCTCCGTCTACGGGAATCGCCTGTTGCTGTTTGATACGGGAGATTATTTGCAGGGAACCCCCGGACTGTATTATTCAAGTCATGTGGATACGGCCGGCAAACATTTATGTGCTGCTTTTTTTGACTGGTTCCCCTATACTGCCGTAACGGTAGGGAATCACGACATAGAGGCGGGTATGACTGTCTTTTCAAGGGTATACAGACAGATGGCGACCCCTGTGCTTTCTGCCAATATTGTTCATAAATCTTCAGGAGAGCCGTTTTTTACCCCTTACCGGGTTTTCCGGATACAAGGACGCAAAATTGCAGTGCTGGGTTTGCTGACCCCGCATGTGAGTTCCTGGGTAGCGGAGAGGCTGCGGCCCGGCCTGG
>LFSY01000002.1:10920-11516 GCA_001512865.1 Rikenellaceae bacterium DTU002 | reverse complement strand
AGGGCGGAAATTACCCTGTCTTCGGGGAAAAACAGGCAGATACGGGTACATGCAGGCCTGGTAAATGTATCTGTTCTTGAACCTGACCAGGAGTACCTTGAGGATTTTGCCCGGTACTTTCAGCAAGCCCGCACTTATGAACAACAGCCCGTTGCAGAAATGCTCAGTACCATGAAAAGCCATGTGGTCTTTGAGGGACCTTCCTCCTGGGTGGACGAGATCCACAGGGGGCAGCTTGAAATTGCCGGACTTCATACCGATATACTTCCCGAAATATCGTTTGCCTCGGCATTGACTTCCAACGCAGTCATTGAAAAAGGGCAGCTGTATCTGAAAGATTTTTTCACCTGGTTCCCCTATGAGAATTCATTGTGCATAGTAGTGATGACCGGCCACGAGATCAGACAGTACCTGGAGTATTCCTGTGAACAAACTTCCGTCATTGATTTTGATACGGCTGCGGGGATTCTTTACACGGTGTACCGGGACCGCCCGGCCGGAGAACGTGTTGAAATTCACGGGTTGGCAAGCGGATTTGATTTTTCCCCGGAAAGGAAATACCATGTGGTCCTGAATTCCTACAGGGCACAGGGAGG
>LFSY01000002.1:9733-10833 GCA_001512865.1 Rikenellaceae bacterium DTU002 | reverse complement strand
ACAACCGATCTGCATGGCGTCCTGGGAAGTGAAATGTCTGCCCTTGCCGGTTATATCCACCAACAACGGGAAGCATACGGAGGCAGTCTGATATTGCTCGACGGCGGGGACAATTTTCAGGGGACACCCCAGGTCTTTTTTGCCAATTTTATTGACACTACGTACGAGCATATTTACACGAGACTGTTTAACTGGTTGTCTTATAACGTGATAACTCCGGGTAATCACGATATTGAAGCAGGCCGCAAAGTGTTTGACAGGGTATATGCCGCTTCCAGGGCGGATGTGGTATGTGCCAATGCCATAGTCACAGGGACAGGGGAGCCTTATTTCAAGCCGTATACCGTCATCAGAAGAAAAGGATGGAAAATAGCCGTTATGGGGCTGCTTACCCCGTTTGCCACCGAATGGATCCCCGATCATCTCAGGGGAGGGATACATATTGACAATCCCGAAAAAGCAGCCATATACTGGACTGACAGGATATACCGGGATGAAAGCCCTGATCTCCTGATAGGGTTGTTCCATACCGGGTGGGGAGATGCCTTCTTGCGGGACACGTCTGAAAGTGCAGCCAGCATAGGGGCGTGGATTGCCCGGAATGTGCCGGGTTTCCAGCTGATCTGTTGCGGTCACGTACACCATTCGGGAACAGATCACCTGGTGAATGTAAAGGGAGACACTGTATACATGATAGAGGCCGGTTCCAGGGCAAGTCATATTGCCAGGGCTGAAATTCAGCTCGTGCCCGCAGCAAATGGAAAACCCCGGATAAAGGTTTCCACGGCGGTAATCTCTTCACGTGAATTGACTCCATACAGCCCTTACGATCAGATGATCAAAGGATTCCTTCTCCGCGAAGAGAAGTACAACGCGCAGGAATTCTGCGAACTGCTGGAACCTGTTTACAGCAGGGAAGCCATGTTCGGGCCGAGTGCCTGGATAGATGAAATACACCGGGTTCAGCTCTCATGGGCCAATTCGGGGAATGCCTCCCGGACAGGAGCTGCGATCTCCTTTGTGTCCCCCTCGGCCCGAAACCTGGTACTGTATGCGGGACCTTTGCGAATGAAGGATTTTGTACGTGCCCTTCCGTATGA
>LFSY01000002.1:0-9581 GCA_001512865.1 Rikenellaceae bacterium DTU002 | reverse complement strand
CCGGGATCGGTCTTACTCCGGATGAATTGCTCGGCAGGATCGTCTGGGTCAGTGAGAGGGATATCAGGACCATCTTCCGGGATGAGCTCATCTCCCGGACGCAGATCCGACCCCGGCCTTTGAATCATTGGAGATATCTTTGAATTTGCCTACATTTGTGATCCGGGAGAAGCATATGGAGGGAAGAAAAAGAAATACATTACTGACCGGAAGGAAAGGAGAGGAGCTGGCTATACACTTTCTGAAACAGAAAGGATTCACGATACTCGACACAAACTGGAGGGCGGGGCACAAAGAGCTCGATATTGTAGCCCGCCGGGAGGAGAGGATCCATTTTGTTGAAGTACGCTCCCGTTCAGCGACCGCTGTTGTTGCTCCGGAAGCAACCATTGACAGGTCCAAGCAACGTAAGGTGATGGCAGCCGCCCGTGCTTATATGGCAAAATACCGTATTACGGAAGAAGTCCGGTTTGATGTGATTGCGATAGTATTCGGCCCCGGAGGGATATATGTTCCTGATTATGATCTGGAGTATATTCCGGACGCTTTTACACTTTTTTTATGAGTAGAAATCAGTATTGCATCATTATGGCGGGCGGTATAGGCTCGCGTTTCTGGCCCCTGAGCAGGAATGCTATGCCCAAACAATTCCTGGACATCCTTGGATTGGGCAAGAGTTTCCTGCAACTTACCTACGACCGTTTTCTGAAGATCATTCCACCGGAACGTATCCTGGTTGTTACTTCTGACCAATATAAGGAACTTGTATACACCCAGTTGCCGACACTTCCGGTGCACAATGTCCTGACAGAACCTTACAGAAGGAATACGGCTCCCTGCATTGCCTATGCCACATACAGACTCTTAAAGACAGATCCGCAGGCTACCGTGGTGGTGGCTCCTTCCGACCATCTGATAACGGGGGACGATGATTTTCTGGGAACCATTCATTGCGCTCTTCAGCTCGCGGCAGAGCAGGATGTTTTAATTACACTGGGGATTAAGCCGACCCGACCTGAGACAGGCTACGGATATATCCAGGCCGTGAAGAAAGATCCGATCACCATAGGCACCCACCTTGCTTATCCCGTAAAAACCTTCACGGAAAAACCGGATCCCGAGATGGCCCGGATCCTTATGGAAAGCGGAGAGTTTTATTGGAATTCGGGTATTTTCGTATGGAGCCTTTCTTCCATTGCCCGTCAGCTGGAACACTGGCTTCCCGAGGTCAGCCTCCCTTTTAGAAACGGACTCAGCCTGTACAATACACCGCACGAGGCTAAATTTGTCCACAAGGTCTATGAAGAGATCCGTAATGTGTCTATCGATTACGGAGTTATGGAAAAAGCGACCAATACCTACGTGTTCTCGGCCACTTTCGGATGGTCCGATCTGGGAAGCTGGGAAAGCATATACATGCATTATCCCAGGGATTCCCGGGCAAATGCCGTTCCCGCGGCCAGAACCCTGCTGGAAAACGTGCAGGATAGCCTTGTCTATTCCCGGCAGGAGGGAAAACTGATCGTAGTAAAAGGTCTTGATAATTTTATTGTCGTGGACACTCCTGACGCCCTGCTGATCTGTCCCAAGGACGAAACTCAGTTCCGCCAGTTATTCAACGACATAGCACATAATCATGAGGAATTTGTATGATTGAACATAAATTTCAGACAGAGGTTAATTCCGAGATAGGTGAACTGGAAGCAGTTATTCTGCACACACCGGGACCCGAAGTGGAGAATATGACTCCCAAGTCCGTGGAAAGGGCTCTGTACAGCGATATCCTGAACTTGTCCGTTGCACAGCAGGAATACGAACAGTTGTCATCTTTTTTGGAAAAGATCACAAAAGTGTTCCAGGTAAAAGACCTGCTCATTAAGGTGCTGGACAACCCTGCCCGCCGGAATTCTCTCATAGGCAAGATATGCCTTACAGAGAACGTTAACGATTACTATGACGAGCTTATGGAAATGACATCCAGGACACTGGCCAACAAGCTTATTGAGGGCCTTCCTGCCCGGATAGACAGTCTTACCTCGTTCCTGAACGATGAATATTATGCCCTGTTGCCCCTATACAATTTTTATTTTACAAGGGATGCTTCTGCGATCGTAGGGAACAATGCCGTGATATGCAGAATGGCCAACAAGGTCCGGGTAAGGGAATCCCTGATCATGGAAGCGATCTATACAGACAATCCCTATTTTACATCTCACGTCGTCAATACGTATGAACAATACCCCCATGACCGTTCCATCCTGATGGAAGGAGGGGATCTGCTGGTGGTAAGGGAAGACATTTTGGTCATTGGAAACGGAATGAGAACCACCTCGCAGGGAATAGATCTGCTTCTGACCCGTTTGGGCAGATCTGCGCCCGAAGGAAAAAGTTATATTTTTATTCAGCAATTGCCCTCATCTCCTGAAAGTTTCATTCACCTTGACATGGTTTTCACTATGCTGGACGTGGATAAATGCATGGTGTTCGACCCCCTGATCCAGGGGGATACCCGCTACAGCACGGTACAGATAACCCTTGACAACGGAAAAGTAGAGAAGATCAGGCGTGTTCCGAGCTTGCTTACTTCTTTGAGGCGTTTGGGAATGGATCTGGAACCGGTTTCATGCGGCGGTAGCGATGAATGGGATCAGGAACGCGAACAATGGCATTCCGGGGCAAACTTCTTTGCCTTTGCTCCCGGCAAGGTGATGTCATATGCGCGTAACGAACACACCCTTAACGAATTGTCCAAACACGGATTTGAGATTGTGACTTCAACAGATGTTACCTCGGGGAAAGTCAATCTGAACAAATTAAAAAAATGCGTAGTGACCATAGTCGGTGCCGAGCTTGCCCGGGGCGGCGGCGGAACGCGTTGTATGACCCTTCCGCTGAGACGAAAACCTGTAAAATGGGAATAGTGATTAATTAAAACAATATGAAGGTACTTATTGGAGGAGATATTGAAGGGATTGCAACGGCCTGTGACTGGGATTCCATCACTCCGGGTCATCCCGATTACGAAAGGAACCGTATGCAGTATACCAGAGAAATGAACGCTGCCATTGAAGGGGCTTTCAATGCAGGGGCCCTGGAAGTGTCTGTACGTGACGGACACGGAGGAAACAAATCCCTGATCCCCGAATTGCTGGATAAACGTGCCAAACACATAAAAGGCCGTTGTTCAGAGGATTTCCGGGCCATGATCCTGACTGTGGAAACAGGGTATGATGCCGTGCTGTTCATTGGATATCATGCCAAGGCGGGAACTCCTGACGGTGTTATGTCCCACACGATGGCACGCGCCGTCGATGAGTTTACAATGAACGGTATATCCCTGCCCGAGATGGGCTACAATGCATTGGTGGCAGGCATGTACAATATTCCGGTGGTGTATCTCTCCGGTGACCGGGCGGCTTGTCGTCAGGCCCGTGAATTGTTCGGAGACATTGTTACCACATCGGTCAAGGAAGGTTTATCTCGCTGTTCCGCCGTTTGCCTGCATCCCCAGGTTGCCTGCGATCACATACGCGATGATGTGGAAAAGGCCCTTTCCAGGGGGCATCGTTGCGTGTACCGCATGGAAGGACCGTATACCATGTATTGTTCCATACGCAGGAATTATGATGCCCCCAACATAGAGAAAACATTACATACGGCTTCCCTGGAAGAAGCCCTGCACCTATTCTGGACACTTACCTAACTCTTGTACGTACCATGTGGGATACCATTGACAATTTAAAGAAACAACTCGATAATTTTCAACCCCAAACTGTTGCCGACGTAGAAGCTTTGCGGGTGGGCATACTAGGGAAAAAAGGGTCCCTGACACGCCTGTTTGAAGCATTTAAAGACGTAGATCCTGCGGAGAAGAAAGAATTGGGTAAGCAACTGAATCTTTTGAAAAACAAAGTGCAGGAAACCGTTGACCGGCACAGGGAGCGACTCGCAGCGACCGCCGCACAAAATATATCCGGAGACGATCTGACAAAACCTGCCGGTCTTATCCATACGGGCTCACGCCATCCCATAGCGATCGTGCAGCGGGAGATCCTCGACATATTCAGGAAAATGGGTTTTTCGGTAGAAGAAGGACCTGAAATTGAAGATGACTGGCACGTCTTTTCTGCCTTGAACTTTGCCCCTGACCATCCTGCCCGGGATATGCAGGACACTTTCTTCATCAACACCGATAGCGACAATCCGGTGCTTTTACGTACCCATACCAGCTCGGTTCAGGTAAGGACCATGGAAAAACAAAAGCCGCCCATAAGGGTGGTCTGTCCGGGCCGTGTTTTCCGCAACGAGGCCATCTCGGCGCGTGCCCACTGCATTTTTCACCAGGTGGAGGGATTGTATATCGATGAAAAGGTTTCCTTTGCCGACCTGAAGCAGTCCATTTTGCTTTTTGTTCGCGAGATGTTCGGAGCCTCGGCAAAGATCCGTCTCCGTCCCTCCTATTTTCCCTTTACCGAACCTTCTGCGGAAGTGGATGTGAATTGCAACATCTGCGGTGGGGCAGGATGCAACATATGTAAAAATACCGGCTGGCTGGAGATCATGGGTGCGGGGATGGTGGATCCCAACGTGTTGAAAGCCTCGGGGATCGATCCGGAAAAATTTTCCGGGTTTGCTTTTGGAATGGGTGTCGAGCGCATAGCCATGCTCAAATGGCAGGTCAGGGACCTGCGCCTGTACTTTGAAAACGATGTAAGGTTCCTGGAACAGTTCCAGGGGGGACTGCTCTAAAGTTTCTTTTTTTTTGTCAGGAAAAAAAAATCGCTAACTTTGCATTCCAATTTTGCATCTTATGCGGAAATAGCTCAGTTGGTAGAGCATAACCTTGCCAAGGTTAGGGTCGCGAGTTCGAATCTCGTTTTCCGCTCCAAACCTCTCCAGGCGAGAGGTTTTTTTGGAAATACGCATTGACAATATGGCTGCTCGGGTGGTGGAATAGGTAGACACGCAGGACTTAAAATCCTGTGGGCAGTAATGTCCGTACGGGTTCGATTCCCGTCCCGAGCACAAAACCCCAATTAATCAGACAATTAAGCGGGGTTTTTTTTTGGAAAATCCAGCGGGATTTAGTATTTTCGGATTGTATAAGAATGAAATTATGAAAACAGACATTGAAATTGCTCATGAGTATAAAATGCAGGATATCAGGGACGTAGCCTCTGGTGCCGGGATTGGTTGTGAAGAGTTGCTCCTTTACGGCAATTATATGGCCAAAATCCCTGTGACCGCTATAGACGAAAGCAGGATAGCCGGGAGTAACCTGATCCTGGTTACAGCCATAACCCCAACCCGGGCCGGAGTGGGCAAGACCACGGTATCCATCGGGTTGTCCATGGGTTTGAACCATATCGGGAAAAAAGCCATCGTTGCCCTCCGGGAGCCTTCCCTCGGCCCATGCTTCGGGATGAAAGGCGGAGCAGCGGGCGGAGGTCATGCACAGGTGGTCCCCATGGAAGACATCAACCTGCATTTTACCGGTGATTTCCACGCCATAACGGCCGCCAACAATATGATCTCGGCTTTGCTGGAAAACCATTTATACCACAATCAGAACAACGGAGCCTGTCTGCGGGAGATCGTATGGAAAAGGGTCCTGGACGTGAACGACCGTACCTTACGCTCCATCATTTCGGGGGTGGGAGCCAAAGCAAACGGTATTACCCGGGCGGCGGGCTTTGATATTACTGCCGCCTCGGAAATCATGGCCATTCTATGCCTGGCAAAGGATCTGGAAGATCTGAAACAAAGGATTGGCAGGATTATCCTGGGATACGGGCATGACGGGACGCCTTTTTATGTTGATGATATGGGTGTGGCAGGGGCCATCGCCATCCTGCTGAAGGATGCGATCCATCCCAACCTGGTGCAGACGCTTGAGGGAACGCCGGCCTTAGTACACGGAGGTCCTTTTGCCAACATTGCCCACGGATGCAATTCGCTCGCAGCTACAAAAATGGCGATGACACATGCCGATTACGTAGTTACCGAGGCCGGCTTTGGAGCAGATCTCGGAGCTGAAAAATTCTTTAACATCAAATGCCGGAAAGGCGGGCTGCAACCCAAACTGACGGTGCTGGTGGCAACGCTGCAGGGGCTTAAAATGCACGGGGGCCACGATCTTTCCAAATTGCAGGAAAAGAATCCGGAAAGCGTCACCAGGGGACTGGCCAATTTGGAAAAACACGTTGTAAATCTACGTTCTTTCGGACAGAATGTTGTTGTGGCATTGAACCGCTATGCAACCGATACAGATGAAGAAATCGCCCTTGTCCGTGAGCGCTGTGACGCTTTGCAGGTGGCATTTGCCGTGAACGATGCCTATACCGGGGGAGGCGCCGGAGCCGCTGTGCTGGCCCGTACCGTAGTGGCCGCTATTGAAAACCAGCCCTCCGGACCACTCGCGTTCACTTATCAGGATAACGATTCCGTTGAGGATAAAATCTGGAAGATTGCCCATAACATTTACGGGGCGCGTAATATTTTTTACTATGAAACGGCCAGGGAAAGTCTCCGCAAGATCGAAGAACTCGGTCTGGGCCATTATCCTGTCTGTATAGCCAAAACGCAATTCTCCTTCTCTACAGATCCAAAAGCATACGGAGTCGCTACGGATTTCGAAATGAACATACACGATCTGATCGTTAACAACGGGGCAGGAATGATCGTGGCCATTGCAGGAGACATATTGCGGATGCCGGGGCTTCCAAAAAAGCCTCAGGCCATGTTCATGGACATCAATGGCGGGGTGATTACCGGGTTAAGTTAATATTCCCGGCACCGGGATCACGATAGTACGTTGCAGCCTCATCCAGACTTTCGGATATGGCTGCAATTCTTTTGACATCTGCCGGATGCGTACTCAGAAAGTCAAATGAAGGGGATTTCTGGTCAGCCATCATTTTTTCCCAGAACAAAGGAGTCTGGTAAATGTCATATCCGGCAAGGGCCATGATATAAAGTCCTATGCGGTCGGCCTCGTATTCGTGTTTGCGGGAGAAAGGCAACACCACCCCGACATTGCTCCCGAATGCAAAGGCCTGGGCAAAAAGTTCAACCGCCTGGGCAGTGCCCCCGTATTTGGTCTGACTGAAGACCTGGGTGGCAATTTGTCCCGCAGACTGCAACAGAGCCTGCTGGCTCATCCGTTCATTCCCGTGACGTGCCACCGCATGTCCCATTTCATGGCCAATTACAATGGCGAGGTGGTTGGGATTGTCGGCAAAATTCAAAATGCCTTCAAACAATACGATCTTCCCGTTGGGAAGACAAAAGGCATTCACGGCAGGATCGTCAATCAACTGAAAATCCCAGTCCAGACCTGTCAGGTAATCCGGGCGGCCGATCCCCTGCAGGTAGGTCGTCAGGGCAATTACCATACGCTCGCCCACTGAACGAACCATGTTCTTATGCATGACATCGTCAGAGACCACGGCCGTTTTCATGAAATCTGCATAAGATTCATCCGATAGCGCCGAAACGGATTCATCTGAATAGACCAGCAGCTGTTTTCTGCCGGTAAAGGCGGTAGTCCCGCAGGCGTGTAAAACTATCAGGACAAGTAATGAAAGAATGGCATTTTTTTTCATCCGTACAAAAATTAATACTACTTCAAAGGCAAGAACTATCTCTCAAATATAATGAATTTTTAACTTTGTTGTATCACCAAAATTCTTGATATGAAGCATTTCGTCTTGTTGTTTACAGTTCTTACGGCTGTGTTGTCGGCCCCGGTCAACAGTTTGGCCCAAAAACCCAGAATGCGTGATTACGGGATCAGTACGGGAGTTATGAAGCCCGGACTCCTGAATGCCATAACAGATGTCAAAGGGGTGTCCGTTGGGCACGTCACACTGATAGAAGGCGACAGTGTCAGGACCGGAGTGACAGCCATTATTCCCCATCCGGGCAATATTTTCAGGGAAAAGGTCCCGGCCGGCTTCTGGGCAGGAAACGGGTATGGAAAAATATCCGGCACAACACAGATCGTGGAGCTGGGAAACATCGAGACACCCGTGATCCTGACCAATACCCTGTCTGTGCCTGCAGGCATGGAAGGATTGATCGCCTATACCCTTGAACAGCCCGGAAACAGGGATATTCAGTCCGTAAATGCCGTGGTCGGAGAAACAAACGACGGTGCGCTGAATGATATCAGGGGCAGGCATGTAACACCGGATCATGTTATGGAAGCTTTGACAAATGCACGACCGGGCCCGGTTCAGGAAGGGAATGTCGGCGCTGGCACAGGGACGGTATGTTTTGGATTTAAAGGCGGCATTGGCACATCCAGCCGTGTCCTTCCCGAAAGCCTGGGAGGATATACAGTAGGCGTATTGGTACAGACGAATTTTGGCGGTGTTTTACAAATTGACGGGATCAATGTAGGAGAACGTTTGGGGCATTTTTCCTATAAAGATCAGCTGAATGCCCAAAGTGGCATACGGAAGCAAGCGCCTCCTCACGAGGCAGCCAGGGCAGAAAACAAGGCAATGCGGGTTCCTGATCCGGACGGCTCCTGTATGATTGTAATAATTACCGATGCACCGCTTGGTGAACGCAATCTGGAAAGACTGGCCAAACGCGGCATGATGGGACTTGCCCGTACGGGCGGCATAGCCTCCAACGGCAGCGGTGACTATGTGCTTGCCTTGTCGGTTGCCCCTGAAAACCTTATACGTACCACCTACGATAAAAACGGGCATGTCTCACCAATCTTTACAGCCAGGTTCCTGCATAATGATCAATGCTCTCCTCTTTTCATGGCAGCCATTGAAGCTACAGAGGAGGCTATACTCAACTCACTCTTCGCCGCCGGGACTATGACAGGTATAAACGGCAGGACGATTGAAGCCCTTCCCGTGGAAAAAGTGATCCGGCTGTTTCCCCTGGTAAAGGACGTGGAGTAAGCGTAGGGTAAGAGTAGGGTGAGAGTAAGGTGTGAGTAGGGTGAAAGTAGGGTGAAAGTAGGGTGAAAGTAGGGTGAGTCGCCCGGATATTAAACTGCGGCAGACAATTCGAACGTTTATTGCAAGCATTGAAATAATTATACATTATGAAGACACGAATTACTTTTTTTTTATTTTTCACCCTGCTGACAGCCATCTGTTTTGCTTCAGACAGGAATGAGCAACAGGCAAAACCTAATGTTCAAAACGAACAAGCAATGAAAGAAGTACATGATTTTTTAAAGACTTGCGGGGTCTATTATTTGGCTACCGTTGATGATGATCAGCCCCGGGTACGTCCTTTCGGCACTGCCGTCATCTTTGAGCAAAAACTTTACATTCAGACCGGCAGAAAAAAGAATGTGGCCAGGCAGATGCTCGCCAATCCCAAAGTGGAGATCTGCGCCTATGATCAGGGAAAAGGAGTGTGGCTGCGTATTGAAGCCAAGGTGGTTCCCGATGAACGCCTTGAAGCCAAACAATACGTTCTGGATCAGTATCCGCAATTGAAAAGCATGTATAAGGCCGATGACGACAATACGCTGGTCCTTTATCTGAAAGACGCAACCGCCACCTTTAACAGTTTTTCCACCTCACCAAGAACCGTAACTTTCTGAT
>LFSY01000089.1 GCA_001512865.1 Rikenellaceae bacterium DTU002 | reverse complement strand
TTGTCTACAAATACCAAGGGTTATGTCAATGGGGCCTCCACGTTGTTGTTCAATCAGGAAGTAGCCGGTATCGAATTGCAGGTTGGAGGTGCATCTACCGTTGTGATGAAGGGAAGTGCTTCCAGGGCAGATATCAGGGTGAGCGGTGCTTCGGCCATAAAGGCCACAGAGTTTGATACGGAAGAAATGAAGATCAGATGCAGCGGGGCTTCCGGAGCACATGTCCATGTGACCGGCAAGATTGACGTTTCGGTTTCGGGAGCATCTGACATTCATGTCAAAGGTGGACCTGAATTTACCCGGTCTTCATCCAGCGGGGCTTCTTCGATCAAGAGCCTTTAAATTATAGTGTTTCTATAAATAAAATATGTAAATTATTATGAAAAAGTTAGTTATATTGACAATAATGACCTTTCTGTGTACGGCCGTACTGGCACAGAAGGAATCTTTGGAAAAAAGGAAATTTCAGGTTGAGGCTTTTTCCGGAGTGGAATTGTCCGGAGTGATAAATGCCACCGTGGAGCAATCACATGCGCATTCATTATCTATCGAAACCTATAGCGACGTATTTGAATACCTGCATGTGAAAGTAAAGAACGGGATCTTGCAGATAGGTTTTAAAAACGGAGGTTTACCCCGTTCTATACAACGAAAATACAGGAACCTGGACATATCATGTAAAGTTACACTTCCGGAGCTGAAAGATATTGAAATGAGCGGCGTGACCAAATTATACGTGAAAGACGGTTTTAAGACTTCGGCCATGAATATTGAATTGTCGGGAGTTTCCAAGGCAGAACTTAAATATCTGGAATGTAACGACCTGGATATTGAAGTGTCGGGTGTCTGCGAACTCAGGATGAACGGACAGGCAGATCAGTTAGATCTGGAGATCAGCGGTGCTTCCAAGGGCTTTTTCGTTTTCGATGGAAAAACCATTACCTTTGCCGATATTGACATAAGCGGCAGCGGATACGCTTCCCTGCAGGGAAAGGCAATCCGTTCGTCCCTGAATATCAGCGGAGCAGCAGATTTTAACGGCCCGCAATTTGAGGTGGAGACTATGAGAGCTGTAGTCAGCGGGGTGGGCAAAGCACAGGTTCGGGTGCTGGGATCCCTGGAACCGGAAGTTTCCGGAGCTGCCAAGCTGCGTTACAACAAGAATGCATCCCTGAAGAATGTAAACACCAGCGGAGCAGCCCACCTGACATCCTACTAAAAATGATACAATGACTGCAAAAGAGATCCACGAAAAAATTCTGGTTTTAGATTCACACTGTGATACACCCATAATGCTCAGAAGAATGGGACTGGATATTGGACGAAGGTCCGGTGCGGGTCACGTGGATCTGGAAAGAATGAAAGAAGGAGGCGTAAACGCTTCTTTCTTCGCTATATACGTATCCAACAAATGGGAACCTTTTGAGTGTACTTTCAAAGCACTGGAAGCACTCGCCTCTGTTTGCGACATGCTGGACCGGTATCCCGACAAGGCAGCCCTGGCAACGGATGCCCGTACTGCGTTTGAATTGAAGAAAGAGGGCCGAATAGCCATTTTCCTGGGAATGGAGAATGCAGGGCCTATTCATAAAGATCTGTCTTTGTTGCGGTTGTTCCATAAAATGGGGGTACGGTACATCACCCTTACTCACGCCGGGAACAACGAAGTATGTGACAGTTGTGCCACCTTGGAAAAGAGGTGGCATGGCGTCAGTCCTTTTGGCAGGGATCTTATTGCCGAGATGAACCGCCTGGGTGTTCTGGTGGACGTAGCCCACATTTCGGATGAAGCGTTTTACGATGTGCTGCGTTATTCCACCCGTCCGGTGGTATCTACACACTCCTGTTGCAGGGCTTTATGTGATGTCCCCAGAAATCTTACAGATCAAATGATTAAGGACCTTGCGAAAAACGGTGGTGTAATACAAATCAATTTCAATCCCCCATTCCTGGATAAAGCGTATTCCCTTGCTGTAGCCCCTTTACTCGATGCATATGAAGATGCAGAAGAGAAATACAGGGAAGATCCTCAGACCAATGAAAAACTTATGAGAGAGGCAAAAAAGGCCCTTTTTGAGCTTCCGCGACCTTCTTATAAAAGGGTTGTCGACCACATTGATCATGTGGTATCACTTGTAGGCCCTGACCATGTGGGCATTGGGTCTGATTTTGACGGGATTGAAGTATGTCCCGAAGGGCTGGAGGACATATCCCGGCTTCCGGTGATAACGGAAGAATTGTGTGCAAGGGGTTATGCTTTCACTGATATTGAAAAGATCATGGGCGGGAACTTTCTCCGGCTACTATAGCCAGCCGGCTTCTGTCATGATCTTCTCGACTTGATCTACAACGGCTTCCCTGTCAAAACTGACTGTGGAAAAGATCAGCAACAGCAAACCGGACCGGGGATATCTGCCGGCATAGATCTTGAATCCTCCGTTATCCCCGGTATGGTAAATTTTTGGAGCACCGTTCAATTCCGTAATAAACCATCCGTATCCGTACCCGGTTTCGGGTATGTCAGTATTGATGTGAGAAGTGTGGGCTTTTCGCGTCATATCTTCGCCAAGCAGCGTATTGTTTCGCAGGGCATGCTCCCAAAGCACAAATTCTTCCAGGGATGTATAGAGGGCTCCGTCGGCCTTGGACGCGAAGAAGCTGGCTTCCCCGTAGTCGTATTCCTTCCAGTCGTTTGCAGTACTGTCGTAAAGGTATCCGTGCGCCATGGATGGGATGTTCCTTCCTTCCTCGAAATACATAGTGCCGGACATACCTGCAGGCATGAAGACCTGGTCTCTCATATATTCCTCGAATGACATTCCGGAAGCCTTCTCAACAACGGTATACAATAGCTGGTATGTCGGATTGATGTATTCGTAAGAAGATCCCGGGGGAAAGTTCAGAAAGCTGAGGGTGTCCAGGTAGGCATACGATTCCACGTCGGTGGAATGGTACACGTAATGACTGTCGGTACGCGGTCTTACATCGGGTATGCCGGACGTATGGGACATCAGGTGTGCCAGCGTGATCCGCCTGAAAAAATCAGCCCTGAACTGAGGGAAATAGTCCGAAACGGGGTCTTCCAGCGACAATTTGCCTGCTTCTGCCAGTTTCAATGTGGCCACGGCAGCAAATTGTTTAGACACCGAGGCGATACAGAACCTGGTGGCGGGCGTTACGGGCGAGGGTGGATCTATGGTCGCCAGCCCAAAACCCTTTTCGAAAAGGATCTGGTCGTTTTTCAATACAAGTACAGCACCTCCCGGCTGGCCGGGAGACCATATATGTGAGAAAAGGACGTCAATATCCCGGAGGGCCTTTTTATCATTGTTGTCGCAGGAAACCAGCATGGACAGTATGGCCGGGATGAGTATGAAGCACCAGGTTCTATACATAAAGTAAAAGTTTAGTTTATGATTGCTTATTCAAGTATTTCAATATTTTACGTACAAACCCGGGTCCCTCATAAATGAACCCCGTATAGACCTGTACCAGGGATGCTCCGGCATCCATCATGTCTTTGGCGTCTTTTGGGGTCATAAGTCCTCCCACGCCTATTATGGGAAGGTTCCCGTCTGTTTTGGTGTGAATGTACCTGATGACCGACAATACTTTTTCTTTCATGGGAGCGCCGCTAAGCCCTCCTTCTCCAATGGCATCGGTCTTTTCTTTGCCGGTTATCAATCCTTCCCTGGAAGTTGTGGAATTGCAGGCAACCACGCCGTCCAATCCGGAAAGCATGACCAACTCGATCAGTTGATCCAGCATATCTGCGGAAAGATCCGGAGACACTTTGAGCAAAATGGGGCGGTAAATGTCACAATACCTGCGTATTTCGGTCAGGTGCCTGATGATCTTGGCCAGGTTTTCAACAGACTGCAGGTTTCTCAGATCTTTTACGTTGGGGCAGCTGACATTGATCACAAAATAATCGACATAATCATACAATTGGGCAAATGCTTTTTCGAAATCCTTGTATGCCAGATCGTTGGGGGTAGATGAATTTTTAGAAATATTGCCGCCTATGATTACGCGGGGTTTGTTCCTCTGAATGTTACGGACGATCTTTTTAACACCCATATTGTTGATACCCATTCTGTTAATAAGGGCCTTGTCCTTAACTAAACGAAAACTTCTGGGTTTGGGGTTTCCTTCCTGGGGAGCTACGGTAACAGAACCGATCTCAACAAAACCAAATCCCAGCAGGGACATCTGGTTGTAAACTTCTGCATTCTTGTCCAATCCAGCCGCAAGTCCCACGGGATTCGGGAAATCCAGCCCGATTACCTGTCTTTGCAGGGAGGGAGCACTGTAGGAAAAGAACATCTTCAGCACACTGTTTCCAAATGGAATGAACTTAATAATTTTCAATGCCTTGAAAACCAGCATGTGTGCAGTTTCCGGAGAAAAAAGAAATAAAAGCGGTCTGATGATCCTATACATATGATTCATTGTTAATGAGACAAATATACGGGATTAATTTCAACCGGCAACTCAGGCACGGGAATCCCCGGGAAAGTACTCACTGAAGGTGTTGTCTGAGTAAAAAAGCAATACTTTTATCAGTTCAGGCTTTTCTTTAGGTGACAAATTGTAATTATTTACATTTGAGGGTTTAGAGGTATTTTCATATTGCCTGTCTTCTGGGCTTTCAGGTGCCGGCAACTGTTCCGTTTTCTGTGCAGGTGACAGGACCTGCCCGGTACGGGAAGAGATAACGGGATCCTCGTCGGAATGGAACAACGAAGCCGTTTTCAGCTCACGATACATTTTACCTTTACCCGTTATGAGCCATTCTGCATTAAGAGAGGGGTAGGCAAGCAACATTTTCTCAATAAAAACGAATCCCGGTTTATTTCTACCGGACAGAATATGAGATATTCCTGAACGCTGTATCCCTATCTGATCCGCAAAACGCGAAGGAGAGAGGTTCTCTGCCTTTAAAAACTGTTCCAGTCGTGTTCTCATAATTGTAAACAAATTTTTACAAATGTAATACAAATAATGTTTACTTATGTAACTAATGATTAAAATACATTTGTAAACAAACAGGAAGTGCAAACATCAGAAAAACCTTTATCTGCAGTATATTGCAATAAGTTGAAATGAAACCGTACAGTTTCTAAATTAATGCTTTATATAAAATATATAAATAACTGGTATTGAAGTTTATAATAATCATTTTTAATTGAAAATTCATAATAAAACACAAATTCGCCTGAAAATATTTATATTATTACTTCATATGATTAATATAAAATACTGGTAAACAAGATATAAGATATTGTTAAATAGCGCAAATTATATTTGTAAACAACACCAGACCGAACCACCTGGAAATCTTCCGGAAAAATGGGGAAATGTTTACAAATATACCCATAACTAATGACATATGTAAATTACAAATGTAAATTTTACTTTAAGCTTTACTTTAAGTTGTATTTTCATTAATTCAAATACCTTTGCAGACGTTTATGAATACATTTCATTTTCACATCCCGGGTATTCGCATAAGTGACTATACTTACGAATTGCCTGACCACCGCATCGCCAGGTATCCGCTACCGGTACGTCATGACTCAAAACTTCTTCTTTACAGGGATCAGGTAATCTCGGATCACCATTTTTATGAAATTTCCGCATTATTGCCTCCGGACAGCCTGATGGTCTTTAACAATACAAGGGTGGTCCCGGCAAGAATGTTTTTCAGGAAAGAGACCGGTGCCCTAATAGAGGTTTTTTGTCTTGAACCTGCTTCGCCTAAGGAATACATTCTTGCATTCGCACAACAGGCTTCCTGCACTTGGTATTGTGTGGTGGGAAACGCCAAAAGATGGAAAACCGGACATTTGCCACTGTATAACCCCGGGAATGACCCGAAGCTTGCGGCAATCGGACTCTCGGCAAGTATCATCGGGCAGGAGGCAGACAGGTACCTGGTGCGTTTCAGCTGGTCTGCCCCAATGCCTTTCTCTGCGGTTATGGAGGCCTCGGGAAAGGTCCCCATTCCTCCTTATCTGAAAAGGGAGGCACGGGAAAGCGATGTGGAAAGGTATCAGACGGTATATGCCCGGAACAGGGGATCGGTGGCTGCACCCACGGCCGGACTCCATTTTTCGGAAAAGATACTCGCGGAATTGCAGCAAAAGGGGATAGGGATGGCGGAACTGACCCTGCATGTGGGCGCCGGAACGTTCAGGCCGGTAAAAACCCCTTATATCAGGGATCATATCATGCACAGTGAACCGTTCAGGGTATCCCTGGAATTTTTAAAGCGTCTGGCAGTGCACCGGGGGCCTGTAGTTTCTGTGGGAACCACTTCCTGCCGTTGCCTGGAAAGTTTATACTACCTGGGCCTGCAGGCGGCAGCCGGAAAGGATCCTTCGTTCGTGGGCCAGTGGGAACCTTATGTGACCTCCCCGCATATGAGTTACGGGGAAGCCCTGGAGCATCTGGCGGGGTATCTTGAAAGGAAGGGAACTTGTTTTCTGGATGCCTCCACACAGATCATCATTGCCCCTTCTTACCGCTTCCTCACAACCGATATTCTGGTGACCAACTACCACCAGCCCAACTCGACTTTACTCCTGCTGGTGGCATCCCTGACAGGGGAAAGCTGGAGGAAGATTTACGACCATGCTCTGGCCGGGGATTACCGTTTTTTAAGTTATGGAGACTCTTGCCTGCTTTATGGCAATAAATCATAGAATATCAGTCGTTTAATATTATAAGTAACTAATATGTTTTATTATATAACATATATGTTGTAATGTCTTCTAAACAATTGATGGATAATTAGATATAAATTATCTGTAAGCATCGATGCCCAACTCTTCATAAGTCTGCCTTAACGCCTCTTCATCGTCTGAAATGATAAGCATTCTGTCGCCGATTTCGAGGACAGTCGAGCCCCGTGGAATGAAGAAGGAATCATCTCTTTTTACCATAACGACCAGGGTCTTGTCAGGAAGGGGAATATCCATCATACGGTTCCCGTAACGGAGACTTTCCTCGGTGACGATCACCTCGCTCATGGCAGATTTTATGTCTTCCGAAAATTCCATTTCAAACTCCGATCTGCGCTTTTTCTTCTGAGGAAAAGACAGGTGCAGTTTCTTTGCCACCCAGGGTATGGAGGTACCCTGCAGAAGCAGGGACAGAATGGTAATGAAAAACACGATATTGAAAAGAACATTGGCACCGCTGATGCCGAACAGCAGCGGGTAGGTGGCAAAAATGATGGGAACGGCACCCCTCAGTCCTACCCATCCGGTAAAGATCCTGGACTGGAAAGTCATCATCCTGAAAGGTAAGAGTGAAAGCAATACGGCAAGAGGCCTGGCCAGAACGATCATGAAAATCCCGATAAGCAGTCCTATGCCTGCAATGGGCCATAATTCAGAAGGATTCACCAGCAATCCAAGTGTAAGGAACATGATGATCTGTGAAAGCCAGGTAAGGCCGTCAAAAAAATTCCTGCTTGTTTTCTTGTGCATGAAACGTGCATTCCCGATCACCAGTCCGCCAATGTAAACGGCCAGAAAACCGTTCCCCTGTATCAGGTCAGTAAAGGAATATATGAAAAAACAGAAAGCCAGAATAAGAATGGGGTAGAGCGAATCGTTCCCTATGTTTGATTTGCGCAGCATATAGGCGCACAGTTTTCCAAGCAGGAAACCTGCCAGCCCTCCTGCAATCATCTGGTAGACGAACATGACCACAACCATCCAGATCCTGGGCTTTTCCGGAGCTGTAACCACCTGTATCATGGTTATGGTAAGCATATAGGCCATGGGGTCGTTACTGCCGCTTTCCAGCTCCAGCAAGGGCCTCAGATTGTGTTTGAGTTTAAGTCCCCTGGCCCTCAGGATGGCAAAAACAGAGGCCGAATCGGTAGAAGATATGAGGCTTCCCAGCAACAGGCATACCGGGAAAGGAATATCTATTCCGGGAAGCAGCACGGATAACAGGTAAATGAAGGAACCTGTCAGCAGGGCCGTGATCAATACCCCCAGGGTAGCCAGCACGACCCCTTGCCTGACGACGGGCCGGATGTCCTGATAACGGGTGTCCATGCCGCCCGAGAAGAGGATGATGTTCAGGGCCACGATCCCGATAAACTGTGCTGTCTTTTGGCTGGAAAAGTCCAGTCCGATACCCTCGCTTCCGAAAAGCATTCCCACACCAAGGAAGAGCAACAGGGTGGGAACTCCGAATTTGTAACCTGTTTTACCGGCAAGCAAACTGATAAACAAAAGAACGGATCCTATCAGAAGTATGTTTTCGGCAGTTATGGTCATAGGTTTTGTTTTAAAGTGCAAAAATAAGACTTTTTTATCTGGAAATTCGTAAGCAATCTCTATATTTGTAGATTAATTTTTTAATCAACCAATCCGTTATGAGCAAACAAATTTCTTTGAAGGAAGCTGTTTCACATGTAAGATCCGGCATGACCGTCATGGTGGGCGGTTTTCTGGGCGTGGGAAGTCCTAACAGCATCGTGGACGTTTTACTGGAAACAGGTGTAAAAGACCTTGTCATCATTACCAGCGATACGGCTTTTGCCCACATAGGCGTCGGGAAACTGATCGCCGAGCGACGGGCCGTCAGGGTGATCACCAGTCACATCGGGACCAATACCGCCACAGGAGAACTCTATCATGCAGGAGAATTGGAAATTTGTTTTGTTCCCCAGGGAACGCTCATTGAACGGATCCGTTGTGCCGGAGCAGGCCTTGGAGGGATCCTCACGCCTACAGGACTGGGAACGGTCGTACAGGAAGGGAAGCAGGTGATCACGGTGGAAGGAAGGGATTATTTACTGGAAAAACCCCTTAGTGCGGACATTGCACTCCTGGGGGCAAGTATAGCCGATGAGGATGGAAACCTTTACTTTAAAGGGAATTCCCGTAATTTCAATTCCATGATGGCCACGGCAGCCGGACTGGTGATTGCCCAGGTTGACGAAATTGTGAAACCCGGCGGGATCCTGCCCGAGAATGTTCATACACAGTCCATTTTTGTGGATTATATTGTAAAAGCTTAAAGTACACATAAAATCAATCATTATGGCACAGAAACTGAAACTGGAAATTTCCGAAAAAATGTATGAAGACGCCCTGAAGATCATTCCCGGCGCTATCGCAGGAATCCGCCGTCCGTATAATTTTGTTCCCGGCGAATATCCCATTTATTTTGACCATGCCAAAGGGGGCAGGGTTACCGATGTGGACGGAAACGAATACATCGATATGCTTTGCGCATACGGTCCCATTATCATTGGTCACCGGGAAGAAGAGATCGACAATGCGGTTATCGTACAGATGCGGGACAAAGGTTTTTGTTTTTCCCTGACACAACCGGTACAGAACAGACTGGCTGAAAAGCTCATAGAACTGATCCCCTCGGCCGAAATGGCCGTTTTTGTGAAAACCGGATCCGATGCCACCAGTGTAGCCATAAGGGTTGCCCGTGCCAATACCGAAAGGATAAAAGTGATCCGCTGCGGGTACCACGGCTGGCATGACTGGTGCGTGGAAGTGAAAGGCGGCATTCCCCAGAAACTGTGGGAGGACATTTATGAATTCCATTACAACCAACTGGACGAACTGGAAGATTTAATGAAGCGGCACGGCGATCAGACGGCTGCCATCATCATCACTCCCGTAGGCCATCCGCTGGCAGAAAAGGTACAAATGCCCAAACCGGGCTTCCTGGAAGGAGTCCGCGCCCTGGCTGACAAATACGGGACGATTCTTGTTTTTGACGAGATCCGGAGCGGCTTCCGGTACGATCTGGGAGGAGCGCAGAAAGTATTCGGGGTTACGCCCGATCTGTCGGTCTTCGGAAAAGCCATGGCCAACGGTTACCCCATAGGAGCCGTGGTAGGAAAGGAAAAATACATGAAAGTGCTTGCCGACAAGGTGTTCCTTTCTTCCACATTTTTTCCCAACAGCCTGGAACAGACTGCAGCACTGAAAACCATTGAAATACTGGAAAGGGACAACATCCTGGAAGCAGTGAAGCGCAAAGGCGAACTTTTCGGCAGCAAATTGAGGGAGATCATAAAAAAAGTACCTTACGACGTTGAAGTATCGGGTATTCCCCTCATGCCTTTTATCACCTTTAACAGGGATCCACAGAACCATTATAAAAAACTCCGTCCCGGATTCTATACGGAACTGATCAGGCGCGGTGTGTTCCTGCAGCCCTTTCATCACGGTTATGTTGCTTACCGTCATACAGATGAAGACATTGCATATGCCGCCAACATGGTAGAAGAAGCATTTGGAGAACTGAAAAAATACATATAGTTTACTAAAACAGACATTTATGGAGAAATTGATCATTACCGCCGCCATTTGTGGCGCCGAAGTCCTCAAGGAACATAACCCTGCGGTGCCTTATACCGTAGAGGAATGTGTACGTGAAGCCCGTTCGGCCTATGATGCCGGGGCAAGTATCATACACCTGCATGTCCGTTACGATGACGGGACCCCGACTCAGGACAAGGAGCGTTTCCGAGTGGTTATGGATGCCATAGCCAAAGCCTGTCCGGGGATCATCATTCAGCCTTCTACCGGCGGGGCAGTGGGCATGACAAATGACGAAAGACTACAGCCTACCGAACTGAATCCGGAAATGGCAACCCTGGACTGCGGAACACTTAACTTCGGAGGGGACGAGATATTTGAAAATACGGAGAATACCATCAAGTATTTCGGCCAGCGCATGATAGAGCGGGGGATTAAGCCCGAACTGGAAGTCTTTGACAAAAGCATGATAGAAATGGCCCTGCGTCTCCACAAGAAAGGATACATCCTCAAACCCATGCATTTTGACTTTGTCATGGGCGTGAACGGCGGGATTGGGGGGTCTCTCAGGGATTTTGTATTCCTGCGGGGAAGCATACCTTCCGATGCCACCTACACTGTGGCCGGAGTCGGCCGTTACGAAATGCCACTGGCCGTTGCAGCCATCATTGACGGGGGACACGTTAGGGTAGGATTTGAGGACAACGTTTTTATATCCAAGGGAGTACCTGCCAGGTCGAACGGTGAACTGGTGGCCAGGGTAGTGCGTATGGCCGGTGAACTGGGTCGCGAAATTGCCTCACCCGGTGAAGCCAGAGAAATACTGCACCTGCCTGCAAGGCAATAAAACGAAACACACAATCAATCAATTACTTATTTAAACAAGCATTGCACATGAAAAAAGGTAACAAGTACGGTCTCCACAGGGTCATTGAACCCAAAGGCGTTCTCCCGCAACCGGCCAACAAGCTGGACAACAACATGGATGAGATATACGACAACGAAATTCTCATTGACGTGAAGACGCTGAACATAGACTCCGCCAGTTTTACCCAGATCGAGGAACAAGCCGGAGGGGACAAAGCCAAAATAGCAGAGATTATGCTGGGTATTGTCGCCAAACAGGGGAAACACAGAAATCCCGTTACTGGATCGGGTGGCATGTTGCTGGGGGTTGTGGAAAAGATAGGAGATGCACTGGCTGGAAAGACAGACCTGAAGGTAGGAGACAAGATCGCCACGCTGGTTTCCCTTTCCCTTACCCCGCTGCGCATTGACAGGATCAAGGATATCAGGCCTGATATTGATCAGGTGGACATAGACGGAAAAGCCATTCTTTTTGAAAGCGGTATTTATGCCAAAATTCCCGATGATATGCCAGAAACGCTTGCGTTGTCTGCGCTTGATGTCGCGGGAGCTCCCGCTCAGACGGCCAAGCTGGTGAAACCGGGAGATACCGTACTGATCATAGGTGCTGGCGGTAAATCGGGTATGTTGTGCAGTTATGAGGCCAAAAAAAGAGCAGGAGTCACCGGCAAGGTAATAGGCCTGTGCCACAGTGAGCGCTCCACCAAACGCCTCGAAGCTCTTGGATTTTGCGATCATGTTTTCTCTGCCGATGCCACCCAGCCCGTAGCGGTTCTGGAAAAGATAGAAGCACTGACCGATGGCGGGTTGTGTGACGTAACCATCAACAATGTCAATATTACAGATACCGAAATGACTTCCATTCTCTGTACCAAAGACACGGGGGTGGTTTACTTCTTCTCAATGGCCACCAGCTTCACCAAAGCGGCTCTGGGAGCTGAAGGTGTGGGATCAGACGTTACCATGATCGTAGGGAACGGCTATACCAGGGGACATGCGGAGATCACGCTACAGTTGCTCAGGGAAAGTGAAAAACTACGCCGGATCTTTACCGAACTATATGCTTCGTAATTAGTAAAAAAAACATATGAAAGAAAGCAGAAGAAAACAATTGTTCCCCGAGGTGACCGATCAGGAGTGGAACGACTGGAAATGGCAGATACGGAACCGGGTCGTCAACCTGGAGCAATTGCGTAAATACATTGCCCTGACCCCCGAAGAGGAAGAGGGGGTGCACCAGTCGCTCAAATTGCTCCGTATGGCCATAACACCGTATTACCTGAGCCTGATCGATCCGGATGATCCCGATTGTCCTGTAAGGAAACAGGCCATCCCTTCCAAAAAAGAAACGTTCCGTTCCGCGGCTGACCTGCTCGATCCGCTGCATGAAGACGAGGACTCCCCGGTACCCGGCCTGACACACAGGTACCCGGACAGGGTGCTTTTCCTTATCACCGACCAGTGTTCCATGTATTGCCGTCATTGTACCAGGCGTCGTTTTGCGGGACAGAAGGACCACGAAGCTTCCAGTGACAGGATACAGGATGCCATCAATTACATTGCCCGTACACCCCAGGTAAGGGACGTCCTGCTTTCGGGAGGGGATCCGCTGACCATGAGCGATGCACGTCTGGAATCGATCATCTCTCGTTTGCGGGAAATACCTCACGTGGAGATCATTCGCATCGGGACCCGGGTACCGGTGGTCTGTCCGCAAAGGATAACGCCCGAGCTTTTGGCCATGCTTAGAAAATACCATCCCATATGGATCAACACCCATTTCAACCATCCCGGCGAGATTACGGAAGCATCCCGTGCTGCCTGTGAAATGATGGCCGATGCAGGGTTTCCTGTCGGTAATCAAAGCGTGCTCCTGCGGGGAGTAAACGATTGTGTATATACCATGAAGGAACTGGTACACAAGCTGGTATTGATGCGGGTACGTCCTTATTACATATACCAGTGCGATCTTTCCATGGGACTGGAACATTTCAGAACACCCGTTTCCAAGGGAATTGAGATCATTGAAGGGCTTCGCGGACATACCTCGGGATACGCGGTTCCCACCTTCGTTGTGGATGCTCCGGGAGGAGGAGGAAAAATACCTGTCATGCCCACTTACGTGATCAGCCAGGCCCCCGGCAGGATGGTTCTACGCAATTACGAAGGCGTGATCACCACCTATACGGAACCGGAAGATTACAAGAACAACTGTCATTGTGACGACTGTAAGGACAAGGTCTCTCTTGAAGGGGTTTCCGGTATATTGCAGGGACAGCATCTGTCCCTTGAGCCATCGTACCTGCAGAGGAAAGAACGCAATCACAAGAAGTGACTGAATGCCTTTTGTTGATCAGATAATCCTTTACGGCAGCCTCTCGGTTGTGGGATTGGGGAAGAATACCGGGAAGACTGAATGTCTCAGGTATGTTTTGGGACGGTTATCTGAAATGAAGAAGGTTGTGGCCGTTACCTCAATAGGCATTGACGGGGAAAGGGTGGACCAGGTGACGTCCACCCCAAAACCCGAAATATACCTGGAAAAGGGAACCTATTTTACAACGGCGGCCTCATTTTACCTGAAAAAAAGATTCAGGGCAGAGATCTGCCAGGTAGATGAAGGGGGGACTGTTTTCGGGAAAATGATCACTGCCAGGGCGCTTGAAAGGGGAAAAATGATACTTGCCGGTCCGTCCGACACAGACGTGCTGCAGCAATGGGTCCGGCAGACCCCACAAAGGTTCCCGGTGGATGTGTGCCTGGTGGACGGGGCCATATCCCGTTTGAGCCCGGCATCCCCGGTCGTGACGCGATCCATGATCCTGGCCACCGGGGCGGCATACTCGGCAAACATCAGGACGCTGGTGGAAAGAACGCGGTACGTTTACGATACCGTAAGTCTTCCCCTGGCAGAAGAAGGGGTGCGAAAAAAACTGGAACACATAACACAAGGTATCCGGCTCATTTCAGAAACAGGTGAAATCACCGATCCCGGTGTGGGATCGGCCCTGGTCCCGGACCAGGTGCGGGATTTGACAGGCACATGCGGGAACGGGCTGTACGTGCCGGGCGTACTCAGTAACGCGTTGCTCAAGGGACTCTCAGAACGAAAGGAGGCAGGGGAAACCCGTTTGTACATAAGGGATTTCACCAGGATCTTTGCTGAGCCCGGGGTTTTTTACTCCTTCCTGAGAAAAGGAGGGCGCATATTTCAGCTGTTCGCCACCCGGTTGCTGGCGATCTGCGTGAATCCGGTTTCCCCCGAGGGGTACCGGCTGAATTCGGCGGAACTGGTTCTGGCCATGCAGCACGCCGTAGAAGTGCCGGTTTATGATATAAAACGGATTGAAAAATGACATTTGCACATTATACGGAAAGGATTGACGGTCTTCAGTACCTGGCAGACAAGATGGAACTTTCAGGTTCCCGTGTCCGCCGATACCTGATGCAGCTTCCTTTTTGCACCCGTAAGGAGACACTGGAAACACATTTTGATATCCTTCAAAAAGCCCTGGACATATTGTCCGATCCGGCGGCACAGGCAACTTTCATGCAATTGCAGCATCTCTTTTCCCGGGTACACGATGTCCGTGGCACACTCAGGGC
>LFSY01000099.1 GCA_001512865.1 Rikenellaceae bacterium DTU002 | reverse complement strand
GCGCCTGCTGCCGGAGCTCACCAAATAGCGCCTGCCCTCCTTGCGATGTGAATCATCAGGGTTAGTGTAAAGTTGTTGTAGGTGAAATCCAGCCCGAAGGGCGGCAAGTGCATCGCCACCCCGGCCGGGGCACCCGCCCCCGCGGGGGCGGGTGAAAAAGGCAGAAAAAGGGAATGAATCCTTGTTATCATTGTAGATGCGAAACTCAATGAGAAAGGAAACATTCCCGTGGACATCATAACACAATCCGTTCAGGTTTTTCTCGGTTCTCTCAAGGATATTCTGGTCAATGGCGATTCCTCGAGCTTTGCCCAACGTATGGAGCAGGTGGTGAGTGTATCTCACAGCATGCTCTGTGAAATCGTTCCGGCCATGCTAGAGCACATGGACGAAGCCATCGCTACGCAGCCCAAACGCAAGGCAGACTGGAGCATTATCCGCAAGGACAGCCGTGAGCTAACAACAACCTTTGGTTCACTGCGGTTCACCAGGCGATACTATCAGCATAAGCAAACTGGTCAAACCGCCTATTTGCTGGATCAATACCTGGGCATAACCCCCCATGCAAAGGTGAATGGAGATGTGCGGCAGAAGGCTGTTGTACAGGCTGTCCAGAACTCGTATAGAACGAGTGCAGAAAACGCGTCACCCCTGAGCCTGAGCAAGATGAGCGTGTGCAACTATGTCAAGGACCTGCATGCCTTCCCTGGTCTGGTCACCACCGGTTCAAAGCGCGTTGTTGAGAATCTGTATGTGGAGGCGGATGAAGACCATGTGGCCTTGCAGAACGGCAAGAATGTACAGGTGAAGCTGGTCTATATCCATGAGGGAATACAGGAGCAGGGCTCCAGACGGGAGCTGGTCAATCCCCGCTATCTCACCTGGCCGCTGGCTGCGGACAATGACCTGTTGTGGGAAACCGTAAGCAGCTACATTGAGGAGCAATACGATAGCGAGTATCTCAAGCATGTTTTTCTGTCAGGCGACTGTGCCCCCTGGATTCGCAAGGGCGAGGAATGGCTCTATCCCTGTGTCCCTGTCCTGGATGGCTACCACACCATGAAGGCTTTGCGCAGTCTGTGCGGAGGCAGGGGCCGAGAGATTGCTGCGTTCCTGCAGCATGTGAAAGAGGATGCCTATGACAAAGCAGAGGCGCTTTGTGAGGATATCCTGGAGGATTCCCCCGATGAACTGGTGAAAAGAAGGCAGGTGATGGAGCGCTATTTGCTGGGGAATTGGCCGCGAATACGCAACCAATACCACCCGGATGCCCTGGGGTGCAGCGCTGAAGGTCATGTCAGCCATATCCTCTCTGAGCGGCTAAGCAGCCGGCCATGTGGCTGGTCGGTACAGAACATGCAGAACATGGCGCAGTTGCGAGTGATGCGGGCAAACGGGCAGCTGATTCAGTATGAGGACTTGGCAAAGCAACGGGACGCGCATGAAAAGCAGCCCGCATCGCAACTGGCAAAGCCTTTGCTTGGGTCAATGACGGTGAAGAAGGCAATCCGCAAAAGCGTACATTCCGCCTCAAAACAGGCGTGCAACACACTTCCCATCCTTACCAGCGGCCAGACAACTCAGCTCTACAAGGCATTGCATGGACTTTCTCTTGGTTCTCGCGCTTGCTGATGCCTACAACATCTTGACGCGGCCATTGCACAGGATTCCTTTGTGCATTTCTACAGCATATGCTACAATTCTGTGGTGATCGATATCAGGCGGTGTTTATCCGTACAAGCACCGCACACTGCAGCTGCAAGCCACAGAACGGAAGTGAACACATGAGCGAGGCGTCCCTCTTTTTTATCATTGTCAACCGCGGCAAAGCCAACGACCTGCTGCACAAGGCCCAGGCCATTGGTGCTACCGGCGGCACCATATTGCTGGGTGAAGGCACTATGCAAAGCGGCCTCTACGATTTGCT
>LFSY01000132.1 GCA_001512865.1 Rikenellaceae bacterium DTU002 | reverse complement strand
TACCTCTCCCATAAGGAGGTATTCGGATCTGATGGTACACCGGCTGCTTTCACATTATCTGGAAGGAGGGAACAGCGCCTCACAGGCCGAGATGGAGCCCCGTTGCACCCACCTTTCGCAACGCGAACAGCTTGCCACGGAAGCGGAGCGTGCCAGCATCAAATACAAAATGGTGGAATATATGCAGGATAAACTGGGGCAGGAATTTGACGGGGTGATCTCGGGTCTGACGGAATGGGGAATGTACGTAGAACTGGAAGAGACCCAGGTAGAGGGCATGGTCGCTGTCCGTGAGATGCAGGACGATTATTACGTGTATGACAAAGAAAGCATGACACTTACCGGAACACATGCGGGCAAACATTTTACGCTGGGGCAAAAAGTCCGGGTACGTGTTTCGAGGGCCAACCTGGAGCAGAAGCAATTGGATTATCAATTAATACAGTAAACAAATGAAAAAAGGCACTATCTGGATTATTATCATTGCCATCATTGTCCTGGCAGTAATGTGGTTTGTAAGGATCAACAACAGGATGGTCGAAGCAGAAGAAAAAGCCGTACAGGCATGGGCACAGGTAGAAAA
>LFSY01000088.1:5379-6580 GCA_001512865.1 Rikenellaceae bacterium DTU002 | reverse complement strand
ATGAAAAAGCTGATACTTCCCCTGTTCTTTAGCCTCCTGTTTACCGGGTTTGCCCTGAACACCTATGCCATGGATGACGACCCCGTTGTTACGGCTACGGCCACTGCCGAACTGGTGGAAGTCCTTTCCGCCACGGAAGAAAATCAGCTCAACTTCGGCCGGTTCATTGCCGGTGAAAGCGGCGGAAGCATTGCCATTGCCAATACATCGGCAGGAACCGTGAACGTTACCGGTACCGTCGCAACCATAGGCGGCGGAGCCCCCAGTTCTGCCTCGTTCAGTGTTACAGGACGCCCCAATACAGAAGTGACCGTTACCCTGCCCGCCGACGGAGCAGTAAACCTGACTCATACCACCAGCAGCGATGTCATGAACATAGCTACTTTCTCCGTTTCTGACAGCTCCCCCGCATTGAGCGCCACAGGCGTAGCTACCGTCTACGTGGGCGGCACCCTGACGGTACCCAATACCGAAATTGCCAAAGGCATTTATACCGGAACCTATACCGTTACCTTCGCTTACCAGTAAGAGTTTAAGAATGTTTTCATATAAAAACGCTTCTCCGGACGGAGGGGCGTTTTTTCTTTGTCTTTCAACAGGGCCGATAGTATTACTACATTTCATTTTTTTACTATATTTGTAGGAATTGTATGTGATTATAAAAACTGCGGATCATGTTTAAATCTAAAAGTATTGTTTTTCTGCTGGCATTGGCTGTGTTTTCCGGTGCCGTTGTTCTTCCTGCCATCGCGCAGGGGAATCTGCTTGTCACACCCCGGCGTGTGGTGTTTGACGGCTCCCGCAGGGTTATGGAATTGAATCTGGCCAACACGGGACAGGATACGGCCCGTTATAATATTTCCTTTATTCAGTACAGGATGACCGAAGCAGGGAGTTTCGAGGAAATTACCGAGCCCGATCCCGGACAGAATTTTGCCGACCGCCACATCCGTTTCTTCCCCCGTTCCGTAACCCTGGCTCCCAAGGAAGCCCAGACCGTGCGCATGCAGGTGGTGGGGCAGGAACGCCTGGATCCGGGAGAATACCGATCGCACGTGTATTTCAGGGCGGTTCCCAACGAAGTGGCCCTGGGCGAGGAAGATCCCAACCGGGATACCACCTCGGTCAGTGTGCGCCTGATCCCCATCTTCGGGATCACCATACCGGTGATCATCCGGGTGGGAGAATCCACCACGGAGGT
>LFSY01000088.1:0-5296 GCA_001512865.1 Rikenellaceae bacterium DTU002 | reverse complement strand
TCCGTAAATTCCGGATACAGCTCAACAGCCAGGCCGGTGCCAATCTCAATACAGGCAAATTGCTGATCACCTACAACGCCCAGTCAGACGTCAGACCCCAGACATTCGCTTCTTCACAATTAGAGTTGCCCTGAGGTTATTCTCTATGAATGCTTCTATGAAATGTAAATTGCTGTTTTCTGTTTTTGTTCTGTTCCTGACTGTCCATACGGTCAGGGCCCAGAGTGATATAGGAGTGGATGTTGTTAAAAATTTCAATTTCGGAAAAGTGGCGGTTACCGGTTGGTGGGGGACCGTATCACTGGACGTGGCCAACGGGAATTTGGGCCGTTCGGCAACGGGAAGCGTTGAACTCAAGAGTTCCGTTTTCCACCCGGCAGAGATCTATNNAAAACCGCTTACCTGGGAGGTACCATAGGCATTGCGGATTACGCTACCAACCCCGGGGGAATATATACCGGCAGTTTACAACTATCCGTTGTTTTCGAATAATGGCATTGGCCGCCTGAATGAAAAAAACAATTGTTATTATTTTTATTTGTTTTCTGTGTCCTCTGACTCTATGGGGCCAGTATCTGAAGGAGACGGAACCTGAACCCCGGGGGTTCAGGGCAATTACCACTGCGGATAATATGTTTTCCTTATGGGTGGACGGATTCCTTCACCTGGACGGAGGCATCTTTTATTTATATTACGAAGATTACGATCACATCCCCAACGGGGGCGCCGTACGGAACGCCCGCCTGGCCCTGAAAACAGAGATCGCCAACGATTGGTTTGGCATGCTGGAGGTGGACTTCTCCAACCTTAAACCCCGGATTACGGAAGCATACATTACTTACAGCGGCATTAAAAACCTGCAAGTTGAAGCCGGACACTTTGAAAAACTATTTTCCATGGAAGGAGCCGGCCTGCCCAGGGAACAGGCATTCCTGGAACGCCCTATGGTTGTGGAGGCCATGGTCCCGCTGGATCTGCTGGCTTTTCAGGTGCGGACCAACCAATACTGGTTCATGGGAGCCCTGGGAGTATCTTTTGACAAAACGGGTTATCTGAAACAAGATTCTACCGTAAGGACTTCTTTCGACGCCCGTTCGGTTACTGCCAAAGCCGTGGCCATGCCCTTTGTGAACCGCCGGGATGTGGGATTGCATTTTGGAGTGGCCGCTTCTTACAGGTTTCCCGTGAAGGATCCTCTCACGGAAGCATCTCCCGAAATACGGTACAGCGCCCGGAACGTTGCCTTCATAAACAGGTACCAATACCTGGACACTTATGTGATCCGCAATATCAGGGACCAGTTGCTCCTTGACGGAGAATTTGCGGCTTACTTCAAGGGCTGGCGTTTCCAGGCAGAATACATCCACAACGTCATAAACCTGACCCGTCCGCTCTCGGGAACCTCGGGACCGGTTACGCAATTGCATTTCAACGGCTGGTATGCCCAGACCGGAATACTTCTCTTTGGCGGGAACCATCATTACGACACGGGCAGCGGCCTGTTCCTGAGTCCTTTCCGGGGCCGCAAATGGGGAGATATTGAACTTCTGGCCAGGTACGATTACATGGACCTCAACTTTGATCCCGTCAAGGGAGGTGCCGCCCAGAACTATACAGCCGGAATTAACTATTACGTAAACGACCACGTTAAGCTGATGGTCAATTATATATATACAGATAACGACCGTTACGCCAACGGAGCCGGTAATTTTTTCATAGGTCATGACGCCTACGGGTATCCTACCACGGATTATTCCCAGATCGTGGAACCCGTAAAGCAGGCCGGCGTGAACTATCATTCCGTTTCGTTACGTTTTGAACTGACTTTCTGATATGAACCACCGCACCCGATAATGTATGAAAAAACCTTCCATTATTATCCTGCTCTTCTGTGTCTCACTACCTCTTGCCGCCCAACAACGCGACACGACGGATAACCAAACCCTTATAAATCAACATGGTGTAAAAGTCAACCGGAACAGGCTTATGGCTGAAGAGCGGAACGGGGTGCTGGTATTCGAATCTTTAAACAGAAACTATTCCTTCTGGATGGACAGCCGTCTTCAATTTGACGGGGCGGTCTTTTTTGGAAAAAGTCCGGACCTTGAGCCCATAGGCAACGGGGTGGCTGTTCGCCGTGCCAGGCTGGCTGTAAACGCCCGGGTAACCAAAAACTGGTACGGTCAGCTGGATCTGGATTTTTCAAAAGGTATCCCCGAGATTAAGGACGCTTATATCAGGTACAGCGGACTGGGGTTTCTGGAATTCCAAATGGGGAATTTCAAAGAAATGTTTTCCATGGAACAGAACAACACCTCCCGCTATCTGGCCTTCATGGAACGCCCCATGGTGGTGAGTGCGCTGGCTCCGGAACGACATCTGGGCCTTCAGGTGCAGGCAAATTGCACCTGGTTGCTGGCCGCTGCAGGCGTTTTCTTTCAACCCCTCGAAGATGCGGACATGTACGATAATGTGCAGAAGAACAATGAGGATTATGGCCGCGGACCCGGATATTCAGTGACGGCAAAATGGGTCGCCATGCCTTTTGCAGAAAGGGAGGACAGGGGACTGCACATAGCCCTTGCCGGATCTTACCGTACACCCACAGCGGACGTGGCCCCCAAAAACTACGGCAGTATGCGCTACAATTCACGGAATGTAAGTTTTATCAACCGGAAGAAATACCTCGACACCAAAACCATCCAGGACGTGCATCACAGCTTGCTGATGAATGCCGAACTGGCCGGCTATTTTAAAGGCTTCAGGTTCCAGGGTGAATATATCCGGAATTTTGTACGGCTTAATTCCCCGGTAGAATCGACCGGCGGGAGTATGTCCCGGCTGGCTTTTGGCGGATGGTATATCCACGCAGGTATATTGCTCTTTGGCGGAAGGCAAAATTACGATGCACACACCGGAGAATTCTCCCAGCCGGTACGTGGACGCAGTTGGGGCGACATGGAACTGATGCTTCGGTACGATTGCCTGAACCTGAACAGCGGTCCGGTACAAGGCGGGGAAGGCGGGAACGTTACGGCCGGACTGAACTATTACGTGAACAACAACATAAAATTCGTTCTCAATTACGTGTACTCCCGAAATAAATCCATTACAGGCGGAAATGAAGGCATCAGCTACCACGGAATGATGCTGCGTACCGAAATAGATTTCTAAATCAACTCACATGATGTCCGATCCACTGGATATCTCGCGTTATAAAATGGAAAAACTCCCCGACATCTAATGGGAGAAGCCTCCTTTTCCGGGATCAATTACGCCATGCTGGCCGTCTTTTCCGCTGCCATTGTTTTGTGGATCACCCAGGCTGTTCCCAATTACCTTACTTCCCTGATCGTCATTGCTGCGATCATACTTACCGGGATCCTTCCCGAACAAACGGCCCTTCAGCAACTGGGACATCCGGTCATGTGGCTGAACATCCTCTCTTTCATCATGGCAGGCGTGCTGGTCAAAACAAGGATCGCCAAACGTTTTGCACTGTGGCTGGTAGTGCGCTTCGGGAAAAAAGCCGGGGGCGCGATCCTTAGCTTCATGCTCATCAACCTGGTCTTGTCTGCATTTATTTCGGCCACAACGGCCAAGGCCGCTATCCTTATGCCCATATTCATGGTGGTGGCGGCTGTATACGGGGCAACCGGCGGAGAGAACAGAAACGCGTTCGGTAAAAATTTACTTTTACAAAACCTGTTTCAGATCAACCTCGGGGCCAACGGCTTCATTACAGGATCCGGAGCGACCTTGCTTGCAGGTGCCCTGATAGCCGGAGCGCTGGGAAAAGATTTTTTCGGTTATACAGACTGGCTGGTGGCCGCATTGCCCCTGAGCATAATCCTCATGCTGATTGCCTGGGTAGTGGGAACGCGTTGGATCTTCCCGGTAAAAAGGGAGGAAAGAACGCCCCGCATAGAAGGAGGGATGGAACGGCTGCATCTCGAACTGAAGGAAATGGGACCCGTTCAGTGGTCTGAATACAAGGCCATTTTTATCTTTTCAGCCGTCCTGCTGCTTTGGGCTACCGAAAAATGGCACGGTCTGAGTCCCACCATCGTCGTTTTCCTGGGTGCGGCAGTTTCCTTACTCCCGGGAATTGGCATCGTAAAATGGAACGACGTGGATATTCCCTGGCACCTGATGCTGTTCTCTGCAGGGGCTTATACGCTGGGAGCGGGACTGGATGCCACCGGCCTGCCCGGATTGCTGGTCGGGAACTTGTTTCATGCTGTCGGCATCACGGAACACACCCCTTTCTGGGTATTGTACATGCTGCTTACCGGGACCATGTTGCTGAGCGCGCTCATCTTCCAGTCAAAGACCATGCAGACGCTCATCTTCGTTCCCATAGCCATCAGTGTGGCGCAGCAATTCGGATACCCCGTCCTGTCCCTGGCCTTTCCGGTGGCACTGCTCATAGGTCACGTGTACGTATTGCCTTTCAACTCAAAGCCTGCAGCCCTGTTATACACCTCCAACCATTACAGCCTGGGAGATGCCTTTCGTTTTGGGATGGTCATGATGGTGATCAGCTGGGGAATGATTATCTTGTGGGGAGAAACCGTACTTCGTTGGCTGGGCTACACCAACGGCGTCTTTTACCGGTAATCATGATCGAGGTCAGATACAAGATACACGATGAGTATTCCATAGAATTCAAGCAACGGTTCCTTGTGCGGCAGGGAATAAAAGACAACCGTTTTGAGGTCAACACATGGCTGTTCATTCCCAACAGCCTGGATATCACTCCGCAAACTTACGGTCAGGATCTGTTTTACAGGGACGTCAAATCCAACGTGCGCCTGATCACTCCGGTATACACCTTATGTGATCTGGGCCGGGAATCCGGATAAGGACAATACCGCCGAATTCGTGTACCAGATCAAAATGGTTTCCGTGATCATAAAAGGAGCCTTGCGCGATCATGCTTCTGCCATGATACGCGAGGTTGATACAGGAAGGATCCGGGAGGCGGGGCAGGAATTTATAGCCTGTACGGTCAAGGTGCTGGAGCAATTCAGGAAAATGAAAGAGATCATTAACGTTCCCGCCGTATCGGAGGACCGGAAAGCACATTTTCTTTTCGGGGACGAGGCTGTCAGTCAGCTGGTGATCGTCTATGCTCTCAAGATCCTTTCTTTCCTCAGGGACCAGGGCAGTTGCCCTGAAGAAGAACAGGCCCTCCGGTCTTTTGTCACTTCGGAATATCACTACACATCAACCGCCTGACCTACCGGGGCGGGAATAATTTACGCATCAGCGCCTCGGGTTGGGGATCGCGTCC
>LFSY01000053.1 GCA_001512865.1 Rikenellaceae bacterium DTU002 | reverse complement strand
GCCGGCAAAGATGTGGTACTTGTCACGTTCAATTACCGTCTGGGTGTTTTCGGCTTTTTGACACATCCCGAACTTGCCGCTGAAAATCCTGAACACGTATCGGGAAATTACGGGATACTTGACCAGATAGAAGCTCTCAAATGGGTGAAGAAAAACATTGCACAATTTGGAGGAGACCCTGATAATGTTATGATTTTCGGACAGAGTGCCGGAGGACGCAGTACAAAGACCCTTTGCGCTTCTCCTCTTGCGCGGGGACTTTTCAATAAAGCCATTATTATGAGTGCGAGCGGTTTAACATTGCCCGTACCTGCTGCTGCTGCGGTATCATCCGCAACGTCGTCCTATATGCGTGCCTTTGCCCCTTTGACACTTGAAGAATCATCGCAGCAGACAAAGCAGGTAATGGACTGGGCCGGTCTGACCAATCTTGAAAAAATGCGGGCCGCTTCTACCGAAGTAATTTTTGCACTGGGACCCATTTATCAGTCAGTTACGGGAAACCGTACCTGGATGTCCTCCGGACTGATTTCCCCGGTCGTAGACGGATATGTACTGGAAGAGGATT
>LFSY01000076.1 GCA_001512865.1 Rikenellaceae bacterium DTU002 | reverse complement strand
TACCTGGATGTCCTCCGGACTGATTTCCCCGGTCGTAGACGGATATGTACTGGAAGAGGATTTTGACAATGCAGCCGTCAACAACAACCTGGCAAACGTTCCCTATATGATCGGCTTCACCCTGAACGACATGGGAAACATGGCTCCGGGCATCATAGATTTCTGCGTGAACCGTGAACAGGCAGGAGACAGGGCTTATGCCTACCAGTTTGCACGTCGTCTTCCCACCGATGGCAGGGACAACGTACTGAAAGGAGCGTTCCACTCGTCGGATCTCTGGTATGTATTCCAGTCTTTTAAGAACAGCTGGAGACCCTGGACTGAAGGAGATTGGAATCTTTCAGAAGAGATGCTTACCGCCTGGACCAATTTTGCCAAATTTGGTGATCCAAATGGCCGGCAAGGCGGTGAATGGACTCCCTGCACCGGGGATAATCCCCGGTTCATGATTTTCAAACTGGATGAAAACGACGTGGAAAATTCAGAAATGGGCGATCCCCTGAAACCATGAAAAAATCAATACGCATACTATCCGTTATGCTGTCTCTTGCCGTGATAGTTCCGACAGAATGTCCCGGACAGTTCTATGGCAACATGAACAGGGACAGCCTGTTGAGGGTAAGGGACAGTCTGAACAACATCACGGTGGCCGATCATGCCAACATGATGGCTCGGCTGGGCATCAGGTCAGTTCGTCCCGGGCGTGATCCCAATGCCACCGACCCGTCCAGGCAGC
>LFSY01000040.1:334-932 GCA_001512865.1 Rikenellaceae bacterium DTU002 | reverse complement strand
CATGAAACAAACCATTCTTCTTTTCGCGGCACTGCTTTGCATTTCCGGCAACCGCGCCCAGGCCTGCACCAATCTACTGATCACAAAAGGAGCCTCGGCAGACGGTTCCTGCATGGTTACCTATGCCGCCGATTCGCACACCCGGTACGGTTGCCTGGCATTCTACCCGGCTGCGTTTTACCCCAAGGGGACTATGATGGAAATCCGCGAATGGGGCACCAACCGACACCTCGGCAAGATACCACAGGCCACGGAAACATATTCGGTGGTAGGCAACATGAACGAGCACCAGGTGGTAATCGGGGAAAGCACCTGGGGCGGTCCGGAGTCCCACCGCGATCCGCAGGGAATAGTCGATTACGGTTCGTTGATGTACATCAGCCTGCAACGGGCACGGACCGCACGTCAGGCAATCGAAGTTTTCACTTCGCTGGCCAATGAATACGGTTATGCATCGAGCGGAGAATCCATTTCCTTTGCCGATCCCGACGAAGTCTGGTTCATGGATGTGATCGGGAAAGCCCCCAAAATGGTAAACGGAGAGAACGTCAACAAAGGGATCGTCTGGGTAGCCATACGCCTCCCGGACGGAACCATC
>LFSY01000040.1:0-218 GCA_001512865.1 Rikenellaceae bacterium DTU002 | reverse complement strand
GGGCACGATCTGAGCCGGCCCCTGCCGTTGTATGTGAAAGCCAAAGAAAAGCTTACTGTCAAACAGGTGGCCGACATGATGCGCGACCATTACGAAGGAACCCCCATGGACATGACATGCGACATAGGAGCCGGAGGTCACGACCTGCCCTATCGCTGGCGCCCGATGGGTTTTGAAGTGGACGGGAAGCAATATATCAATGAAAGAGCCATTGCCAC
>LFSY01000034.1:55571-70802 GCA_001512865.1 Rikenellaceae bacterium DTU002 | reverse complement strand
GGAAGATAGGACAGGTTCATGGAAACCGGGATAGGTTCCGTTACAAATCCCGCACCCGGCGCCTCCATAAGTATTTCCCCCGTAAAACCCGTGGCCCTGTTTTCTATCTCCTTACGGAAACCCCTTACCACGGCAACCGACAATATCATGGTAAATACACTTACGGCAACACTTACCGTCGCAATGCGTGTCCCCATACGGCTTATCTTTCCCACTGTCGTAGAATCACCTTTGAGTTTCCTTGCTATGAAGACGTCAACATGCATCTTGGTTATAAAAAATTAATAGCTATATTTGTTTCGCCGTTTGGTCATGCGGGAATAGCTCAGCCGGTAGAGCATCAGCTTCCCAAGCTGAGGGTCGCGAGTTCGAACCTCGTTTCCCGCTCTGAACCAAACCTGAAACCTAACCAAAAAGGGAGGCTGTTTCCGAAGGGACAGTCTCTTTTTGTTTTATTCATCATCCTCATCTATCTCAATTAACAGGGAGTTTTCCTTTCCAAACATCCCGATGATCTTTTCCAGGCTGGAGACTGCTTCCCTGCCGGAATCATCTTCCGCAGAAGAAAAACTGTAATACAGTGTCTCGGCATAGATCTGTGCCAGGTCCTCAGGCATGGCCTCCCGGAACGTTTCACGGGGAATCTTCAGGTTCAGTTCTTTCAGAAAAGATTCCAGTTCGTTGTGAGGGAACAGCAGCCCGTTCTTGTAAACATTCACATAGAAAAGCACATTACCCGAGACATCGGTGACGGCAGGCAGGAACCCGCCCCTGAAAACCCTTCCCCTGACAGAGATACCCGAATGGTAAGCCATCAACAGGTAAATGATACCGGTGGTTATGGGACTGCCCTCCCTTTTTTTGAGTGCTGTATGGAAATAGGTGTTCTCTGGTTTAGAGAACATCGGATCGACGGTCCTGAATCCCAGCCGGTGAAAAAAAACATGATTGAACAGCTTAACTTTTTCCATCACCGTCTGTTCATCCCTGATCTCTACACATACCTCGTTGACGCTGTCCATAAGCATATCCTGTAATGCCTTCCTGTCCACATCTCCTGTCAGGATATCCTGGATCAGGCACAGACCCCCTACAAGGTCATCTTCCGTATCTTCTATCCAGGATGCAAGTGCGTCATATTTCAGATATTCCCTAAGTGAAGACAGCATTTTTCCGGCTCCGGGGAACTTGTCCTCCCCTTCTTTCCTGAACACAACTTCAAGTTGCTCAATGGCAGGGCGTCCCATATTCCTGAGTTCCCTGAACAGGGCATCCTGTATGTATTGGTCAGGATCGTCCAGAAGCGGAATAATATCCAGTATGTCTTGATCGTATCCCATTTGTCTTCTATATCCTTTCAATGGCGGATTCTTCCATGGCCAGTCTTTCTATGGCCTCTTCCGCCTTTTCCATCATCAGGCCTTTGTAATCCACGTTCATGTTTTTGCGGCTCCTCTGGGCAATGATCATGCACACGGTCGCTCCTTCATGACCCATAAGCCGGGCAAGTCCGGCAATGGCAGATCCTTCCATTTCAAAATTTGTGATCTTCAGGCCGTTATAACTGAATGAAGCCAGTTTGGAGAGGTACTCGGGATCTGCCATGGGAAGTCTGATGACACGCCCCTGAGGCCCGTAGAAACCGGGGGCCGAAAGGGTTATTCCCTGCACAGCACCTTCAAAACGGCTTTCCAGAACCTCTGAATTGCGGACAAAATAAGGGGCAGCCAGCAAAGGAGACCAGTTCATATGTTTTACGAAGGCTTTTTCCATATCTGTGTCACATACCCTGTCACGCCCTTGGTACCAGTTCAGCAATCCGTCAATACCGGCAGAATACCTTGAATAAACCATGGACCCTGTGGGGATGTCGGGCTGTATCGCTCCCGAAGTTCCCAAACGCAGGATCTTCAGACAACGGTGCTCTTTTCTGATCGTTCGGGTTTCAAAATCAACGTTTGCCAAAGCATCCAGTTCATTCATCACTATGTCAATGTTGTCGGTGCCTATACCGGTGGACAACAAGGTGATCCTTTTGTCTTTATAAAAACCTGTCGCCGAAACAAATTCCCTGCTTTGCGAAACGTATTCCACATTGGAAAGCATTCCCCGTAACAGCGCCACACGGTCAGGATCCCCCACAAGCATCACATTGTCAGCCAGTTGTTCGGGACGTATGTGCAGATGGAATACACTGCCGTCGCTGTTGATCACCAGTTCGGATGGTTCAATGATTTTCATTTTACAAATTTAGAGGAAAATAGCGGATTTTCCTCTAAATTTGTTGCAACAAAAACATTCTGACGATGATTCAACGAATTCAGACCCTGTACCTGGCCATTGCCCTGGGTCTTATGACCTCCCTTTTCTTCGGCATATATGCCACTTACACACCTTTCCTCATTCTGACGGCAGCTGTTTGCGCCCTCCTGGTCCTGACCATATTTCTGTTCAAAGCCAGAAAGATCCAAATACGTCTTTGCATATATACTTCATTGATCCTGTTGGGATTACAGATTTGGATCGGCGCCGTTTATATCAAGAATACCGGTGACATACCATTTCCTGTCACAACCGTCTTTCCCCTCGTTAGCATCATTCTGATCATCCTGGCATTGAGGGCTATCGGGAGTGATGAGGCACTGGTGCAGTCCTATAACAGACTTCGTTCAAAAAAAGGTAAAAAATGATTTTTTTACTATCTTCGTAAATTCATGCAAATCCATTTCATACAACAGTAAAAATAAGATCTATGGAAAAAAACATTTCTAGAAGAAATTTCTTACAAAAAAGCGCTCTGGCAACAGCAGGCGCCATCGTAGCATCTACACCCTTGATGGCCAAAGTGCCCCTGGGATCTCAAAAGAAGAAAAAAATTCCGGCTACAGATAAACTGAACATTGCCGGAATTGGCATTGGAGGCAGAGGTGGTGCCGTGATCAGGGAAATGAATTCTCAGAACATAGTAGCCCTGTGTGACGTAGACTGGAAATACTCGGCAGAACAATTTAAAAATTACCCTGACGCAAAGAAATATAAGGATTTCAGGAAATTGTTCGATGAAATGGGAAACAAGATCGATGCCGTTGTTGTCGGTACGGCCGACCATACCCACGCGGTAATAGCTGCCCAGGCTCTGGCCATGGGCAAACACGTTTACTGTGAAAAACCCCTTACGCATACCGTATATGAAACCAGGCTACTTACCAGGCTGGCAGACAAACACAAAGTGGCTACACAGATGGGTAATCAGGGAGCTTCGGGCCAGGGTGTCCGTCAGATATGCGAGGCCATCTGGTCGGGTATGATAGGAGAAATTTCCAAAGTGGAAGCTTTTACAGACAGGCCCATATGGCCTCAGGGTCTTGAGACTCCCTCAGCTGTACATACCCCCCACCCCGATCTTGACTGGGATTTGTTCATAGGACCTGCTCCCTTCCGTCCATACAACGATATCTACCACCCCTGGAACTGGAGGGGCTGGTGGGACTTCGGTACCGGAGCCCTGGGTGACATGGCGTGCCACATCCTACAACCTGTGGTAAAAGCTCTCAATCTGAAATCCCCGGTAGCCGTACAGGGCAGCTCCACATCCCTGATGACCGATTGTGCCCCGAACGCACAGATAGCCAAATTCGTTTTCCCCGCCCGCGACAACATGCCCAAGGTGGGAATGCCCCGGGTGGAAGTTACCTGGTATGACGGAGGTCTGCTGCCGGTATTCCCGCAGGGATGGCCGGCCGGACGCAATATGAATGACAGCGGTGGCGCCGTGATTTTCTACGGGACAAAAGACACACTCATCTGCGGATGTTACGGGGTAAGACCCTGGCTCCTCTCTGGCAGGGAAATACCGGTTCCCACCATGACCCGTGAAGTCCCCGAGAACAACCATTATCTGGACTTTATCCGGGCATGCAGGGAAAATCCTGAAAGCCGCGTGAAAACAGCTTCTGACTTCTGTGAAGCCGGTCCTCTGAACGAAATGGTGGTTATGGGGGTTCTGGCAGTCCGTCTGCAGGGCCTGAACAGGGAATTGCTCTGGGACGGAGATGCCATGAAGTTTACCAACATATCGCCCAACGATACCATTCGGATGAAGGTTAAGGATGGTTTCTCCATCAAGGATGGCCATCCCACGTTCAACAACGAATACACAGATCCCATAAACGCCCTGCAATTCTCTGAGGAATTGATCCGTCATACTTACAGGGCAGGGTACTCTCTTCCGGAAATGCCTTGAACTTAAAACATAAATACTATGAAAAGATTGCTTATTTTACCTTTACTAATGACTGCCATGATCGTCAGTTCGTGTTCCTCCTGCAACAACAAGAAACAGGTGCAGGAAGAAGATCCCAATGTCGTCGTACTTTTTGACGGTGAAACTTTTGAAGGATGGCGCGCGTACAACGGTACTGAAATACCAGGTGCCTGGACCGTGGAAGAGGGCGCCATCAAGATCAACGGGTCCGGTCGCGGAGAAGCCGGTGCCGAAAACGGAGGAGATATTATTTTTGACAGGAAATTCGGCAATTTTGAACTGACCTTCGAGTGGAAAGTGGCCAAAGGGTCCAATTCGGGCGTGTTCTACCTGGCACAGGAAGTTCCCGGGGAACCCATTTACATTTCAGCTCCCGAATATCAGGTCCTCGACAACGAGAACCATCCCGATGCGATCCTGGGAATTGACGGCAACCGCCAGTCAGCATCCCTTTACGACATGATTCCTGCGAAACCCCAGAATGCCAAACCTTTCGGAGAATGGAACACCGCCAAGATTCTTGTTTACAAAGGGACTGTGGCTCATTTCCAGAACGGGACACCTGTACTGGAATATCATTTGTGGACTCCCCAATGGAAAGAAATGCTGGACAACAGCAAATTCAGCCAGGACAAATGGCCGGTCGCCTATGACCTGCTTCTGAATTGCGGAGGAGAAGAAAAAGCCGGTTACATAGGATTACAGGATCACGGCGATGATGTCTGGTTCAGAAATATCAAAGTAAAAATCCTGGACTGATGAAAAGCAAATTTTTAATCATGGTTAGCCTGGCCGCACTCGGCTTTGCTTCCTGTGCACAGGAGCCTGTACAAAAAGAGATCGGTCTGCAGCTGTACTCTATCCGGGACCAGATCGGTGAAGATCTGGAAACATCCCTCGACGCTGTTGCCGAGGCAGGATACACATTTGTGGAAATGGCCGGATACAACGCACAGGAAGGGACTTTTTACGGGCTGTCCGGTGCCGCATTCAAAGAACTGTGCAACGAGAAGGAACTGGATGTGATATCTTCCCATATCAACGGCCCCGATCCCAATGCTGCCACCTGGGAAGAATGTATGGCATGGTGGGACAAAGCCATTCAGGACCATCTGGAAACAGGAGTGTCTTATATCGTGCAGCCTTCCATGTGGAGAAGCGCCTACGAATCCGTTGAGGGTCTGGCACGGTATTGTGAGCTGTTCAATGCCGTAGGTGAAAAATGCAACAATGCGGGCATACGTTTCGGGTACCACAACCACGCACATGAATTCACAACCGTCTTTGACGAGGTGGTAATGTATGATTTCATGCTTCAAAACACGGATCCCGAAAAAATGTTTTTCCAGATAGACGTCTTCTGGAGCCAGGTGGGCGGGGCCCCTGCTGTAGATTATCTGGATAAATACCCGGGCAGGTTTGAACTGTGGCATGTTAAGGATGATAAAGAAATAGGGGCTTCCGGGAAAATAGATTTCAAAGCCATTTATGAAAGGGCCTCCATATCCGGATTAAAATATGCCATTGTGGAACAGGAAGCTTTCGATATGCTGCCTTTTGAAAGCATCAAGGCTTCCTATGATTTCCTGAACAAAGCCCCTTATGTGAACAATTCTTATTCCGACTGATCACGGGGATCGTCTTGCGTAGAATTCTGTGTTACTGTTCTGTAACACAGAATTTTTTTATGACACTGTAAGCATCCTTGATGCCGAGTTCCCCTGCGGTGGATATGTCCATACAGCCTTTTTCCTTGTCTTTCAGGTATATCTGGATCAGTCCCCTGTTGTAATAAGCCTCTGCCAGGTAAGGATACAATTCTATTGACCTGGAATAATTGGTAATGGATCTGGGAAAATCTCCCGACAGACAATAAAGATTCCCCAGGTTGTAATACACATAAGCAAAATCAGGTGCCAGGGAAGCGGCTTTCTCCAGATCTTCAATGGCCCCGGAATAATCATACTCCCTGCGACCCTGTTCCTGAACACGTGTACGTGCAGTGCCCGCTTCGTCTAGTGTAAGAATCTGCACATTGTTCTCCATGGAGGATATGAAGTCAATCATCTCGCTTTGCAAAGCTGCCCGGTTTATGTAGTAAAACACGTTCCCGGGGTCACGTCCTACAGCTTCGTTATACGACGCCAGTGAAGCGTTGAATAATTTGCTCTGGAAATCCAGAATCCCTCGCAAGAAATAAAGATCTGCAGTTCCGTCGCCTCCCCGGATAAGCGACTCCACCTGTTCTTTCTGAAAATTCAGCTGGTCCGGATCGACTTCAGGTTCGTTGCTGAACAGATGTACCGGAATGGACTGTCCCAGCATGAATTTCTCCAGGTCTTCATAGTAGTACCTGCGCTCCAGGGCCATAACATTATCCGTTGGCCCTGCCAGCAATTTGTAAAGCGGTTTGAGTCGGATATCCACATCGCGGTACTGAAGCAGCTCGTTGTTGAAATCTTTCTTGGCAAATTCGGCATCCAGGGCAAGAAGACGGTCAAAACGCTGTGTTGTGTCCGCAAAGGCAGAATAAGTCGTGTCGCCCAATCGCATCTTGTATTCATTGACCTTGTTCTGGGCCACATTGTAATCGAGCTCGGCCGAGGCAAACAGTCCCATTCTGTTTTTCACGTACGATCGGTTCATATAGGCATTCGCAAAATCGGGATAGAGTTCAATGGCTTTGTCGTAATCCCTCAGGGCATCCTTGTATCGTTCCATTTGAATGAAAAGTGCCGCCCGGTTATAATAGGCCAGCACATTGCCCGGGTTGATGGAAATGACCCTGTCGTAATCCTCCAGCGCGTTATTGTAATCACCTATCTGTGTCCGGATAAGAGCCCGGTTGTACAGTGTCAGCGCATTCCCGGGATCATCAGTCAATACCTGTTCCAGGTCGCTGAGTGCGCCTGACAGGTCGTTTGAGTTATACCGTATCAGTGCCCTGTTAAAATACGCGAATGAGTTGTCAGGAGCCAGGGACAATGCCTGGTCCAGGTCTTCGAGAGCTGAAGAATAGTCTTCCTGCATGGCATAGACACGTGCCCGGCGTATATATCCTTCGGGATCGAATTTGTTGAGCAATATCGCAGTTTCGTAATCATGAAGCGCCTTTACCGTATCTTTCAGGTACAGGTAACATGCTCCCCGGTTCAGGTAAGCTTCGCTCACCCTGGGTTCGTGACGGATGAAGCGGTTAAAATCTTCTTCTGCCAGCTTGAATTGCTGAGACAACAAATACGTTACCCCACGGCTGAAATAGAGCCCGTTGTAACCGGGCCTGAGGTCTATGGCTTCCCGTAGATCATGGAGCGCTTTTTCATAATCACCAAGACGGGAATGTGTAATGGCCCTGTAGTGGTAAGCCAGAGTGAATATGGGATGGATCCCTATGGCCTTGTCAAAATCGGCTTTTGCCCCGAGAAAGTCTCCCAGGTTGTATTTACCGATCCCTCTGAAAAAATAGGCTTCGTGTAAATTGGGGTCAAGCTGAATAAGCTTGTTGAAATTTTCGATTGCCTGCTGGTAACGACCTTCAAACAACAGGTGTTGTCCCCGGTAAAAGAACTGCTGTTTGTCGTATTGTGCCTGTGCTCTCCCTGCCGTAAAAATAATCAAGATGAGTAACGGGATATAGAAGCATGATCTTTTTGCCATTTTCCAAAGGTATAAAATTGACCGGAAAAATTCGTTTCTTTGCATCTTAAATGACAAAAAATATGCCGCGTCCGTTACTGCCCCTGCTCTGCATTCAGTTTGCCTTGTTGTTTTTCACCACTCCCCTGAAGTCACAGGCAGTACGCCCCGAGGAATATGCTTTTCTTATTTCAGGCGAGGAACTTGAGTACCACATAGGATACCTCTCTGACAGCCTCCTGCAGGGAAGGGAAACAGGGTCACCCGGAGCATCTGAGGCGACCCGGTATATTACTGCCAGATTCAGTGAATACGGAATCCGCCCCCTCGGCACAGGAGATCCCCGGCGGTATAACACATCTTACATACAGGGATTTGCCTGTCCCACCGGACAAAGGGGCAGGAATATTATCGGATGGATCCCGGCCGTGACAGAAAGCAGTGAATATATTATCGTATCTGCCCATTACGACCACCTGGGGGTCATCAACGGCATCCTGTATCCGGGAGCGGACAGCAACGCCTCGGGGGTTTCGGCGCTCTTGGCGCTTGCCCGCGTTTTCGGCACCATGACAAGGGAAGGCCGCGGGTTGTCTCGCAATATCATTTTTGTTGCCTATGATGCCAAGGAATTTTCCATGACAGGAGCACGCATCTTTGCCCTTTCCTTAGGTATCCCGGCCGGTCAGATCATACTCAACCTGAATCTGGACCAGATCGGGACCAGCCTGGCCCCTCCCGGCCATACGGAAAACTACATCCTGATCCTGGGTGCAGGATCGGTCCCCCGGCATGTCGTGCAATCTTTGAACAACAGCAATTCTTTCTATAACACAGGTCTGGAACTGGATTATTCCTTTTATAACAGTCCCGCATTTGCCGAGATCTATTTTTCAATGACGGAACAATCCGTTCTTGCCCAAATGAACATCCCGTCCCTGCTGATCACGTCCGGGGTAAACGAATACACATACAAACCCGGAGACACGCTCCGGATCATAAATATGCGGGTACTTGTGAAGAGGGTACGCTGGCTGTTCCTTACCGTGTGGGATTTGCTTCAGCGTTGAAATATTCTGACCAGATCGTACGAAACGGTCACGCTGCCGCGCATTTGTTTCATCCTGTAATCAAAGAAATCGCTTCCCGGTTTGAAGATGTCCCTGAAACCTGTCATGATGTGCATTCCCATCCTGATCCTGGGAAATATACGTACCTCATACCCAAAAAACAAACCGGCATCCCAGGTGTCGAGCAATGATGAAAAATCCATGACCTGGGGACTGGTCAGATCTGAATCCACCCGGTCCGGTACGGATCCAATGAACCCCTTGGTGGCATGGGTGACGAAACGCGATCTGAATACATAGGAACCGAAAGCTCCCAGTTGTATTCCGTGCTGTTTTTTCGATCCCAGAAGGAATTCCGCATAAAGTGGTATTTCCAGCAAAGTAAAACTCATGGACATTTCAGAGGTCCCCGTAAAATACTGTACCGTGTTTTCTCCCTTGAACTTCTGGTTGGTTACACGGGCATCGGCATCCATGGCAATGGTCTTGTAATTGAGATTGGCGCCAACGCTCCAGCGCGGATGCAGATTCAGGAAGAAACGGGCCCCCAATGTTGCATTCAGCTTGGGATAGGCATTGAAATACCCGCCTACGGCATTGAAGGGTATGGGGACTGCCCCTCCCAGGTCTGTTCCCAATTGGGGAGATATGCAAAAGGAAGAAGCAAATACCGGGGTCTGCTGGGCGGTTACCGGGCATGCAGCGGTTGCCAGGAGCATGATTCCCGTTACGGTCAATATCAAGATATTCCTTACCATGTGGCAAAAATAAAAAACTTCTTCAGACCCGTAACTATCAGGTCGGTATTTTGGATCTCAAAGCCATCCCTGTCGGAAGATCAGTTCTCAGGGCGAGTGATTCCGGCGTACCGCAGAAACAACAGGTCCCTCCTCCTTCCCCGGCCTCGGGTCCCATATCAATCACCCAGTCAGCACACTTGACCACATCCATGTTATGTTCTACCACAAGCACGGTGTGGCCTTTTGATATCAGGGCCTCAAACGACCTGAGCAATTTGGCGATATCGTAAACGTGAAGACCCGTTGTGGGTTCGTCAAAAATGAAAAGCCTGTTTACGGCGGAATTTTCACGGGAAAGGAAATAAGCCAGTTTCACGCGCTGACTTTCCCCGCCGCTCAGACTGCTGCTGTTCTGGCCAAGTTTGATATAGGAAAGTCCCACCTGGTCGAGCGGTCTCAGTCTTTCAGCAATACGCAATGCAGTGGGGTCCTTCTGTGAGGAGAAGAAATCAATGGCTTCTTCCACCGTCATTTCAAGGACATCATAAACATTCATTCCTTTGTACCTGACTTCTAGAATGTCGGACTGAAATCTCTTTCCCCCGCAGGATTCACACGTAAGGACCACGTCTGCCATAAATTGCATTTCCACCCGGACCACGCCCTCCCCCTGGCATTCGGGACAGCGACCTCCTTCGATGTTGAACGAAAAATGAGAATGTCCGTACCCGTTCATCCGTGCGTATGGCTGCTCTGAAAATAATTTCCTGATATCGTCATACGCTTTGATATAGGTCACCGGATTTGAACGGGAGGATTTCCCAATCGGATTCTGGTCAACCAGTTCCACTCCGGCGATGCGGTGCAGGTCTCCCGTCAGCCTGCCGAATTTTCCGGGAGCAGGAGTTCTGGCCTGGTTCAATACACGGCTCAGGGCATAATACAATATGTCTCTTACCAGGGAAGACTTTCCGGACCCGCTCACCCCCGTAACGGCAGTAAAAACCTGCAGCGGAAAGCTGACGTCAATCCCTTTCAGGTTGTTGTGACAGGCTCCTTCAATGCCTATGTAGGAATTCCATTTTCTGCGACCGTCCGGAATCGGTATGATATCAGGATCGGCCAGAAAGCGAAGCGTACGGCTTTCACCCGGTTCAATATCCGATCCTGCCGGCAGGGGTGGTCCCAGGTACATAAGCCTTCCACCGTCCTTCCCGGCCAGGGGCCCAATATCAATGATACAATCGGCAGCCCGCATAATCTCTTCGTCATGTTCCACCACAATTACAGTATTCCCGAGATCTTTAAGGGCTTTGAGCGATATCAGCAGTCGTTGCGTATCCCTGGGGTGTAAACCTATGCTCGGCTCGTCCAGTATGTACAGACTTCCAACGAGAGAACTGCCCAGGGAACTTACCAGGTTCACCCGCTGACTTTCGCCCCCGCTTAGTGTGGAAGACCGGCGGTTCAGGGTCAGGTAACCGAGTCCTACCTGGTTCAGGAAGTGCAGACGGTATCGGATCTCCTCGATCGTCCTGCCTGCTATCTCCAACTCCTTGGTCCTCCATGGAATGCTCCCCATGAAAGCATCCAGGTCCCCCACATTCATCTCGAGCAACTGGTCTATGCGCCTGTCGTGAATTTTTACATAAGAGGCTTCCTTGCGCAACCTTGTGCCACTGCATTCGGGACATAATGTTTTCCCGGTAAAACGGCTGATCAGTATCCTGTTTTGTATCTTGTATCTTGCCGATTCCAGGTGCCTGAAGAAACGGTGTATTCCTGTTACCTGTGAGTCACCATTCCAGAGCCATTCCTTTTCCCGTACGGTAAGGAGCTTATACGGCTTGTGGATGGGGAAGCCCGCCCCCGAAGCATGGCGTACGACCTCATCCTTGAAGGATCGCATCACGTCTCCCCTCCAGCAGGCAACGGCATCCTGATATACGGAAAGCTCCGGGTCAGGGATGACAAGGGATGCATCTATGCCGGTTATCTGACCGTAACCGCCGCATTCAGGGCATGCACCCAGGGGACTGTTGAAACTGAACAAGTATTCAGTCGGTTGCATGAACGTGATCCCGTCGGCTTCGAAACGTGTGGAAAAAGGAACCTGCTCATTTCCGGCAAGAACGTACAGGGACCCGTCCCCGACGGTAAAGGCAGACTGAACGGATTCCATAATCCTGGCCCGGTTGTCAGGTTCATCCACGGGAACGACCCTCCCTGTCATGAGAAGCACTTCCCTCGATTGGAAACGTTCCATCCCGGTCAGCAAATCCTCTATCCTGACCATCTCTGTTCCGTCATAAAAACGGGCATACCCGTCCTGCTGCAACTGCAAAAGTTTTTCTACCCTTCGTTTTGTGTCATTCCACCCGAAAGGGGCCAGTATCAGTGCATGACTGCCTGAAGGAAGCCCCAGGATAAACTGCAGCACATCCTCCCTGGTCTGACAGGTTACTTCCCTGCCTGAAACGGGAGAATATGTTCTTCCCACACGGGCGTAAAGCAGACGCAGATAATCATAAATCTCGGTTGAAGTTCCCAGTGTGGAACGGGGATTGCGTGTGTTGACCTTTTGTTCTATGGCGATCGCCGGAGGGATTCCTTCTATAAGGTCCACATCGGGTTTTTTGATCCTTCCCAGAAACTGACGCGCATAGGCAGAAAGACTTTCCACATAGCGCCTCTGGCCTTCGGCAAAAAGCGTATCAAAGGCAAGAGATGATTTTCCCGAACCCGAAACTCCCGTGATCACTATAAACTTATCCCGGGGGATCTCAACCGTGATGTTCTTTAAATTGTGAACACGCGCACCCTTTATTACAATTTTATCTTCACTCATGCTTTCATTCCCTTACGGCCTTAATGATCCCTTTGATCTTTCTTAACTGGAACAACAGCAGGTCCACCTGTTTGTTGGAATTGACAGCTACCTGGAGCCGTCCGGACATTTTTCCCTTATGCCCCGAGAAGGTATAGCTCCGCAGGTTAAGTGAAAGGCTGATAATCACGTCTTCTATCTCCCTTGCCAGACCGGGTTCCTGATAAGCGGTAAAACGGATGGTCGTCTGGAACACGGCAGAGGTGACAGTGTTGCGCCACCTGACCTTCTGGATCCTGTAGGGATACTGGGTCATGAGCCTGGCTGCATTGGGACAGCTCATCCTGTGAATCTTTATGCCTTCCCTGATCGATACGAAACCGAACACATCATCGCCGATGACCGGGTTGCAGCATTTTGCCAGTTTGTAACCGATCCTGCCAAAAGTATCGTCAATGATCAGGTAATCTCCTTCCCTGTATCTGGAAGTAGCGGCCGCCTGATCAGGGACCGTCGTCTCCTGGAGTGGTTTCTCGGATTTATCCTCTTTCCCTTCTCTTTCCTGCATCAGGAAGTCCTTAATCTCCTGAAGCGAAATATCTTCCCTTGCGATTGCCCCGTAAAAGTCGCTTATCTGTTTGATCCTGAAACGCTTCATCAGCAAGGCCGTATTTTCCGCAGTGAGCTCTGTTTTCCAGTTCTTCAGACGACGTTCCAGCATTTCCCTGCCTGCTGCATCCTGTATCCCGGCTTCTTCCCTGAGTTTCTGACGGATCTTGTTTTTCGCTTTTCCGGAGATCACAAAACCGAGCCAATCCCTTGAGGGTTTCTGATTCTTACCCGTTATGATCTCGACCACATCTCCTGTCTGCAAAATTTCCCGTACCTGCGACATCTTTCCGTTCACCCTGCCTCCGGTACACTTAAGCCCGATATTTGTATGGATGTCAAAAGCGAAATCCAGTACCGTGGACCCCGCTGCCAGTCTTCTCAGGTCACCTGCGGGCGTGAATACATAGATCTCGTTGGGCTTGAACGTCTCCTGACCGGATACCGTATTCAGATCCTCACTGGGATTCTGGAGCCGTTTTCTTACGTTCGCCAGCCAGTCCTGCATTACCTGCTCGTTTCGCATCCCTTTGTAAGCCCAGTGGGCAGCCACTCCGTATTCGGCGATCACATCCATCCTGCGGCTTCGTATCTGCACCTCTACCACAGGACCGTCCGGTGTCTTAACAGTAATGTGCAGTGATTCGTATCCGCTTGATTTGGGGACTGTGATCCAGTCTCTCATCCTTTCAGGGATAGGTTCGTACATTTGCGTCACCAGCGAATATACCTGCCAGCACAGTTCCTTTTCCTTCTCGGGAGTGGTGTCGATAATAAAACGAATGGCCAGGATATCATACACCTCTTCCACCCCTACCTGTTGGGCCTGCATTTTCCTCCAGATGGAATAGGTGGCTTTTGTACGGCTTTTGAGTTCGTAGCGTATACCTGATTTTTTCAACTCCTTTTCCAGGGGTTTTACAAATCGTGCAATCTGCGCCTTGCGTTCAATTTCTGTAGCCCTCAGGTTATTGGTTATCAGACGGTATTCCTCGGGCTGAATGACCTTGAAAGACAGATCTTCCAATTCGCTTTTTACCCTGTAAAGTCCCAGCTGGTGAGCCAGGGGAGCATATAACATGAGCGTCTCTGTGGCTTTCTTGATGTGATCGTTTCGGGGAAAACATTCGGTAAGCGAACGCATGACTTCAAGCCGGTCAGCCAGTTTAACCAAAGTGACACGGGGGTCTGCAGAATATGAAATGATCAGTTTCCTGTAATTTTCAGCCTGCAGCCTGGTGTCCCTGGGATTGATGGTCGAGATCCTGTTGAGCCCGTTTACCATAAGTCCCGTTTCGCTGCCGAATTCACGGCTGATCCGCTCCAGTAATTCCGGATGCCTGCGGCTTGCCTCATGCAGGTATACGATCGCGACGGATTCCTGTGTAAGCCCTATCTCTTTTGCCACAATGGAAGCGACTGCGTCTACATGCTCCATGAAGGGACGGCCGTTGCCGCGGACCTGCCCGGCAAGTTGTTCAAAGGCAAACTGCCTTGCCTGATCAACCATTTCCGTATTCATGACAATAATTTTTCCAAAGCATACATTTCGTCCCTGAATCTGGCAGCTGTTATAAAATCCAGTTTGGAAGCCGCGTCTTCCATTCGTTGCCGGGCTACTCCGGCTGCTTTTTTCAGTTGTTCCTGTGTCATGGATCGGGTTACAGGATCTTCCGCCACCATGTGAACCGCATCGTGCACATCGTCGTACGGCATGCCCTGATCCAGTGTATTTCTTACATTTTTTGCTATTTGGGTGGGAGTGATCCCGTGCTCCCGGTTGTATTGCATCTGCTTTGCACGGCGTCTTTCCGTTTCCCTGATGGTCCTGGCCATGGAGTCGGTTATTTTGTCGGCGTACATGATCACGCGTCCCTCAACATTGCGTGCCGCCCTGCCGGCTGTCTGGGTCAGAGACCTCTCCGATCGCAGGAATCCTTCCTTGTCGGCATCCAGAATAGCCACCAGGGACACCTGGGGCAGGTCAAGTCCTTCCCTCAAAAGGTTGACTCCAATCAGTACGTCGTAATATCCTTTCTGGAATTCCTCAAGGATCCTGATCCTTTCCAAGGTATCCACATCCGA
>LFSY01000034.1:6741-55505 GCA_001512865.1 Rikenellaceae bacterium DTU002 | reverse complement strand
CACACCCGGATCTCCTCTATCAGGTCATCTATCTGTCCTTCCGTCCGGCGCACTTCTACCGGAGGATCCAGCAGTCCGGTGGGACGGACCACCTGCTCCACAATGAGCCCTTCCGACTTCTCCAGTTCATAATCGGACGGGGTGGCAGACACGTAGAGTCTCTGACCGATAACACTGTCAAACTCGTCGAAGGTAAGGGGCCGGTTATCAGCCGCTGCAGGCAGCCGGAAGCCATACTCGATCAGTACCTCCTTACGGGACCTGTCCCCACCGTACATGGCCCTGACCTGGGGAAGTGTTACGTGACTTTCGTCAATAATGGCAAGAAAATCATCAGGAAAATAATCCAGCAGACAAAACGGTCTTGTTCCCGGGGAGCGTCCGTCAAAATACCTGGAATAATTCTCTATTCCGGAACAATATCCCAGTTCCCGGATCATTTCCAGGTCAAATTCCACACGCTCAAGCAATCTTTTTGCTTCCAGGTGCTTACCTGTTTCCTTTAAATAAGCTACCCTTTCGACCAGGTCGTCCTGAATATGCTTGATGGCCTGTTCCTTCCTTTCCCTTGTTGTAACAAATGCGCTTGCCGGATATATGGCTATGCCTCCGATCTTTTCAATAATTCCCCCCGTGGACGGATCAAAACGCTCAATGGACTCAATACGATCGCCCCAGAACGCAATCCGGCAGGCAATATCGTCGTAGGCCAGGTAAACGTCCACCACATCCCCCCTTACACGGAAAGTTCCTCTTTTAAAATCATTTTCGTTCCGGGAATACAAAGCGTCCACCAATCTGTACAGCAACCGGTTGAAATCGTGAGCTTCTCCTGTTTTCAGGGTGATGGTGTTCGAATGGAAATCCTCCGGATTGCCTATTCCATACAGACAGGAAACGCTGGACACGACAAGTACGTCACGTCTGCCGCTCAACAGCGCGGAAGAAGTGCTCAGCCGAAGTTTTTCAATTTCATCGTTAATGCTCAGGTCTTTTTCTATATAGACATCCGTTACAGGCAGATACGCCTCGGGTTGGTAGTAATCATAATAAGAGACAAAATACTCGACTGCATTTTCAGGGAAAAAACTTTTGAACTCCGCATAAAGCTGGGCCGCAAGTGTTTTATTGTGGCTTATGACCAGCGTGGGCCTTTGCAGCTTTTCCACGACATTGGCCATGGTAAATGTTTTTCCCGAACCTGTCACCCCCAGTAATACCGCGGCCCGGGTACCGTCATTGAATATAGCGGTAAGCTGGTCGATCGCCTGCGGCTGATCTCCCGTAGGTTCATATGGAGCTTTGAGTCTGAATTGCATTGGATGTATCCCGGGTCGCAAATTTACTGAAAAAACAAGAGCGATGTAGCGTATGCCCCGGTCAGTACATCAAAAAACCTGCCAGCCCGCCCAAAACCATAAGCAATATGGGATGTACCCTGTAAAAGTAAGCTGCCAGAAAAGCTGCTGAGAATAACAGATAACTGCGGTAATCCGCAAAATTTTCCGGGGTGGCCATGACCAGCACCGCAGAAGCGATCAGTCCCACCACGACAGGCCGTATCCCTTTGAATACACCCTGAACGATCTCATTCTTCCCGTATTTTATGAAGAAACGGCTTACGATGGTCATCATTACCACAGACGGCAGGATCAGGGCGAGTGTTGCCATCACCGAGCCCAGCACATTACCTCCTGCAGCGGTATATCCCACATAGGTGGCAGTATTGATGGCAATAGGTCCGGGTGTCATCTGCGATACGGCCACGATGTCGGCAAATTCAGAAATCGTAAGCCACCCGTGCTGGTTCACCACTTTGTCCTGAATCAGCGACAACATGGCATACCCCCCCCCGAAGCAGAAAATCCCTATCTTGAGAAAGGATAAAAACAATTGCAGGTAAATCATATTTTTCGCCTCCCTTTCCTGTGTTTTTCGATCCTGTACCAGATGTACCCGCCCAGGCCGGCTGCCAGGATGATCCATACAGGAGACACCCCGAACAGCCAGATGAGCAGTGTGGCCGCACCGGCGATCAGGCCCGTCGACAGTGTCAGTCCTAAGGAACGCATGGTGGTTATTACGGGAACTGCTATAAGGGCAACGACAACGGGACGCATCCCCAGAAAAATGCTTTCAACCACGGGATTGCTTCTGTATGTCCGAAAGAAAACAGCCAGCATCAGTATGGCCAGGAACGGGGCAAGAACCGCACCTGAAACTGCGATCAGAGAACCCCGAATGCCTTTAAGCCGGTAACCCACTGCGACGGCCATATTCACGGCTATCACACCCGGCATGGTCTGGGTTACTGCCAGGATATCCGTGAAATCTTCCCTGGCGATCCACTTCTTACGTTCCACCACCTCCCTTTCTATGATCGGCAGCATGGCAAGGCCTCCTCCTATGGTAAAGGCCCCTATCCTGAAAAAAACCCTGAAAAGATCCCGGTACATGATCAGTCTAATATTATTTCCACGATCCGGTTAATGAGGGAAGCGTCAAACGGACGTTCTACCCGGATATAATTGCGTGTATATCCGTGCATTTTCCCGTTTGCGGCCTTTCCTTCAAAAAGCACTTCTTCTTTTCTGCCTTTGTTTGCATGTAAGAATTCCCCGTGCAATCTGTCAGACAATGCTCCAAGCAGCCGGGTCCTTTGGGTAATGATCCCTTCCCGGACCCTTTCAGTGACGGGATACGACGCCGCCCTGGTTTCCGGTCTGAGTGAAAACGGGAACACATGCAGAAAAGAAGGCCGGAGTTCTTCCAGCAGATCGTATGTCTGTCTGAAAGCATCTTCGGTTTCACCGGGAAAACCGGCGATCACATCCACTCCTATGAAGGCACAGGGCATCAGGTCGTGTATATATCTGACTTTATGAGCAAAAACAGAGGTGTCGTAACGTCTCCCCATCTTCCTGAGCACCATATCGCTTCCGCTTTGCAGGGGAATATGAAAATGCGGCAGAAAACGGCTGTTCCCGGCGATCATTTGTATAATTTCGTCTGTCAGCAGGTTCGGTTCTATGGAAGAAATTCTGTAACGGTCAATGCCCTGTACTTCAAACAAGGCGTCCAGCAATTCCGTGAAAGATTCCCCGGTTGTCTTTCCAAAGTCTCCCGTATTTACCCCTGTCAACACGATCTCCCTGACTCCCCTGGAAGCAATTTCCTTTGCCTGAAGAACCACCTGGGCAATGGGAATGTTCCTGCTCCTGCCTCTGGCCAGGGGAACGGTACAATAAGCACAGCAGTAATCACACCCGTCCTGTACCTTCAGGAAAGAACGTGTTCTGTCGCGGGCCTCTTCTCCCGCCGAATAAGCTGCAAAAAAACTGTTTTCAGTTTCAGCGGGCCTTACCAGCAATGTGTGATTTTCATTCTTTTCCACAACACGTAAGATGTGATCCCTGAACCCTGTGCCGATAAGGGCTCCGGCTCCCGGTATCTGTTGTAACCTCTCCGGGCGTAACTGGGCGGAACATCCTGTAACGATGATCCGGGCCCGGGGATTGATCCGCAAGACCTTGCGGATAGCCTGACGGCTTTTTTTATCTGCATGTTCGGTAACGGAACAGGTATTGATGATGTACAGGTCAGCACAGCGGGAAGGCTTCACCTTTTCATAGCCCTTTTGCATCAGTTCGCGGGCAATGGTGGCACTCTCGGCATAATTGAGCTTGCATCCGAGCGTAATAAACGCAAACGTCTGTTTTTCATTCATACGGTAAATCCTTCATGGTCAAAGTAACCGAAGCTTTCCCCGTTTCACCTCCAAGGGCAGGAGCAAGTTTGGATACTTTCACCCTGCAATCCGAAACAGGAAAAGCACGGGTAAGGGAACGGATGATCCGTCCCGCGACATGTTCAAGCAACCTGCTGGGCACTGCCATTTCTGCCGCCACCACCCGGTACACTTTGGAGTAATCAATGGCATCCTCCAGTTCATCGGTCAGAACAGCCGGACAACTCACTGTTTCCAGTTCAACATCTACCAGAAAACGCGTTCCTATCAGACGCTCTTCGTCAAAGCAACCGTGGTGCGCGTAGAATTTCATGTCGTTCAATGTGATCGTCGCCATAATCGTCAGGCCAATAATAAAAAAACACAGGGTTTCTTTTTGTAGAGACCTTCGAAATCCGGAATATGATGTTTCCAGTCTGCTACGGTTCGCGTAGATATGAACGCTCCGGGCATTGTCAGGTCCAGGGCGAGTGTCAGCCGGGTATCCGCTGCACAGCACCCGAGGAAGGCCCGGAACAGGGATTCGTTCCTGTAGGGCGTTTCGATGCATATCTGTGTCTGTCGTTCCAGCGCAGATATTCTTTCCAGTTCCCGGATCCTTTTGTCACGCTGGGGCGGCTTTACAGGCAGATAACCCCTGAATGCGAAATGCTGCCCGTTCAGACCCGATGCCATCAGGGCAAGCATCAGCGAAGACGGCCCCACAAGAGGTATCACCCGGAATCCGTACGTATGTGCCAGGGCAACCAGTCCTGCTCCCGGATCAGCAACAGCCGGCAGACCGGCTTCCGTGATCATTCCCACAGAACGACCCTGCCTGAGCGGGTCCAGCAATCTGTCCAGATCTTCGGGAGGTGTATGCTCGTTCAGCAATTCAAATTCCAGGGATCCCACCCTGAGCCCCAGTACAGAAAGATAACGCCTTGCCGTTCTGAGTTCCTCCACAATAAAACAAGAAAGCCGTCTTACCGTCTCTATATGGTCAGCAGGCAACACCTGGGAAGGTGGCGTGTCACCCAGCGGGGCCGGTATCAGATACAATGCCGGATGGTTCATTTCGCCTGTCCCTCCTGTCTAAGGCGTTCGGTCAGTGCCCTCTGAAACCGCCTGGCATTCTTCATATGGTCCGACAACGTCGATGCGAAATTGTGGTATCCGCTAAAATCTTCCCTGGCACAAAAATACAGATGCTTATGCCGGTCGTAGTGCAGTACGGCATCTATGGCCTCTATGGAGGGTACACTGATGGGGCCCGGAGGCAATCCCCTGTATTTATAAGTGTTGTATGGGGAGTCTATGCGCGTATGTTTCCTGAGAACCCTTCTGATGGAATAATCCTGTGCTGCAAAGATCAATGTGGGGTCCGCCTGAAGGGGCATGTTGATGCGCAGGCGGTTCATGTACACTCCGGCAACGGCAGGCATTTCATCTGTCTTTTTTGTTTCTTCGTAAACAATCGAAGCAAGGGTACTCACCTGAAGGGGTGTCATTCCAATATTTCCTGCCTTTTCTTTTCTTTCGGATGTCCAGAACTTGACGTATTCCCTGTGCATCCTGTCCAGCAGCTGTTCCCCCGAGATGTCCCAGTATACCTGGTACGTGTTAGGGATGAACATCGCCCTGAGACTGACTGAATCGAACCCGAATGAGTGAATGAGAGAATCGTTCCTCAGACAGGCAAGCACTGTTGCCGAATCAATTTCCAGGTTCCCGGACAGTACCGTTGCCAGTCTCTCAAAGGTCCTGATCGTTCCGGATATGACAAGGTTAAGGGGGTCCTGCCAGCCCATGGCCAGTTTTCGCGCCAGCTCCTGGTTGTTCATGTCCGGATCCAGGGCGTACCTTCCCGGATGAACGTTGTCAGGCAGGTTCTCGTGACGGGCTGCCCACCGGAACGTTTTTTCAAATTTCAAATGGCCATTCACAGTCAGACTGTCCATCAGCTGTTCAAAATCCGCTTCATGAGGGATCAGTAAAAAAGCTGGTCTGCCTTCGTGGGTCACAATGTTTTTGTGCCGGAACGTAAAATAAAGTACACATCCGACCGCAATCCCGGCTGACAGCAGGAGCATAAATAACGTGGTAAAAAAAGGGACTCTCTTTCTCATGCGATCATTTCTTATCTAAGACGTACAACCGTACCTGCACCCAGCCGGTCTTCCATGCCGGGATTCAGTTTGCGTAAAGATTCCAGGCGGATACCCGTACGCTGGGAAACATCGTGCAGGGTTTCAGGAACAACGGTGGTCCTGCTTGTCTCGCCTGCCGGGCCCTTGCGGGCCTTTCTTTCCAGATATACTTTTTCACCGACTGCCAGTTCCGCATCGCGGGGCACGTCGTTGAACCGGGTGAGTTCCCCGGTAAAATGCCCTAATTCAGCCGCAACCGAACGGTAGGTATCTCCCGGTGCCGACAGTATATAACGTTTCCCGTTCGTCTGCATTACCCTCCTTTCCACCGAAATGATAAAAACAGCATCGCCCGGAGTGTCCGGTAAAACGTAAACCGGACCTTCGGGGATGGTCTTATGGTCTGCTGCAGGGACCGGAGGATACGTATCGTACAGGTGCAGGTTGTTTTTTTCGATCAGATCTATAAGCAGTTCGGCATATTGCGGATTTGTTGCATATCCGGCCTTTTTCAGACCGAGTGCCCAACCCCTGTAATCTGTTCTGTCAAGCAGGAACAAATCACTGTATCTTGGACGGGAGCGCAGGAATTCGGAATGGTCGTAAAACGATTCTTCCGGTATACGATACTTTCGGAAACATTCCTGCTCACTGTCATCATCGTGGTAAATCCGGTCCCCTTCCCAGTTGTGGCATTTGATACCGAAGTGGTTGTTGCCTTCCTTTGCCAGGCGGCTGTTCCCGTTCCCTGATTCAAGGCATGCCTGTGCCAGAATGATGCTTGCCGGGATCCCGTAACGGTGCATCTGGCCTACGGCAATGTCCTTGTACTTCGCTATGTATTGTTCCCGGGTAAGGTTCTCCGTCCAGTCTGAAGAAACGGGAAGAGCGGAAAATGCGGTCTTTACCGGAAGGATACAGAAAACAATGCAAAATGCCTTGTATAAAGAAGGATTCAACATGGTGCAAATTTAGTATAAATTATTATATTTATATTTGCTTAGAATAAACCCTCATACCTTATGAAAAGGAGTTCCCTTACCATCCGTTTTTCCCAAACAGCCAAAGACAAACTGGAACCGGCAGACGCACAACTCATGGAGCAGGCTGTTGAAGCCGCACGCAACGCCTATGCTCCTTATTCCCAATTTCATGTCGGGGCTGCGGTACGTCTGGTCACGGGAGAGGTCCTGAAAGGAAACAACCAGGAAAACGCATCTTTTCCTGCAGGGATCTGTGCCGAACGTTCCGTTGTATATTACGCGCATGCCAATTATCCCGGTTCCGCAATAGATACCATAGCCGTAACGGCTTCTCCGTGCGGGGTATGCCGACAGGTCCTGCTGGAAAGTGAAAAAAGAAAAAAATCTCCCATCCGCGTCCTGCTGGCAAGCGGTAATGAAGTCCGGATCTTTGACAGTGTCAAAGATCTTCTGCCTTTCGGATTTGATTCTTTCTGAATTTTTGTACCTTTGCACGGGGTAAGTCGTGTACGACCAGCTCCCACTGAACTCCCCCAGGGTTGGAAGACAGCAAGGGTAGGTGGTTGTAGCGGTGCGATACACCAAGCTTACCCTTTTTTTATATGAAAATTGCTGTAGGTCTGTCAGGTGGAGTTGACTCCTCGGTTGCCGCCCTTCTTCTCAGGCGGCAGGGTTACAATCTTATAGGTATGTTCATGCGCAACTGGCATGATATAACAGGGACCCTTCACGGCGACTGTGCCTGGGAGGAAGACCTGGACCTGGCTAAAATGGTAGCCCGGAAACTCGATATCCCGTTCCACTACGTTGACCTTAGCGATCAGTACCGTAAACGGGTAGTAGACTATATGTTCCGGGAATACGAACGGGGAAGGACCCCGAATCCCGACATTCTCTGCAACAGAGAGATCAAATTTGATGCATTCCTTGAAAAAGCATTTGAACTGGGGGCAGAAAAAGTGGCTACCGGGCACTACTGCCGGATTGGGATGACAGGGAACGGAATATACAGACTTTTACAGGGGTCTGATCCCAATAAGGACCAATCCTATTTTTTATGTCAGCTGAATCAGACGCAGCTGTCAAAAGCGGTATTCCCCATAGGCGAATTGCTAAAACCCGGGGTAAGGGAACTTGCCGCTGAAGCGGGATTACCCACTGCCGAAAGGAAAGACTCCCAGGGAATCTGCTTTGTGGGCAAAGTGGATCTGCCCCTGTTCCTGCAGCAACAGCTCAAACCCCGCCAGGGAGATGTGGTGGAAATTTTCAGGGACGGAAGCAGCAAGGTCATCGGGAAACACAGGGGAGCCCATTTCTATACTATTGGTCAGCGTAAAGGATTGCAGATAGGAGGACACGCACAACCTCTTTTTGTCCTGCATACAGACACCGTATCCAACACGGTATATGTAGGAGAAGGACAGGACCATCCCGGTCTGTACCACAGCCGGCTTACCATCTCCCAAAAGGACGTTCACTGGATCAGACCCGATCTGGAAATGCGTCCCGGAGAAGAAAGAACTTACCGCATACGCATCCGTTACAGGCAACCCCTGAGGACAGGCAAACTATTCTTTGACAACGACATGCATATTCACTTCCCGGAACCTGAACGCGGCATCACACCGGGTCAGTTTGCAGCCTGGTACCAGGGAGAAGAATTGATAGGATCGGGTGTTATAGCAACCCGTTCATAACCTCGAGGGCTTTCGAATATTCCGGATAAACAGGATTGATCACACGGTAAAAACTGCTTGTACCGTAAAGTCTTGCGGCTATCAGCGCTTTCATCTGCAAGCGCATATGGTTCCCGGAAGTGGCAAGTTCTTCCTCTTTGGGGACAAGTCCAAACGTTGCCGCAAAGTCGAGTAACCCGGCGAAGGGGACCTCCACGGAGGTCATCCCTTTGTCAAAGGATTCGAAATCGGGGTATAGTCGGGCAAGACGTTCCCTTTCAGTGTCCAGATACCCGTTAATGAATTCGTTTATGATCCCCCTTCTGGCAAGCTGGATATAAAAACCGGAATAATAAGTTGTATCGGCCGGAACAAAAACATCGGGCATGATACCTCCACCTCCGTACACGATCCTGTTTTCCCTGAGGGTCCTGAATGCCAGAGAGTCTGGGATCCGTACGCTGTCGGCGTTGAAAGATTCACCTCGTTCGTAACGTTCCATGAAATCCTTGTAATACAGTTCTTTTTCACCCATAACATAGGGGGTTTGTATGACCCTGCCGCTGGGGGTGTGATACCGGGCAACGGTCAATCTCATCTCAGAACCGTCGTTAAGGGGGAACAACTGCTGAACAAGGCCTTTCCCAAAGGAGCGCCTTCCCACGATTACCCCCCTGTCCCAGTCCTGTATCGCCCCGGCCACGATCTCGCTTGCCGAGGCAGATCTTTCGTCCATCAAAACCACGACAGGTGTATTGATGAAAAAGCCCATGCCCGATGCTTTCACTTCCTGACGCGTGGTCTTTCCACCCTCGGTAAAGAGGATCAGCTCGCCTTTGTTGAGGAACTGCTCTGCCAAAAAGAGGGCTGCGCCCAAAAAACCTCCCCCGTTCCCCTGCAGGTCAAGGATCAGTCCCCGGGGCATTTCCCCCAGGTCCCTGAAGGCATCTATGAATTCATCCTGTGTGGTAAGCGCAAATTTATTGAGCCTAACATACATCACACCGGGTGCTGCCCAGTAGGCAGCATCAATGCTGTGGATGGGGATCCTGTCCCTTACTACCTCGAAATACAACGGTTCCTTCTCTCCCCTGCGGATTACGGTTAAGGAGACCCTCGTACCCTTTGGCCCCCGGAGCAGGCCGAAAACCTTCTGGTTGGTCAGCACGGAGGACGATATCTCTTCGCCGTCAACGGCAACAATCCTGTCGTCGGCCCTGATCCCTACGCTTTCTGAAGGAGCTCCCGCAACAGGATTGACCACCACCAGGGTATCGCGTATAATGGCAAATTCAATTCCTATACCTTCAAAATTCCCTTCCAGAGGTTCGTTCATGTTTTGTACATCTTCGGCAGGAATATAGGTGGAGTGCGGGTCCAGTTTTCCCATAAGGGTTTCGATCATTTCGTCTACTGCAACGTCAGTATTCAATGTATCCAGATGATACTGTGTTATATAAAACAAAGCCTGTCCCAGCTTGTTTACCTGTTCGTTCAGTAAATTCCCGGACTCCTGGGCACTGAGGTTCTGGAACGGAGCTGTTGACAGCAGGATCAAAACGACTGTCAGCGCTGTATTTGAGATCTTCTTCATAATACGCAAATGTAGCAAATTATGTGCCCCGTATTCTTTTTTTTTAACAACACTTGTATTTTAGTAAATGCTTTTACTATATTTGCATTTACTATACACCGTTATACTATTATTTAGACAGGACAACAATGAAAAAAACTATTTTAACGATCACTGCATGCACAATGGTGCTTCTGACGGCACAGCCGGTACAGGCCCAGGTCTCGGATCTGGAAGCCAGGACTACCAAACTGGAAGGCATTGTATCGAAATTGCCGAAAATGTCAGGATTTATAAATTTACGGTACCAGTATGAAGATCAAACCAATTCTTTTGATATCCGCCGTGCCAGGCTGGACTTCCGGGGAAATCCGGTTAAATGGTTTGATTATCGTTTACAAGTGGATTTTGCTTCTTCTCCAAAGATCATCGATGCCTTTGTCAGGCTTAAGATCAGTCCTATGTTCAACCTGCAGGCGGGACAGTTCAAGCTTGCCTTCTCCCTGGAGAATCCTTACGGTCCTCTGGACCTGGAAACCATTGAGAATTCGCAGGTTATCAGCTTCCTTTCCGGGATCAACGACCTGGCCGGCAGCAAAGCAGCAGGACGTGACATTGGTGTAGCCGCCTACGGAGGTTTTTTTGAGCAGGATGGCTACAACATCATTGACTATGTTGTCGGCTTGTACAACGGTACCGGCATTAACGTACGTGACAACAACAAACACAAAGACATTACAGGGCGCATAGAGATCCATCCCATTCGCCCGGTAACCCTGTCCGCTTCCTATTATAACGGGAAGATCGGTGAAGACGGAGCGCTTGCCCCCAGGACCCGTTACGGGTTCGGGGCCAGGTATGACGACGGGGACATTCTGGTCAGGGGCGAATACGTCAAGGGAAAAACCGACCAGACAGACAGTGACGGTTTTTATGTGGTTGCAGGGTACAAGTTCGCAGGGAAATTCCAGCCCCTGCTCAAATATGATTACATGCGCAAGGACCTGGCCGATGAGGATGCCAGACAGATCAATTATATGGCAGGGTTTGACTATTGGCCCCACCAGATGTTCCGCCTGCAAATCAATTACACCTACCGCACCTTTATCCTGAAGGAAAAGAACAGCGGCCTTCTGGGCATAATGCTGACGGCACGCTTCTGATAAAAAGACCAATAAATCCTATTAAAATGAAAGAAACTAAAAAATCCTGGTGGAAGCAATTCATGACCGAAGACTGGATCATCGTTGTGGCAGCCGCCATCATACTGGCGTTGGCTGTGATCGTTCCGGCAGTCATGCCAAAAATGCCCAAAACACTTAATACGGGCAAAGAATGGCTTGATGCGGGATATATGTTTGTTTTCCTGCTGCTGGTAACCTACCTGACCTCCATGATCATGAAAAAACCCCTCAAGGGGATTTTCCTGTCCTTCCTTGCCATCTACGTGCTGGCCCTGTTGTCCAATGTGGTCGCATCCATTCCCGCAATCAAATCCACAGGACTGGAATCTGTATTCTTTGCGGTTATCTTCGGACTGATCATCAGCAATGTATTCAAAGTGCCCCAATGGATGAAGCCTGCCATCCAGAGTGAATTCTATATCAAGATAGGCATCATTACCCTGGGTTCAACCATTTTGTTCGGAGAAGTCATGAAGGCGGGAGCCTACGGACTGGCCCAGGCTTTGGTAGTTGTATTGGTGGTATGGAATTTTGCGTTCTGGGTTGCCCGTAAAATGAAGGTTGATGATGAAATGGCCACGATGCTGGCCAGCGGGGTATCCATATGCGGCGTATCTGCCGCCATTGCCACATGCGGTGTGATCAAGGGAAACAACAAGAAACTTTCCACGGTCATTTCGCTGGTTCTGGTGATCGCCATACCCATGATGTACCTGTTACCGTGGCTTTCCAGGCTCATGGGCCTCTCCCCCGATGTGGCCGGAGCCTGGCTGGGAGGTACCATCGATACTACCGGTGCCGTAGCTGCGGCCGGAACCATGCTCGGGGAGCAGGCTGCCCAGACGGCCATCATTGTGAAATCGTCGCAGAACGTGCTGCTGGGTATAGCCGCTTTTCTGATCGCCCTGTACTGGACCTACAAGGGGAAAGAAGGGCAGGAAAAACCCACTGCCAGATTGATCTGGGACCGTTTCCCGAAATTTGTAGTTGGGTTTATACTGGCATCCCTGATATTCAGCATTTTCTTCAGTATAGAAGATGCCAAGGTTGTAGGAAAGATCACCAAAGGTTTCAGCAATTCCCTGTTCAGTATTGCATTTGTTTGTATTGGACTGGAAACCAGATTTAAAGAAATTCTCTCCAAAGAGAACCGACAGCCTCTGAAAGCATTCCTCACAGCCCAGGGAGTGAATATAATCGTCACCCTGATAGTGGCTTACATACTTTTTGGCTGGTTGCAGCCTATGTTGCAGCAATAAAATCTCTCGGAACGCTGAAGGTAAATCCCTCCTTACTCAGATAGGTGTTCGGAAAGATATTCCTCGCCTCGGCCAAAAAGGCCGAGGTTTCTTTATACCGTGACGAGAAGTGTCCCAGCAACAATGTGCCAGCACCGGCGCTGCGTGCTGTCTGCGCGGCCTGCCCTGCGGTGCTGTGCAGGTATTGTGCGGCAGCCTGTGCGTCTTGTTCCAGGAAGGTGGCTTCATGAAACAACAGGTCCACTCCCCGGATCCAGCCCGGAATATCGGGATGTGGTGCCGTATCGGTACAATAGGCCACGGAACGGGGTCTGCTCTTGCGGACACTTTTCTCCCGGAACAGGTAACCGAATGCCGGTACGCTGTGTTTCAGAGGAAAGGCATAGACACATGCTGTTTCAGCTTCAAGGACCTGAACCGGTCCGTCGCCTCTGACCTCCCTGAATATGATGGGAAACGAAGGTTCCCTCTCACCCAGGAAATCATAGTAGAAAGCGAGCATCTTTTCCATCCCGTGCGGTGCGTATATGTATAAAGGAGCTGTTCTGTCAAGCAGGTGCATGGAAGAGAGCAGTCCGGGCAGACCAAAAACGTGGTCTCCGTGCAGGTGGGTTATGAAAACATGTTCGATGGTACGCAGGGAAATATCAAGATGGCGGAGGCGTAATTGGGTTCCTTCTCCGCAATCAAGTAAAAAGGACCGCCCACGTATGTTCAATACGTGAGCGGTAAAAAAGTTTTCTCTTGTTGGCAATGCCGAAGCACACCCGAGACTAGTCAGCGTCAGCGGCATTTTGTTCCATTTCCGATTTCAGGGCGGCCAATTCGGAAATGTCACCTAAAGTTGTTTTTTCCAAGTTGGCTTTCAATTTCTTGACAGCTTTCTGGGTAGTTTCAGATTCTGTTTCTGCTTTTTCCCTTACAGCCGGTTCTTTCCTGGCATCCTGTTCCCAGATACGGGTGTGGGATATGGTTATACGTTTGCTGTTCTTGTTGAATTCAAGCACTTTGAACGGGAGCTTTTCTTCCAGGGCAACGGCTGACCCGTCTTCCTTGGCAAGGTTCTTCTGTCCCACGAAACATTCTATACCGTATGGAAGTGTAACCGTGGCGCCTTTGTCAACAAAGTTGGTAACAGTACCTTCGTGTACCGATCCGGGAGTAAACACGGTTTCGAACACTTCCCAGGGATTTTCTTCCAGCTGTTTGTGTCCCAGGCGAAGCCTTCTGTTGTCCTGATCTACTTCCAGCACGACGACCTCCAGGTTCTCCCCTATGGAGGTGAATTCGGCCGGATGTTTGACTTTCCTGGACCAGGACAGGTCGCTGATGTGAACCAGGCCTTCCACACCTTCTTCAAGTTCCACGAAGATCCCGAAATTGGTGAAATTGCGGACAACAGCATTGTGTTTTGATTCAACCGGATATTTTTCGCCGATCGAAGCCCAGGGGTCGGGTTTGAGTTGTTTGATCCCAAGGGACATTTTGCGTTCTTCCTTGTCAATGGTAAGGACAACGGCATCAACCTCCTGCCCTACCTTCAGGAAATCCTGGGCACTGCGCAGGTGGGAAGACCAGGATATCTCGGTCACGTGTATAAGACCTTCCACTCCCGGTTGTACTTCCACGAAAGCGCCGTAATCGGCTATGACGACTACACGGCCTTTAACGACCGTTCCTACGGTAATCTCATCTCCCAGGGAATCCCAGGGATGAGGAGTAAGCTGCTTCAGACCCAATGCAATGCGTTTCTTGGTATCGTCAAAATCAAGGATCACGACATTGATCTTCTGGTCTAACTGTACAATTTCCTCGGGATGATTGATCCTTCCCCAGGAGAGGTCGGTTATGTGGATCAGACCGTCAACGCCGCCCAGGTCCACAAAGACACCGTAAGAAGTAATGTTCTTGACGGTCCCCTCCAGGATCTGGCCTTTTTCAAGTTTGCCGATAATGTCTGCTTTCTGGGCTTCCAGCTCGGCTTCTATCAGGGCCTTATGAGAAACGACCACGTTGCGGTATTCGTGATTGATCTTGACGATCTTGAATTCCATCGTCTTGTCAACATAAATATCGTAATCGCGGATAGGCTTCACATCTATCTGTGAACCCGGCAGGAATGCTTCGATCCCAAATACATCCACGATCATACCGCCCTTTGTGCGGCATTTGATATAACCTTTGACGATCTCGTCCTTGTCGAAAGCCTCGTTGATACGGTCCCAGGAACGCAGGGAGCGGGCTTTTTTATGTGATAGGATCAGTTGTCCCTTCTTGTCTTCCGCATTTTCAACATACACATCTACCTTATCTCCGGCTGCCAGTTCCGGGTTGTAACGGAATTCGTTCACAGAGATCACTCCTTCGCTCTTGAAGCCTATATTGACAATAACCTCTCTTTTATTAAGGGCTACTACCGTACCTTCTACAATCTCGTTCTCGATCACCTTATTGAGTGTCTGAACGTACTGATCTTCAATTACACTCTTGTCTGTGTCATATACACTTTCTTTTTCAAAAGCATCCCAGTCAAACTGGTCGACGGGAACGGATGCGTTGCTGAGTCTGTTTTTCGGCCCGTCTTCTACTTCGTTCACATCTTCAGAGTAGTCTTCAAGCGCTTCGTTTTTCCGGATCACGATATCATCCGGGTCCTGATCATTGTTCAGGGCTTTTTTGGGGGACAAATCTTTTTCTTTTGCCATGTCAGATAATTACAATAATAATTAGAATGTTAGACTTTATCTTTAATCCCTTTGCAAGGGGTTGCAAAAGTAAACGTTATTTTTTAATTATCAAAAGAATGTAACTTTACAGACACGATTTTAGCTTTTTCTGATGAACAAATCTGCATCCGGGATAAGATCCTTTCCCAAAAATTACTGGACCGCCATTGTCATGGAATTTTTTGAACGGGGAGCCTACTACGGCGTCCTGTCCGTTTTATCTGTTTATCTTGTCCTTTCCAACGAAGAAGGCGGACTGGGCTTTTCCAGGGAAGCAGCGGGGGCTATTATGGGGACCATTCCTCCCCTGTTGTATTTCCTGCCGCTTTTTGCCGGAGCATTGGCCGACAGATACGGATTCAGGAATATGCTCATGATCGCATTTTCGTTCCTCGCAACCGGATATTTCCTGACAGGTTTCATGCATTCATACGGACTGGTATTCGCATCACTGGTGATTATGGCCATTGGCGCGGGATTGTTCAAACCTGTTATTTCAGGGACCATTGCTCATGCTACAAACGAAAAGAATTCCACACTCGGGTTCGGGATCTTTTACTGGGCCATTAATCTGGGAGCCTTTTTCTTTCCCCTGGTACTGGTCCCTGTCCTTAAAAGACAATCATACAGCTATGTTTTCTGGATGGCTGCGGCAGCAGGTACCATCCTGCTTCTGATGAATGTCTTCCTGTACCGGGAACCTGAACACGTTAGGGAAAAAGTACCTCTCACAAAGGTTTTCGGTGATATGGCACTGGTATTCAGGGATTGGAAATTTATCCTGATGATCCTGATCTATTCGGGTTTCTGGATCATGTATTTCCAGATGTACGGGACCGTGTTGTGGTATGTTAACGAGTACATGGATATGACTCCTGTCAACAATGCCGTGAATGCACTCATTACATGGATCACCCGTGCGCCTTCCCAATGGAAATTCGACGTGGAACATGTGACGGTGATCAATGCCGGAGTGATCATTGTGCTGCAGTTGTTCGTATCCAGGATCGTGAACAGATTCAGGGCCCTGCCCACCATCATTACCGGTATCACACTGGGTACAGCGGGGATGGCCATTCTGGCCTTCTCGGCCAATGCATGGGTATTCGTTACCGGCTGTATAGTGTTCACCATGGGAGAAATGACAGCTCACCCTAAATTCAACTCGTTCGTGGGCCTGATTGCCCCGGCCGGGAAAAAAGGCCTGTATATGGGCTATTCTTTCTTCTGCAGTGTCATTGGCAGTTTTGTGGGAGGATTCATTGGGGCCCCGCTCTACAATTTCTTTGTAGACAACCAGGGAAGACCTGATTTGTTGTGGCTGATATTCAGTGGTATCGGCCTTACAAGTGTTGTGGGGCTTATCTTTTTCAATCGTGTTGCAATACATAAAGAACAGCGTTCCTCATGATAGTATCTGATAAAATTAAAGCACTTCGTCAATTGATGCAGCGCTATGGCTGGGATGCCGCGGTCATTTCCGGAACGGATCCCCACGGAAGTGAATACCTGCCTGAACGATGGCAGCAGCGAAAATGGATCTCCGGCTTTACCGGCTCCTTCGGTACCGTTGTGGTAACGCCGGCCCATGCCGGTCTGTGGACCGATACACGGTATTTTATTCAGGCTCAGAGGGAGCTGGAAGGAACAGGATTTGAAATACATCCGTTGCGCGTACCCGGTGCCGTGGATTTTCCGGAGTGGCTGGCAGCGAATCTGCCACGGGGAGGCGTGGTGGGGATAGACGGAGAATGCCTGGCAAACGAAAGGGTCAGGCATCTGGAATCCCTGCTCCATCCCCAGGACGGCACTGTTGAAGACCGTCCTTCCTTCATTGAAGAGATCTGGCATGACAGGCCGGGGCTGCCCAGGCACCCCGTTTTCATGCTTGAAACTAAATACAGCGGGCGTGAAACCCGGTCAAAAATGGAATGGTTAAGACGGCAGATGGCAACGAAAGGGTGTACCCATATACTATTGAACGGATTGGATCAGATCGCCTGGCTGTTCAATGTCAGGTGCCGGGACATTCCCTATAATCCGGTTCCCGTGTCTTATGCCCTGATTGACGAAAACCGTGCCACCCTGTTCATCGCAGAAGGAAAAGCGGGAGAACACGTTTCGGGGGTGCTGGGAAATTCGGGTATCACCGTGGCACCTTACCTGCAGGTGGCAGAAGTCCTGAATGGCCTTCCTGAAAATGCAAAAATCATGACTGACGGCAATACCCTTAGCTACACGTTGTACAGCTACCTGCTATCCCGTTGCGGCAAAGCACGTTTGCTGGACCAGCCGTCGCCTGTGATCCTGGAAAAGGCCGTGAAAAATCCCGTAGAAATTGAAGGTTTCAGAAAAGCATACCTGAACGACGGGATCGCCATGGAACGGTTCCTGTTCTGGCTTGAAAAGACCATGGAAAAGGACATCCCTCTCACTGAAGCAGATACAGCTGCAAAATTATCCTGGATGAGGACGCTGTCCGAAGATGCCATGGGTGACAGTTTCGGATATATATCGGCTTACGGGGCGAATGCTGCCCTTCCGCATTACAGTGCTGTCGCCGGATCCTGCAGTACCCTGCAGAAAAGAGGCTTTTACCTGATCGATTCCGGGGGGCATTACCTGTACGGAACTACGGACATCACGAGGACCATCCCCCTGGGCCCTCTCACACAATTGGAAAGAGAAGACTATACACTGGTCCTTAAGGCGATGATCGCGCTGAGCAGGGCGGTTTTCCTTCGCGGAACCAAGGGAACCCACCTGGACATGCTTGTGAGGGATCCCCTATGGAGACACAGGCGTAATTACGGACACGGGACAGGACACGGTACGGGACACTTCCTTTGTGTGCATGAAGGCCCCCAGGACATCAGGATGACATGGAAAGACCAGGACATTCTGCCGGGAATGGTCACTTCCAACGAACCGGGAATGTACCGGGAAGGATTACACGGTGTGCGGCACGAAAACGTATTGCTGTGCAAGGAACTTGAAGAAAATGAATTCGGTTCCTGGCTGGGGTTTGAGACCCTGACCGTTTGCCACATAGATACTTCTCCGGTGATCCCGGCCCTGTTGGAAACGTCCGGGATCGAATGGCTGAATCTTTATAACCGGCAGGTATACGACACCCTCCTTCCTTACCTGACATATGAAGAGTCCAGGTGGCTGAAAGAAAAAACGGCTCCAATAAAAACAGATTGATCAGCCGCCTTTCACGACATTGAATCCCATGGACAACATTTTGATTAACAGGGAATCCACAGCGTGTGCTGCCGGAGCGCTGAAATCTCCTGAAGCGGGGATCTTCCCTGATATTAGTCCTGAAGCTTTGTTCTTTCCGTAGGGATGAAAGGGCAACAGATGAATGCAGGTCAGATTGCCTGCATCGCGCAGCCGCAATGCAAATGCAATGAGATCTTCTGTTTCCCTCCCGCTGTCGTTTATGCCACGGACCAATGGGATCCTCAGGGCGAAAGGGACACCTGAGCGGGCCACAGCCATCAGGTTCGAATGAATAAGCGCGTTGTCGACTCCTGTATAGTACTTGTGTTTGGCAGGGTCCATCACTTTTATGTCTGCCAGGACCAGACCGGTCAGGGGAATGATCTTTTTTACTATGTGAGCGGGTGCCCACAGGGAAGAATCCAGCGCCGTATGAATCCCGTTTCCCCTGCATGCTTCGAGCAGCTCGGCAAGAATCTCCGGCTGCATGAGCGGTTCTCCTCCCGTAAAGGTCACTCCCCCGCCGGAACGTTCAAAGAACAGGCGCTCCTTCAGCACAATCTGCATGATCTGTCCTGTATCCATTTTCCAGCCACATACTTCGAGTGCAGTTGAAGGACAAAGATCAGGGATCGTATGACCCCGGCATGCACCGCATCCGATACATCGTAAGGGATCAAACATCACCTGCGGCACAGGATCCTGACTTTCCGGATTGTGGCACCACCGGCATGAAAGAGGACAACCTTTGAAAAAAACACTGATCCGTATCCCGGGCCCGTCGTGGATGGCGTACCGTTTGATATCAAAAAAACAGCCCTGAATGCCCATAACCTCAGATCCCGTCGTTCTCCGTTCTGCCTATGATGTCTTCCTGCAGAGACGGTGCCAAATGATTGAAATAATCGCTGTACCCGGCCACCCTGACCAGTAAATCACGGTACAGCTCGGGTTCTTTCTGTGCCTTGCGCAGCGTTTCCGTGTCTACCACGTTGAATTGAATATGGTGTCCCCCCATATCAAAGTAGCCACGGATGAGTGAAGCGAGTTTTTTCCTGTCTTCTTCCGTTTTCATCATGGAAGGGGAAAAGCGCTGGTTGAGCAATGTGCCTCCCGATTTCACCTGGTCGAGCTTCCCCAGGGAACGAACAACGGCTGTGGGCCCGTTGGCATCTGCCCCCTGTGAAGGCGATGTCCCGTCGGAAAGGGGACGTCCTGCCTTTCTTCCGTTGGGAAGCGCCCCGGTGACCGCCCCAAAATACACATGGCATGTTGTGGATAACATATCCATGTGAAACACCCCGCCTCTTGTATTGGGTTTTCCGTCTATCAGGGAGAACAGGTCTTCGTACAGCCTGACCGCCAGATCGTCTGCCAGGTCATCATCGTTTCCGAAAAAGGGAGTCCTGTTGACGATAAAAAGGCGCATGGGTTCATATCCTTCAAAATTACAGGAAAGGGCATCGAGCACGTTTTCCATGGTCCATTTCCTGTCCTCAAAGACATGCTTTCTGAGCGCTGATAGGCTATCGGCGGCAGAACCAAGTCCCGTACACTGAATGTATGAAGTATTGTATCTTGGACCCCCGTTGTAATAGTCCGTACCTTTTTCAATACAATCATCAATCAGAAGGGACAGGAACGGCGCGGGCATCCATTCCGCACAAAGCCGTTCGATCCGGTGATTGACCCGTATCTTGGTATCTATTACATATTTAAGTTGTTTGAGAAAAGCCCCGTACAACTCGTGAAAAGAACGGAATCCGGCAGCATCTCCCGTTTTTACAGACACCGTTTCCCCCGATACGGGATCCGTACCGTTGTTCAGCGTGATCTCCAGAATTTTAGCCAAGTTCAGATAACCGGTCAACAGGTAGGCCTCTTTTCCAAAGGCACCCACCTCTATACAACCGCTGCACCCGCCCTCGCGGGCATCTTCCGGAGATTTGCCCTGCCGTATGAGTTGTTTTACATAGATATCCGGATTGAATACGGAAGGATAGCCATATCCCCTGGCAATCACCCGGCAGCTTTCCCTCAGAAAACGATCAGGTGTGAGAGAAGCTATGTGCACTGAGAAGCCGGGTTGTAAAAGATGGAGTTCTTCGAGCGTCTCCAGCATCAGGAAGGAAACAGGGCTCACGGCATCGGTCCCGTCGGGCCGTATCCCCCCCATATTGATATTGGTAAAATCGTTGTACGTGCCGCTTTCCCGTGCGGTAACACCCACCTTTGGCGGAGCGGGATGGTTGTTCACTTTAATAAACAGGCATGCCATCAGTTCCCTAGCCGTGGCATCGGTCAGGATTCCTGAAGACGTATCCTTCAGATAGAAAGGTTCCAGATGCTGGTCCAGGTGACCCGGATTCATTGCATCCCAGCCGTTCAGTTCCATAATGGTCCCGAGGTGTACAAACCAGTACATCTGCAGGGCCTCGCGGAAGGTCTCCGGAGGATTGGCCGGGACCCTGCGGCATACCGAGGCGATGCTTTCCAGTTCTTCTGCTCCGGCGATGTCTCCCCTGTCCCTGGAGTCAGCTGCCATGGTCATGGCAAGGGATGCGTGACGTCCGGCAAAAAGGATGAGTGCTTCGCATGCAATGTCCATTGCCTGCAACATATTTTTCCTTTCCTGAGCAGAACTGCTGTTTTTGCGTTCCAGTTTCTTCAACGCCATAGCGATCCGTTCCCGGAAACCATGCATCCCGGTTTTGTAAATTTTTCCGTCCAGGGCCGTATGGCCGGGAGCACGCTGCTCGGCAAATTCAGTAAAAAGACCGCTGCTGTACAGTCGTTTCCAGTCATCGGGCAGTATGGAAAAAATGCGGTCTCTTTGGGTTCTCTCTTTCCAAAAAGGAATCACCTCCCTTTCATAGGTGGCTATGTCCTCTTCTGAGACCATATAACGCTGCCGTTCCCTGGAGTTAAGGATTCGCAGGTCCTCCACACTGTGACAGGTCAGTTCCGGATAGGTAGACACGGCCTTGGGACGGGGCCCGCGCTCTCCTACAATGAGTTCCCCTTTCCCGATGTACAGGGTTTGGTTAAGACACAATTCCTTGAAACACAACGCTCTAAGTATCGGAGTAGGATACTTTCCTTCGTTTTTTTTATAGCATTCCGTGATGATCTTTGCCCTTTCAATGCTCAGAGAAGGAACGGCCTGGTAGGATGCTTCACGCAGGACTTCAATGCGCCGGCTTATGGATGCTCCGGGTTTCATTTGATCATTTTCCTTTTCCTGAACAGGAATATGGCCATGAAAACGCTCAGGAGCATCAGGCTAAGTAAAACAACGAAATCCCACCATTTGTTCTCAGATATAACGGGCAATTTGACATTCATCCCGTATATGCTTGCGATCAGAGTGGGAGGCATAAGTAACAGGGAGACGAAAGTAAACACACGCATGAGTTTGTTCTGCTCCAGGTTGATCAGACCCAATACCGTGTTTTGCAGGTATTCCAGACGTTCAAAACTAAAATTTGCGTGATGTATGAGCGAGTCTACGTCTTTATTCAACACCTCCAGTTTGGAATAAACGTCTCTTGGGAATTTGTCGCTTTTTAATATTCCGGAAAGCATTCTTTGCTTGTCTACCCCGTTGGCACGGATAACCATCGTGTTTTCCTGCAGCTGATTCACGTCAAGCAGGAAAGATTCGTCCATGGACTCTCCCAGGTCGATCCGCCTGGACAATTGCGAGATTTCCTTGGAAAGTATTTCCACCAGGTCGGCATCCACGTCGATCCGGTTTTCAAGAATGCTCACCATAATATGATATCCCGTAGGGAACAGCCTGTAATTGTTAAGCAACTTACGCTGTACCTCGGACAAGGTACGGAGCGGGGTGTGACGCAGTGTCACCAGGATACTTTCGGACAATATGAATGATACAGGGACCGATGAATAATCATCGGGCCCGGGGATCAGGAAGTTGGTATTTGCAAAGATCGTCGTATCGGTTTCTGAATAACGGGAAGAAGACTCGATCTCTTCTGCCTGCGCCCTGCTCTGGAGGGTGGTGTCCAGAAATTCTTCGGCAAGTCTTTTTTCTTCACCGGAAGGATCGTGAAGATCGATCCACAACACATCATCCAATCCCAGTTTATCCAGGATCCTGACATCTGTTTCGCTTAAAATTTGTCCTTTTTGTTTGAAAAATATTTCGATCATGATGCGAAGCTTAAAAGGTTAAACATTCGGTTATAACGCTTGTTTACCTTCTACTTCGCGGCTTTGATCTTACTTTATGAGCAATTTGCCAGCAGGTACCTGAACTCCCTGTATGTTTTTCACGATAACGCATACCCATTTCGTTTTAAGTCCTTGCAAGCAATGGATTATATGGTCACTTAACCGTCCGGCATTTGCTCTTTGAGAATAATTTTTGCAAATGTAACCTTTTTTTTCAAACAAACATCAGTTGTGCTCCCGGGTCGATTTTTCGCGGAATAGCCACATGCCNNGGGAGATGCGAGGGCAATATAGGGGGCTGCCCTGTCCCTGACACGGTATTTTGTCAGAATGCCAAAAAAGAAAAATCCCAGCAACGGTCCGTAGGTGTATGCCGCCAGCAGGTATACCAGGTTGATGATCGCCTGGTTGTTGACCGCATACAGAATCAGAATGATCAGGAAAAACAGGACAGCGAATCCGGCGTGAATCATTTTACGTATCCTGTCCTTCTTCCCCTGGGCCAGGTCTTCTCTTTTGTTGAAACCCAGAAAATCTATGCAAAAAGACGTGGTCAGGGATGTCAGTGCGCCTCCGGCACTGGGGTACGAAGCCGATATCAGGCCTATGATGAAGAACAGGCCAACCCCCAGGCCAAGGTATTGCGAAGCGATCACCGGGAACAGCTTATCTGTCTGAGCCTTGCTGAAAACACCTGCGGCATCTGCCAGACCAATGCCCTGCATCCCCCCGAGACGCTGGCTCACATAAAGGGCCATGACAGCACCCAGGGTGAGGAAAAGCAGGTTCACGGCAACCAGTATGATGCTGGTCGTATAAATGTTCTTCTGGGCAGACGCAATATTCTTGCAGGAAAGGTTCTTCTGCATCATTTCCTGATCCAGTCCAGTCATTACTATGGTAATAAAGATACCGCTGACAAACTGTTTGACGGCATTGTTCGAAGCACTCCAGTCCCAGTTGAACCAACTGGAATAGTCGGTATCCACGACAGCACGCGTCATTTCTCCAAAACTCCAGTCCATGGCCCTGGTTATTGATATTACGGTCAGAATGACAGCCAAAAGCATAAAGGTCGTTTGCAGGACATCAGTCCATATGATGGTCTTGACGCCTCCCTTGAAGGTATACAGGAAGATCAGAAGCATGAAGACGGCCGATACAATCCAGAAAGGCACCGAGCCGGGTGGCAGGAATGTGTGCAACACCAGCACTACCATGAAGATCCTGACGGCTGCTCCCAGCACGCGGGAAACCATGAACACCGCTGCACCGGTCCTGTAGGTGGTAAATCCGAATCGTTTTTCCAGGTAGGTATATATGGATGTTACATTCATTTTGTAATACAGGGGCAGCAGTACCCTGGCAATGACAACATAACCCAGGACAAATCCCAGCACCAGGGGCATGTAGAAAAAATTCTCGTTCATAACGTTCCCCGGTACGGAAATGAACGTAACCCCGCTTATGGAGGTGCCTATCATTCCGTAAGCGACTATGGGCCAGGGAGATTTTTTATTGCCCAGAAAATAGGAATTGCTGTCGGCTTTACGTGAGGTGATCCAGGACACGAGGAAAAGCAGGGCCGTGTATACTGCAAACGCCGTCAACAGCCAGGAAAGTGGAAAAGTATGCTCCATAGGTTAGAATTTATTCCGGTTTAAAAGGTTGTCTGTTCTCAATGGACCTGCCCAATGTAAGTTCGTCCGTGTATTCCAGCTGATCGCCAAACCCCACGCCCCTGGCAATAGTCGTGATCTTAATTGCGAGGGATGCCATCTTCTTGTACAGGTAAAAACAAGTGGTTTCGCCTTCCATGGTGGTGCTGAGGGCAAGGATCACTTCCCGGACGCCTCCTTTGGACAGCCTTTCCAAAAGAGGTTCCACAGCCAGGTCTGCAGGGCCAATCCCGTCTATGGGGGATATGATGCCTCCCAGCACGTGGTACAGGCCTTTGTACCTCCCGGTATGTTCAATGCTCATCACATCCCTTACATTTTCAACCACGCAAATGATCCCCCGGTCCCGTTCGGGATTGGAACAGACCGGACAAAGGGGAGCGTCCGAGATCATCCGGCACCCCGAACAATAGACAACCTTGCGCCGTAATGTAAGTATGCTTTCGGCCAGATCCTCGGATTCCCCTTCTCCCTGCTTTAAAAGATATAAAGCCATTCTCAGGGCCGATTTTGGCCCAATCCCGGGAAGACGGGAAAAGGCCTCAACTGCCTTTTGCAGATGATCAGATACGTACCGGTGCTCAAACATTGCCTTTGTTCTTGATCGCTTCCACGGCAGATCTTACCGTTCCGTAACGCAATAAGAGGGATTTGGCTTCTTCGTAGTCCTCAATACCGGTATCTTCCATGATCATTTTGGTCCCCCTGTCGATCAGCTTAGCGTTGGTAAGCTGCATATCCACCATTTTATTGCCTGCCACATGACCCAGACGGATCATCACCGTAGTGGATATCATATTGAGTATCAGCTTTTGGGCAGTACCCGACTTCATCCTGGTCGAACCTGTTACAAACTCAGGTCCTACGATCGCCACAATAGGGATCTCCGCTTCCTCGGCAACCGGCGATCCGGGATTGCACGTAATGCATGCGGTTAGTAAACCCATACCGCGTGCCTGTCTTAGCGCTCCTGTCACATAGGGGGTCGTTCCCGAGGCAGCTATACCCACCACCACATCGTTTGTTCCTATGTGGTACGAAAGGAGTTCCTGCCAACCGGCCTCAAAACTGTCCTCGGCCTGTTCCACAGCACGGCGGATCGCAACGTCTCCTCCTGCTATGAGTCCTATGACCAGGTCGTAAGGAGCCCCGAAAGTCGGCGGGATCTCGGAGGCGTCCAGGATACCCAGCCGGCCGCTTGTGCCGGCTCCCAGGTAAAACAGCCTTCCGCCCTCTTTCATTCTCGAGACTGTCCCTTCCACCAGTTTTTCTATATTGGGAATACACGGGGTAACAGCGGCAGGTACCGTGTGATCTTCCCTGTTTATGTTTTCCAGCAATTCCCTGACCGACATCTTCTCAAGATGGTCGTAACGGGAAGACTGTTCAGTAAACTTCTGTATCATTTTTCGCTGGCAATAATATTTTTGTGATAAGCCACCAGTCCTTCGACCGGTGTTCTTACTATTTTCCCGACGGTCATTCCGTTGCGTGTCGCAGAGGCTTCCACTTCGTTCCTGAAATAAAAGGCCACTGATCCCACAATGTTGACCGGATACTTTTTGTAATCATAATGAATAATGTTACGCAGGAAGAATTCATCAAAAGCTTTTGCGAGAAATTCACGCACATAGGGATGTGACTGATGGTCTCCCAGGAACATGGTGAAAGAAGCGAGGAACCTGTTGGGCATGGGTTGTCTGTACACTTTCTCGATGATGTCGAGCAGGCCCAGTTTGTAATGTTTTTCGAAAGCTTCACTCAGGTCTTCGGGCAGCATCCTTTTCAGGTAATCGGAAACAAGTTTCTTTCCCAGTACCGCACCACCCCCTTCATCCCCCAGAATATAGCCGCAGGCAGGCACGTTGTCCACAATCTTTTCCCCGTCATAAAAGCAAGTATTTGCGCCTGTGCCAAGGATGGCCGCTATACCTTCTTCAGCGCCGCATAGACACCGGGCAGCTGCCAGCAGGTCTGAATTGGCCTCTACCTTACAACCGGGGAACGCCTTATGAAAACAGCGTGTAAGTATCTCTATCTTGTCGTTGCCGGCCACTCCGGCACCGTAGAAAAACACCTGCTCCACATTGCCGCGGATCCCGGGCTTCAGACTTTCTTCCAATGTCTTGAGAATGTCTTCTTCAGAAACAAAAAAAGGATTGATCCCGATCGTCTGAATGGCCTGAATGGTACCGTCACTGTGCAGGACCCTCCAGGCAACTTTGGTAGATCCGCTATCTGCTATCAATATCATAATGATACGTTTTAATGAGGGTACAAATTTAGACAAATTGCCAAACAAATTGCTACCTTTGTAAGATAAACAGGCAATATTAATGATTACCAAAGAGTTTCTCAAACCACAAAGCATAGTGGTCGTAGGAGGTTCTGAAGATGTTCAGAAACCGGGAGGAAAAGTGTTGAAAAACCTTAAGGATACCCGGTACCCGGGAAAGATCTATGTCGTTAATCCCAAAGCAAACACCATACAGGGCATTCCCTGTTTCCGGAGTGTGGAAGACATCCCCCGGGCAGATGTGGCCATTCTGGCGATCCCCGCCGGACTTTGCCTCAGTGCCGTTGAAACGTTGTGTTCCCGCAAAGGGACCAAAGGGATCATTATATTCTCTGCCGGCTTCTCTGAAGAAAGCGAAGCCGGGGCAGCTATTGAGAATAAGATCCGGGAAACAGCAGACACCTACGGAGCTACGCTCATAGGGCCCAATTGTGTAGGTTATATGAACGGGAACTATGCCGGCGTTTTTACATCTCCCATTCCCAAATTCATACCCAACAGCATAGACCTGATTTCAGGATCCGGGGCCACGGCCCTCTTCATCATAGATGCGGCCGTTCAGCTGGGCATTCCCTTTGCCAATGTTTTCTCTGTGGGAAATTCGGCCCAGATAGGCATCGAGCAGGTTCTGGAATTTCTGGACCAAAGTTACATCCACGGCACAAGTGCCCCCGTGAAGCTTATCTATGCAGAAAGTATAAAAGACCCCTTAAAACTATGGAGACATGCTGCCTCACTGTACCGGAAGGGAGCAAGGATCGCAGCCATTAAGGCCGGTTCATCCGAGGCCGGCAGCCGTGCCGCGTCGTCACATACGGGAGCATTGGCAAACCCCGACTCGGCAGTCAACGCGCTTTTTGAAAAAGCAGGGATCATCCGCTGCAACGGAAGGAACCAGCTTCTTACCGCAGCGTGCATTTTGCTGAAAGGGGCCCCCAAAGGGAAAAATATGTGTGTCATCACTCATGCGGGAGGTCCCGCAGTAATGCTGACCGACGTGCTGTCTGAAGGCAACATCCGGGTTCCGGTCATTGACCAGACCAGGAGAAAGAAACTGCTTGAGAAGCTTTTCCCGGGTTCCTCGGCGGCAAATCCCATAGATTTTCTGGCAACGGGAACGGCTGCACAATTGGGTCAGATCATAGATTTTGTAGAGCAAGACTGTCCCGAGATGGACGGTATGGCTGTCATATTCGGCTCGCCCGGACTTACGCATGTTTTTGACGTGTATGACCTGCTGGACAAAAAAATGTCCGAATGTTCCAGACCCATTTATCCCATTTTCCCTTCCGCTCTGAATGTTACCGAAGAAATACTGGAGTTTCAGAAAAAAGGCAGGGTATACTTTCCTGACGAAGTTGTCTTTGGCTCGGCACTTGCGAAGATCCTGAATACGCCCGAACCGGTCCCCGAAGACATTCCGGTCCCGGGAACAGACCATGACGCCATCAGGAATATCATAGACCAGGCACCGGAAGGGTACCTCTTGCCTGCCCAGGTAAGCGCCCTGCTCGACGCGGCCGGTATACACAGAGCGAAAGAGGCGTTGGCCCACACGGAAAAGGAAGCCGTCAAGGCAGCAGCCTTCGTGGGGTATCCCCTGGTTATGAAAGTCGTGGGTCCTGTACACAAGTCGGACGTGGGAGGGGTGCGTATGCACATCCGGGATAAAGAGACTGTCCTGGAGACTTTCAGGGAAATGATGTCCATCAAAGGCGCCATTTCGGTGTTGCTCCAGTCACAACTCTCTGGAAGAGAACTGTTCATAGGAGCCAAAAGAGAACCATCCTTCGGACATACCGTCATTTGCGGGCTTGGAGGCATTTTCGTGGAAGTCCTTAAAGACATCAGCACCGGGCTGAGTCCCGTTTCTGCTGAAGAAGCTTCCCGTATGGTGCGCAGCCTTAAGGGATATGGTCTGATCAGGGGTGTTCGCGGACAGGAAGGCGTGAATGAAGATCTCTTTGTCGGGGCCGTCAGGCGCATCTCGGCTTTATGTCAGAGCGCGCCCGAGATTGCCGAGATGGACCTGAATCCGTTACTGGGAACCATGAGGGACGTGGTTGCCGTTGATGCAAGAATCCGGATAACAAAGCGATGATCAAACGGTTTACCGCCTGGTTTAAAGGGTTGTCCCCGGGGGTACAGGGCATGCTGATAATGATCCCTTTATTGCTGATCGGCATTCTGCTGAATTGGGGACGGATATGGGAAGGTATAGTGAAAGGGTTTTCCTTTTTTAACAGATGAAATGTAAGTTATTTTAAAAATTTGCTATACATTTGTAAGAATTTTTTGAAAACAACTAATAATTATAAAAAATATGGCATTCAAAGGCGCTATTGTAGTAGACACGGAAAAATGCAAGGGCTGCGGGGTATGTGTGGTCAATTGTCCCACACAGACTATTGCCCTGGCAAAGAAGGTGAACAGCAAGGGATATCCATATTCCTATATGGAACATCCGGACAATTGCACAGGTTGCGGCAATTGTGCGACCGTGTGTCCCGATTCGGTGATTACTGTATACAGAATTAAAATTTAACAAGAGCAATACTATGGCAGAAAAATTATTGAAGAAAGGGAACGAAGCCATTGCCCTTGCCGCGATCCGTTACGGAGCGGACGGGTATTTCGGTTATCCCATTACCCCCCAAAGCGAAGTGATGGAGACCCTGATGGAGGAAATGCCCTGGGAAACCACCGGCATGGTCGTTCTTCAGGCTGAAAGCGAAACATCTTCCATCAATATGCTTTACGGAGGAGCCTGCTGCGGGAAGAAAGTCATGACCTCTTCTTCCAGCCCGGGGATCAGCCTGATGTGTGAAGGAATATCCTATATGGCCGGTGCGGAACTTCCCTGCCTGCTGGTTAACGTGATCCGTGGCGGTCCGGGACTGGGCACCATTCAGCCCGCCCAGGGAGATTATTTCCAGGCAGTCAAAGGCGGCGGTCACGGCGATTACAAGATCATTGTCCTTGCTCCCGCTTCGGTTCAGGAAATGTACGATTTTGTGGGTCTTGGATTCGAGCTGGCATTCAAATACCGCATTCCCGCCATGATCCTTTCAGACGGAGCGATAGGCCAGATGATGGAAAAAGTTGAACTGAGAGACCCCGTAAGGCGTCTGACAGACGAAGAAATTGCACAAAAATACGGTCACTGGGCCACAGTGGGAAAACAGGCAGGCAGGAAAGGAAACATCATTTCGTCCCTGTCACTGGCAGCTTCCGAAATGGAAGCCATCAACCTCAGATTACAGGAGAAATACAGAACGATAGAAAAAAACGAGATCCGATTCGAGAAACTCCTTTGCGAAGATGCGGAATACATGCTTGTTGCCTTTGGCAGCTCATCACGCATATGTGAAAGTACGGTGGAAATTGCCCGTCAGAAAGGCATACGCCTTGGCTTGCTCAGGCCTGTTACCCTATTCCCCTTCCCCTCTCCCGCCATACAGGAAATGCTGCCTCAGCTTAAAGGCATCATGTCCGTTGAATTGAATTCCGGACAAATGGTGGAAGACGTAAGACTGGCAGTAAACGGAGCGGTTCCTGTCGAATTTTACGGCCGCATGGGAGGATCCATATTCTCTCCCGAAGAAGTATTCAGCGCCTTTGCCCAAAAGTTCAACCTTTAATTGAAGATCATTATGGATAGTAACGATATCATCAAACCGGAAAATCTGGTATACAGCAAGAGCAAAGTACTCACAGACACTGTGATGCACTATTGTCCCGGATGCAGTCACGGGGTAGTGCATAAATTGTTGGCCGAGGTGATCGGGGACATGGACATACAGGATAAAACCATAGGCATATCACCCGTGGGATGTGCTGTTTTCGCATACAAATACATTGACATTGACTGGCAGCAGGCTGCACACGGAAGAGCTCCCGCACTGGCTACCGCCACAAAAAGGCTTTACCCGGACAAATATGTTTTTGCTTACCAGGGAGACGGAGACCTGGCTTCCATTGGAACGGCCGAGATCATCCACGCATGCAACCGGGGGGAGAACATAGTTGTCATATTCATCAACAACGCCATATATGGCATGACAGGCGGACAGATGGCCCCCACCACCCTCCTGGGTATGAAAACGGCTACCACTCCTTACGGAAGAAAATCCGAACTGAACGGTTACCCGCTCAAAATCACGGAATTAATCGCACAACTGGAAGGGACGTGCTACGTAACGCGCCAGTCGGTCCAGAATCCGGGCAGTGTCCGAAAGGCCAAGAAAGCGATCCGGAAAGCCTTTGAAAACTCGGCCCAGAAAAAGGGCACTTCCTTCGTGGAGATCGTTGCATCATGCAACTCCAACTGGAAAATGCCTCCTGTTAAGGCCAATAAGTGGATGGAAGAAAACATGTTCCCGTTTTATCCCCTGGGAGACATTAAAGACAGATAATTATGAAAGAAGAATTGATTATAGCCGGATTCGGAGGACAGGGCGTCCTCTCTATGGGCAAGATACTGGCCTATTCAGGGATTATGCAGGACAAGGAAGTCACATGGATGCCTTCCTACGGTCCCGAAATGCGGGGCGGGACAGCCAATGTTACCGTAATCATCAGTGACAAACGTATCAGTTCCCCCATATTGCAGCACTGCGACACGGCCATTGTACTCAACCAGCAATCCATGGACAAATTTGAACCCATGGTAAAAAAGGGAGGGTTGCTGCTCTATGATCCCAACGGGATAACACGTCATCCCACCCGTAAAGACATAACGGTATGCTCTGTTGAAGCAGCAGACCTGGCCAACCGCATGGAAATGTCAAAAGCTTTCAATATGGTTGTCCTGGGGGCTTATCTGAAAATGAAACCCATCCTTGAAAAAGAGAATGTAATCAAAGGCCTTAAAAAATCGTTGCCTGAAAGGTATCACAACCTGATACCAATGAATGAAAAGGCCATCGAGCTGGGAATGAAGCATGTGAAAGAGGTCATTTAGACCTCTTTTTTTATTCGTTAAAAAAGCATTATCTTTGTTTTACGGAACACAGTTATATGAAACCTCAACACGCAGCCGTCATAAACCCGTTAAAGCAGAAGATAGAGACACTCATTTCGCTGCACGAAAGGGCCATGGCTGAGAACCGTGAACTGAACAGCAAATTGCAAACCACAAGCGAAGAACTGAATATATATAAAAAAGAAAAAGAAGAACTAGAACAAAAAGTACAAAAACTCCAGATGGCCGGTGCCTTTCAGACATCAAGCGAAGATGCGAAGGAAGCAAAGCAGAGGATCGGGAAATTGATCAGGGAAATCGATAAATGTTTAACCATGCTTAACCGATAACCCCTACAATGAGTGATAGCAAGTTGTCCATAAAAATCAGCATAGCGGATCGTTATTACCCTTTACGTATTGCATCCGAAGACGAAGAGATGGTCCGGGCGGCTGCTCAGCGTATCAACCAGAGAATTGAGCAGTTCAACGTGAAATATTCAGGGCAGGACACACAGGATGCCCTGGCTATGGCGGCCCTGCAATTCGTTCTCAGCCTGCTCAAATATGAGAAAGACGACGAGACCAACCAGATTGTTACTGAAATTGCTTCACTGGATAATTTTTTAGGAGAATACCTGGACAGATAAAGTCAGACCCGTTACATACCAAGCTCTTTGCGAAACTCAACACTTTCAACTAAATGGAGTGTCTTGACTGTTAAAAACAGGCCCCTTTGTAACCCTTCGGGGAATTCCGGTCACGGGACGTGGGAAGTTTGCAACAAGGATCAGATCCTCCAAACCTTGCTTATCAGGGTTTTTGCTAAACAGCGGTATGCTAACGGGTTTTTTGTACACTATGCAGACAACACATAAACATATATACACCATTTACTACTATGAACAACATATATATCATTTCCGCGATCTGTCTTTTAGCCGGATTCGCGCTGGGATACACGTTTTTCAGGACCGTGATCCTGAAAAAAAGAGCCAAAACGCTGTTAAAGGAAGCTGAACTTGAAGGAGAAAACATAAAACGAGAGAAGATACTGCAGGCAAAAGAAAAGTTTTTGCAACTGAAAACAGAACACGAACAACTCATCACTGAAAGGAACAACAAGGTCGCCCAGGCTGAGAACAAGTTAAAGCAGAGGGAGATCGCCATGAATCAGCAAAACGCCGACATCCAGAGAAAGAACAAAGAGGCAACCACGCTGAGGGAAACCCTTGCCGCCCAGATGGAACTGGCCGAAAAGAAAGTGGAAGAATATGAAAAAATGAGACAACAGCAGATAGAAAAGATAGAAAGCATGGCCAACATGTCTGCAGAAGAAGCGAAAGCCCTGCTGATGGAGAATATGAAAGATGAGGCAAAGAGCCAGGCGATGTCTTACATCAGTGAAGTAATGGACGAGGCACGGCTTACAGCCGGAAAAGAAGCCAAAAGGATAGTGGTCAACACCATACAGCGTGTTGCGACTGAAACCGCCATTGAAAACGCCGTTACTGTATTCAACATCGACAGCGACGAGATCAAGGGACGCATTATCGGAAGGGAAGGCCGGAACATCAGGGCACTGGAAGCCGCCACAGGTGTCGAGATCGTGGTGGACGACACCCCCGAGGCTATCCTGCTCTCGGCGTTCGACCCTGTACGCCGCGAAGTGGCCCGCCTGGCACTTCACCAGCTGGTGACTGACGGACGGATCCATCCGGCACGCATTGAAGAAGTCGTGGCAAAAATCCAGAAACAGGTAGAGGAAGAGATCGCTGAAACAGGAAAAAGGACCTGTATCGACCTGGGTATCCACGGTTTGCATGCAGAGCTGGTTAGGCTTGTAGGCAAGATGAAATACCGGTCATCTTACGGGCAGAACCTGTTGCAGCACTCGCGGGAAGTCGCCAACTTTTGTTCTATCATGGCCTCTGAACTGGGATTGAACGCCAAACTGGCCAAAAGGGCGGGATTGCTCCATGACATTGGCAAAGTGTCAGACGAAGACCCCGAACTCCCCCACGCCATACTGGGGATGCGCCTGGCTGAAAAATACAAGGAAAGACCCGAGGTGTGCAATGCCATTGGCGCACATCACGAAGAGACTGACATGAATTCGATGATCGCACCCCTGGTGCTTGTGGGTGATGCCATTTCCGGGGCCCGTCCCGGAGCGCGTCGTGAAGTGATCGAATCTTATATCAAACGCCTGAAGGGCATGGAAGACCTGGCACTCTCCTATCCCGGCGTGACAAAGACGTACGCCATACAGGCCGGTCGGGAATTACGCGTGATCGTGGGATCTGAAAAGGTTACCGATCAGGATGCCGAGAGACTGTCTCAGGACATTGCCCAGAAGATACAGGACGAGATGGTTTATCCAGGACAGGTCAAGATCACTGTGATCCGCGAAACCAGGGCGGTCAATTTTGCAAAATAGGCTGTACACTTACACGAAGCAAACCGCGGTAAGGAGTATCTCCTGAACGGATCACATAACGGAAAGGCCCGGGACGTTTCCTGGAAAAGGTATCGTACGGTATCCAGGCGTCATCCCATATGTAAACACTGAGTTCACCGGCAGGAAGCAAAGGATGGCTGTAGATCGTCCTGTTGCCCCGGGCCTTCCCTTCCAGCAGATGACGTCCCGGAACATCCCACAGGAAATAATCGGAAACGGCCCTTAACATGAATTCCCCGTTTTCTTTCAGCGAAGAGACCGTGACCCATTCCCCTTCCGGGTTTTCGTTGAAATAGGAATACGGCATTTCAATTGTCAGTGCGAGGGTTTCACCTTTTGTCCTGTCCCAGATCCACCCTTCCACATACCGGGGGGCGGGAGAAGAATAGAACATATCTTCCGGGAAAAAATACGGATTGTCATCGGTAGTCAGATAGGCCAGGCGCATGGCCTTTTCAAAATATTCCGCGTTTGTCGACTCGGCAGTATGGATGTAATAGCTGGCCTTGTCCGAGGACTGGGCATGCATGTTCAACAGCAGATCAAAGGGCCTTTCTGCGGTCAGGGATGCTATCCTGTTCCGTAAAGCAGCCACTTCTACGGATGTGACTGAATCCGGGTGGTCCCAGTTAATTTCCTGGTTGATTCCCCTGGCGTTGGACCTCGAATAACCACCGTAAACCCCGTCAGGATTGGCAAAGGGAACTACATAAAAGACCGAACGGCGACGGTATTCACGTCCTTCGGGAGAATCTTCCGTCAAACCGTCCAGAAGCCCGTCCAGTTGCCAGCTGGCGGGAGATTCACCGGGATGTACCCTTGCGTGGATCCATATCCTGTGTTTGAAGTCCTCCGGGACTGCGGGATCTGTAATGGTAAGCATTTGTATGGGCAATCCCATCATACTCGTTCCCAGGGTATCCATCTGCACGTATGAAGGAGCAGACCATTGCGCAAGCCTTTCCTGCAACATATCCCATCCGTACGGAACGAAATACGCTACATAGACAGAATCGGCCGTAAAGAAAGCCGACACCTTTCTCATGGATGCCTGGTAATGTTCAAACCGTTGAAAATGAACGCCGTCATAGGAATACACAGCTCTTCGCGGATCCGTATTTGTAAAGTTCAGATAAATGTGCTTCCCTTTTACCTTTTCCATAAGGAAATAAAACCAGCGTCCGCTGGGTTGCAATTCCGGATTGGCGGGGTTGCCGGGATCTGACCGGGAAACAATCTCGTAGGAAAGGTGGAGCACCGAATCTGTCCGGGACGGTCTGACCCATACGGAATCTATCAAGACAACATCTCCCAGGCTGCCTGAATCAAAATTGGCACTGAACCTTACAGAATGACCATCCTGCAGCCATGATGCAAGAGAGGTCAGCATGATAAGCCATTTCATGACTTTCGTTATTTCGTATAATACTTGTAAAACAGTACGATGGATTCGATCCCCCTGTAGAACTGGCTCAGCAGGTAACTTTCATTGGGGGAATGTATGGTATCACGTTCCAGTCCGAAACCCATAAGCAACGGGGGCGCATTGAGGATGCCTTCCAGCTCGGCAAGTATGGGAATGCTGCCTCCTCCCCGGCTGGGTACGGGATCTACTCCGTATACCTGTCCGACAGCCTTCGCGGCAGCTTGGTAAACTGGCGACGATATGGGGGCCAGGAAACCCTGTCCTCCGTGATGTTCCTGCACTTCTACCTTAACTCCGGAAGGAGCCAGCGATGTAAAATGTGAGGCGAACAGGCGGGATATCTTTTTGTGGTCCTGGTTCGGGACCAGACGCATGGATATTTTGGCTTTGGCGTAGGAAGGCAGTACGGTCTTGGCACCTTCGCCGGTATAACCGCCCCATATCCCGTTTACGTCCAGGCAGGGCCGGATCCCGGTCCTTTCCAGGGTTGAATATCCTTCCTCTCCGGCCAGATCACTTACCCCGATGGATTTTTTGAAATGTTCGGGATCAAAAGGAGCCCTGCCCAGCAAGGCCCTGTCCTCCGCAGACAATTCCACAACATCATCGTAGAACCCTTTGACGGTGATCCTGCCTTTCTCATCGATCAGACGGGCGATCATACTGCAAAGTACGTTGATGGGATTGGCTATGGCGCCTCCGTAATGGCCCGAGTGTAAATCTTTGTCCGGACCGGTAACCTTTACTTCCAGATAGGCCAGGCCACGCATTCCCGTATTGATGGAGGGGACGTCTTCGCTGATCATGGTGGTGTCCGATACCAGCATCACATCACAAGCCAGCATATCCTTATTTTCACGGGCCCACGCTCCCAGTGAGGGAGACCCGATCTCTTCTTCTCCTTCTATAAGAAATTTGACGTTGCAGGGAAGTTCGTTCCTGGAAACCAGGTATTCAAAGGCTTTGACATGCATGAATGACTGACCTTTGTCGTCGTCCGCCCCACGCCCGTAAATGGCCCCGTCACGGATCTCGGGTTCGAAAGGCGGAGATTTCCACAATTCAATCGGATCCACCGGCTGTACGTCGTAATGACCGTAAACAAGGACCGTCGGTTTCCCGGGATCAATGATCTTTTCCGCATAAACAACAGGATGACCTGTTGTGGGATATATCTGGGCTTTGTCCGCTCCGGCTTCCATCAAAGACACCACATACTGCCTGGCACATGTATACATGTCTTCCCTGTGTTCCTGCTGGGAACTTACCGAGGGAATCCGCAGCAGGGTGAAGAGTTCGTCAAGAAAACGCGGGGAATTTTTGTCAATAAAATCTTTGATCTCGCTCATAATATCCTTTTTTAGATGATTTTTGTCATTCTTTCCACTCGTTTCCTGGCATAGGGCAACGTAATACGCAATGACTTCCTCCCGGAAGACGGCGCATCGTACATGGCATCTACCATGATCGCCTCACAAATGGAACGCAACCCCCTTGCTCCCACCTTGAACTCCAGGGCAGTATCTACTATGTAATCGAGCACCTGATCGTCCAGGGACAGCTTGATGCCATCGAGGGCAAAAAGGTGTTTGTATTGCTTTATCAGGGCATTTTTGGGTTTGGTAAGGATATCCCTGAGGGCATCTTTGCCCAGCCGGTTCAGGTAGGTGATCACCGGCACGCGTCCTACTATTTCAGGGATCAGACCGTAGGCACGAAGGTCCTGGGGTGCCACATATTGAATCAGGTTGTCCTTATCTATATGAGCTCTTTTTTCAACCATCCCGTACCCTACAACGCTCGTGTTGAGACGCTGTGCGATCTTTCTTTCAATGCCTTCGAACGCACCTCCGCAAACGAACAGGATGTTGCGCGTATTGACCGGTATCAGATGTTGCTCAGGGTGCTTCCTTCCACCTTGCGGCGGAACATTTACTATGGTACCTTCCAGCAACTTAAGCAGCGCCTGTTGAACCCCTTCTCCTGAAACGTCCCTGGTAATGGAAGGGTTGTCGCTTTTGCGCGCGATCTTGTCCAGTTCGTCAATGAAGACGATCCCCTGTTCGGCCCTTGCCACATTGTAATCAGATGCCTGAAGCAATCGTGTGAGAATGCTTTCCACATCCTCCCCCACATATCCGGCTTCTGTCAGTACCGTGGCATCGACAATGGCAAAGGGGACATTGAGCATCCTTGCGATGGTATTGGCAAGCAACGTTTTTCCCGTACCGGTCGGACCCACCAGAAGAATATTGGATTTTTCTATGTCTATGTCGTCCTCTCTGCTGGAGCGGATCCGTTTGTAATGATTGTAAACAGCTACGGATAAAAATTTTTTTGCCTGGTCCTGTCCGATCACATATTGATCCAGAAAATCCCGTATTTCCCTGGGGGTCATCATTTTCCCGTTGGGGGCAGGATTTGGCAGCACCGGTTCCTTGATTCTGTGTCCGTACATTTCATCCAGTACCGCAGAGGCATCGTGCAGACATTCTTCGCATATGGAAGCATGCAGCCCGGAAATCAGCATTCCCGTTTCTTTACTGGATTTGCCGCAGAAAGAACAATGATCCGTATCAAGCGGTTTCTTCTGCATTATTTTTTTGTTTTCCTCAGCACTTCATCTACGATCCCGTAATGGACGGCATCTTCTGCACACATCCAGAAATCCCGGTCTGCATCTTTTGTGATCTGTTCCTGTGTTTTTCCAGTGTGTTGGGCCAGTATCAGGTAAAGCTGCTTCTGTTGCTCAAGGATCTCTTTTACGGCAATGGCCATGTCGGCAGCCTGCCCTTCCACCCCACCCATGGGCTGATGGATCATAACCCTGGCATGAGGCAGCGCGGAACGTTTCCCGGGATGACCTGCGGCAAGTAAAATGGCAGCCATGGAAGCGGCCTGTGCAGTACAGATGGTGGATACATCTGAATGGACCAGTTGCATGGTGTCGTATATACCCAGTCCGGCAGTTACGGATCCTCCGGGCGAATTGATATACATCTGTATGTCTTTCCCGGGATCGAGCGAATCCAGAAAAAGAAGCTGGGCCTGGACGATATTGGCCACTTCGTCAAAAATGGGAACACCAAGAAACAGGATCCGATCCATCATCAGGCGGCTGAATACGTCCATCTGGGCTACATTCAGCTGGCGTTCCTCAATGATGTAGGGAGTAATGGACCCCTTGGGGTTGCCGTATAAAGACTGGTATCTGTGCAGACTCAGGCTGCTGACACCCTGATGCCTTAGGGCATATTTTTCAAATTCGGTCATGTTATTCCTCTTTGATATCGACTGAAACGTTTTGGCGAATATACGAAATAACTTTGTTTTCTTCAGCCCTCTCGTAGAGATTCCTGGCTTCCTTTTCGTTTGCCAGCATGCTTTCTGCGTATTTGATCAAATGCTCGTCAGGAACATCATTCATCCCGTACATGGCAAACTGGTAACGTGCCATGGCCACGGCACTCTGGACCATATCATCTTTGTCCACCTTGATCTCTGCAGCCTTCATAATGGATTCCCTGACCAGCTGCCAGCGAAAATCTTCCAGGAATGCCGGAAAGTCTTTCTCAATCTGTTCCATGGTAAATTTTCCGTCATTTCCTTCATACAGCCAGCGTTTAAGTAAGTTTTCGGGTAATTCAATGCCGGCTTTTTCCAGGAGTATCTTCTTAACATCCTGGCCAAAACGGAAATTGCTTTCACCTTCGTTGTTTCTCTCTATCTGCTCTTTGACTTTTTCCACAAAAGCATCCCTGTCCGTAACCTTTCCCGCTCCATAGAGCTTGTCGTACAATTCCACGTTTTCCTGAGCAGGTTCGAAACGTTTGACCTCCTTGACCATAAAAGTAAAGACGGGATCACTGAAACGGTCCAGCTCTTCCGGTTTGACCTGTAACAGGACAGCCCTGTCCGCTTCTTTCGGGAAAAGTACGGTTATGTCGGCATCCACTTCTTCACCCGCCGACTTCCCTATGAACGGCTTCCTGTCTTTCAGTTTGGCCACCGTTTTCAGGTTCAGGTACGAATCACTGATGATCTGGTCACCCTGCTTCAGATCAACTTTCAGAAAATCTTCCTTTTCAGCTTTTTCCACCACCACCAGTGTACCGTGCTGATTTAAAAGACCTGCTATGTATTCCTCAACATCATTATCCTTAATGGCTTTCTTTATTAAGGGGATGTGCAGGTTTTTGTCAATGGGAATATCAACCTTCGGGGCCAGCATCAGGTCAAAAGAAAACGAAAAGTTCACGTCGTTTTCCCAATCGGCTTTATCCTGCTCCCGGGATGCCAGCGGTTCACCAATGATCCGTATCCCTTCTTTCTCCATATAATCGTTCAAAGCCCCGGACATAACGGTGTTGACCTGTTCGAGCAATGTGGAACGGCCATACATTTTTTGTACCATCCCCATTGGGACCATTCCTTTTCTGAATCCCTTGATATCCAACTTCTTGCGTAGATCATTCAGGGCTTTTTTCACTTTCTCGCTATAATCGCTTTCTTCTACCGAAACGGTTACCTGCAGGGAAAGATCATCAATTTGTTTCTTAGTGATATTCATAGTATTAATCTTATAAGGGGCTGCAAAAGTAGGTATTAATCGCCAAAAAACCAATCATTTTCTTACCTTTGCGAGACAGATATTTCACCTCAATAACATCAAAACAATATGAGAGAAAAGATAGTTGCCGGAAACTGGAAGATGAACACCTCCATCCGGGAGGGCAAACAATTGGTGCTTGACATTATTGACCGGATCGGGAAACTTCCTTCCGGGGTTACCCTGATAGTCGCTCCTCCTTTTACCCACCTATGCCCCGTTGCCCGCCTCATTGGTGACAGGAAGACCCCGGGACTTGCTGCACAGAATTGTGCCGACAAAGAAAGCGGAGCCTTTACCGGAGAGGTGTCTGCCTCCATGCTGGCCTCTGTCCCCTGCGGATATGTGATCCTGGGACACTCCGAAAGAAGGGCGTACTATGGGGAAACCAATGAAATCTTGCTTGAAAAAATAAAACTGGTACTGGCCAGCGGCCTCAGGCCTGTCTTTTGCGTCGGGGAAATACTGGAAGAACGTGAATCCAACATGCATTTCCAGGTAGTTTCTTCACAATTGCGTGAAGTTCTCTGTCAGCTTGAACCTGCCGGGTTTGCCCAAGTGATCGTTGCCTATGAACCGGTCTGGGCTATCGGAACGGGAAAAACAGCGACCTCTGAACAGGCACAGGAAATGCATGCTTTCATCCGTTCATTCCTTGCTGAAACGTTCGGTGAACAGGCAGAATCTACGCCCATATTATACGGAGGGAGTTGCAAGCCATCCAATGCAGCGGATATCTTTTCCCAACCCGATGTGGACGGCGGCCTGATTGGAGGTGCCTCCCTGAAAGCAGACGACTTCCTGGCCATCGCCGGATCGTTTGCTTAACATGATGGATCATATTGCTGTCAGTATAGTCATCGAGCCGTTCAGTGAGGAAACAGAAGACATCCTTACCGCAGAACTTGCCGAGATCGGGTACAGCGGTTTTCTCTCAGAAAAACCTCTGCTCAAGGCCTATATTCCGGCAGAGGATTTCCTGGAAGGTCATTTGAGGCTCGTCCTGGGAACTTACGGAATTGTTGATTATTCCAAAGACTTCGTTGCCGAAAGGAACTGGAACTCCGATTGGGAATCCGGGTTCGAGCCCGTGATTATTAATGTAGGCAAGGGATGTAGCGTAAGGGCACCAGGGAAGGATACCATGGTGCCGGTCTGGCCGGTAACACGATGGCGGCTGGTTGTAAAACCGGAATTATCCTTTGGGACAGGACACCACCCTACCACATGCATGATGATAGAGGCGTTGCTGGAACTTGAAGCTGAAGGCATCCTAAGGGATCTGCCGGTGTTGGATCTGGGTTGCGGAACAGGAGTTCTGGCCATACTGGCTGCCAAAATGGGAGCTGCCCTTCCGGTACACGCCCTGGACAATGACAGAAGGGCTGTCCATTCATGCAGGGAAAACGCCCGCAGGAACCGTGTCGCACATAAAATTACTGTCAGATACGGGGATGCATCCCTGGTACAAATGAACCGCTACGGACTGATCCTGGCAAATATCCACCGGAACATCCTTGCCGATGAAATGGACACGCTTGCCGCGGGACTTAGAGCGGAAACGGGACATCTTTTACTGAGCGGATTTTATTCCGCAGACGTGGCACTACTTACTGAAGCAGCCCTCAGCAACGGACTCACCCTGTTTTCACAAAAGGAAAAAGACAGCTGGGCTATGCTTCATTTCATCAAATCTGTTAACATATAAACATTTTCCCTTATGAATTTTACACGTTACGACGAACATAACAGACCCGGACCTGAAGAAAAAAAAGCAATGGCAACATTCCTCTTCCAACACCTGGAGCACTTCGGGGATGCCGTGGAAGACATTGAGAAAGCCATCAATTATGCGATCAGGGAAACAGATTCTCCGGGAGGATTTGTCCTCAGATCTATGCATGATGATGAGATCACATGCGTAGTAGTGGTCGCCCAAACAGGCATGACCGGGTTTGTTCCCGAAAACCTGCTTGTTTACATTGCCACCCATAAAGGCTACAGAGGCCGGGGCATAGGTAAAAAAATGATGCAGCTTGCCATGGAAACTGCAAAGGGCAACATCGCCCTTCACGTTGAGCCGTCCAATCCGGCAAAAGGATTGTACGAGAAACTTGGTTTCACAAACAAGTATCTTGAAATGAGGTACATAAAAAAGTAATATCATGGCATACATATCACTGGACACAGACAAACTGAAAGCCAATTTCAACTACCTGGACAAACTTTTCAAAAAAAGGGACATCCATTGGTCCATCGTTACAAAATTGTTGTGCGGGAACAAGGATTACATCCAGGAAGTATTACAGCTGAATATCAATCAGGTGTGTGATTCCAGGGTATCCAACCTGAAACTGATCAAAACCATCCGGCCGGATATTGAGACTGTCTATATCAAACCTCCTGCCCGCCGTGCCGTCAGGGGCGTAGTACAATATGCGGACATCAGCATGAACACGGAGCTCGAAACCCTGAAAATACTGGGCCAGGAAGCCCAAAGACAAGGCAAGGTCCACAAAGTCATCATCATGGTCGAACTGGGAGAACTACGGGAAGGCATCATGCGGGACAGTGTCATTGATTTTTATGACAATGTATTTAAAATAAGCCATATAGAAGTGGTCGGCATAGGGGCTAACCTGAGCTGTCTGTACGGGATACTTCCCAACCAGGACAAACTCATTCAGCTTTGCCTTTACCAGCAACTCATAGAAGCCAAGTTCAACAAAAAGATCCAGTACGTATCGGGGGGATCCTCGGTAACCATTCCGCTGATTTTTCAGCGTTTACTTCCTAAAGGGATCAACCATTTCCGTGTGGGGGAAACCCTGTTCTGCGGAACGGATGTGTACAACGACACTACCCTGAAAAAAATGAGAACCGATGTTTTCGTTCTTTTTACCGAGATCGTTGAGCTCATTGAAAAGCCACAGGTCCCCGTAGGAGAATTCGGCACCAACCTGGAAGGAGACACACCTACTTTTGACGATTCCCTGCAGGGGAAAACCAGTTTCAGGGCGCTCATTGACGTAGGACTCCTGGATGTTGACCGGAAACACCTGATGCCTGCAGACGAAGACATAGCCATTGTCGGGGGCAGTTCGGATATGCTGGTAATTGACCTGGGAGACAATCCCAAAAAGTATAAAGTCGGGGACGAGCTGGAGTTTAAAGTGGACTACATGGGTATTCTCCGCTTACTGAATTCCAAATATATTGACAAACGCATCCGGTTTCGACAAGCCGGCCGCAAAGCGCCATGTTAAAAAAAGCCTTTCGCTGTTTGTTATGGCTTGCCGCGGGATTGTTCGCCCTGAGCCTGGTTATGGTACTCCTGTACAGAATTGTTCCCGTCCCCGTTACCCCCTTGATGATCATCCGCTATGCGGAACAGAAAAAGAAGGACGAAAAAGCAGCACTGCACCACTACTGGGTTCCCTTGAAGCACATTTCGGACAACCTCAGGAAAGCCGTCATTGCGTCGGAAGACCAGCGTTTTTTCGAGCACGGGGGTTTTGACCTGGAACAAATCCGGAAAGCAAGGCAGGAAAACAAGATACGCCGCAGACCGAGGGGTGCCAGTACCATATCTCAGCAAACCGCCAAAAACGTCTTTCTCTGGCCACGCTCATCCTGGTTCCGCAAAGGACTGGAGGTTTATTTCACTTTCCTGATTGAATTTTTCTGGAGCAAGGACAGGATCCTCGAGGTATACCTGAACTCCATCGAAATGGGAAAAGGGATTTACGGGGCCGAGGCGGTTGCCCGCCGGCATTTCAACACATCCGCATCCGATCTGACAAGATCCCAGGCAGCCCTGATCGCGGCCACGCTGCCGAACCCTCTGAGATTCAGCTCCCGGGATCCCTCCCCTTACATCCTGCGTCGCAGACAGGAGATCCTGAGGCAGATGGAACTGATAGACGTCCCTCCTCAGTCTGAATGAGTCTTGTTCCTGATCAGCTTGTACACCTCGGACACTAAGATCACGGGTACTGCAAAGGCCAGCATCAGGGCCCACTCCCGGAAAGTAATGGGTTCCACATGAAGGAGTTTCTGCATAAACACAATGGTGAGTAACACGATATTCCGGGCATAGGATTCACTCATATCAGTGAAATTGATAAGCCAGTACCACAGAACAAACGATACGACAGCCATGGTAACGCTTATAACCAGTGTCTTGTATGACATGGCCCTGTTGAAAATTCGTTCTGAAGGTTTTCGGGGTTTTCACAACATGGCGCCCGGTTCGCCTCCTTCAAAAGCCACAGCCACGGTATCACGCTTCTGACATTTCACACATCTGGTTCAGGATGCTGCTTAACCTGAATGCAACCCTTCCTCTGAAGTTTCCAGTGCACGGAACACCTCCGGAATTTATATAGCGTGCCAATCCATACAAACAATTTTATGATTTGTACTCTAAGTTTTTCTTTCGGTAAAGGCCCGGGTTATGTCGCTTCCGCCGGGTTGCTGGAATATTTCCAGGTCAAAGAAATAAACGGCGGCCAGTAAATGATCGAATATATCGGCCTGGATCTCTTCGTATTTCACCCATTCCGTAGTAGTGGTAAAGCAGTATATCTCTATGGGTATACCACGATCCTCAATATTCAACTGTCTCACCATTAAGGTCATGTCCTTTCTTATCCCGGGATGGTTGCGTAAATAGGATTCCACGTAATGACGGAAAACACCCAGGTTGGTCATGCGCCTTCCGTTGATCAGGACCGAAGTATCTATGTTGTGTTCCTTGTTGTGACGGTCAATATCTTTCTGACGTTGCGTAATATAGTCCTTCAACAAATAATACCGCAGATACTTTTCCCGGGTATCGGGATCCACGAATTTTATAGTCCGTGCATTGATGTACACCGCCCGTTTTATACGTCTGCCTCCGCTTTCCTGCATGCCACGCCAGTTTTTGAAACTGTCCGTAATAAAATAATACGTGGGAATGGTGGTAACCGTTTTGTCCCAGTTCTGTACCTTGACCGTATTGAGGTTAATAGCCAGAACGTCTCCGTCTGCGTTGAATTTTGGCATTTCCACCCAGTCTCCCACCCGTACCATATCATTGGCCGATATCTGCACACTGGCCACAAGCCCCAGGATGGTGTCCTTGAATATCAGCATGATGATAGCCGTCATGGCACCGAACGCACTCAAAAAATAAACAGGGGATTTCCCCATCAGAATGGACAGAACAAGTATTCCTGCTGCAATATAAAGGATGATCCTGATCAGCTGGAAATAACTGGACAGAGGTTTGTCTGTGAATGCTTTAGATTTAGCCAGCGCTTTTTCTGCCACCCTGAGCGATGCACTTATTACCATCAGGATAACAATGATCAGGTAACTGTCCGTGAGTTTGATTACAAAGGGAAGTACTTTCTCAAAATCCCGGAACAAAACGGGCGCAATTCCCTTTATGATGATGGCAGGAACAATATGGGCCAGGGTTGAAAACACCTTGTTGTCCATCAGTTGGTCATCCCAGGTCGCACGTGTTTTCTTAACATATCCGGACAGAACCCCGTTGACGATCCGTTTTGTGATATAAAAGAACAACCATGCCAGCAGACCGACGATCACCAGCAGTGCCAGCAATCTTATATAGGGGGCAGTTGTTTCAGACACGCCCAAACTTATGATAATTCTTTCAACCCATCTGTCAATACTTTCCATAACTTTTCCTCATGTTCTGCGTTGCATTATTATCAATTTCTTCCTGCAGGCATATAGAACAGTCCCCTGTCCTGTCTTTCGGTTCTGACAACCCCAGTCGCCTCCAGGGAATCCAGGTATTTGTTGATCTCGTTCACGTGAAGTCCCGTAATGCGAGAAATATCATCCAGGGTACAAGGCCGGCGGTTGATTGTTTCCATAATGGCATTCCGGACATCCTCCCTGTAGGCAGTGGCATTCTTTCTTCCGGCCGGGGACGGGATGATCTCTGTTCCGGGTATGTCCCAGTAATCCTTTATGCTTTCCAATTCCTTACGTGTGGCGCTCCGAAGACCGGCTTCGGTCCCGGGCCTGTCCAGCGTGTTGAGTTGAACGGTATCGGGCCGTATTCTAAGGATCTCTTGCTTCAGAGCCTCCAGTTCGGCCATAGTGTCGTTGTAACCGGGGAGGATAAATACTTCCAGCCAGATGTTTCCCCTGAATTCTTTCCTGAAAGCAATCAGACCTTCAATGTAGTGCAACAGATCCAACGAACCGGCCGGTCTGTTTATCTTTTTAAAAACCGCTTCTGTAGCAGCATCCAGTGACGGGAGCACCAGATCTGCCTGAAGCAGCGATTGCCTCACTTCAGGATCACTGAACATAGTTCCGTTGGTCAGTACGGCAACCGGCACCCCGGGTTTTTCCCTTTTCAGGTAAGCGATCACGCCTCCAAGGGCTTTGTTTAATGTCGGCTCTCCGTATCCCGAAAATGTGATATATTCAGGATCGGGATGGTGCGTAAAAAAATCTTTCAACTCTTCAATGACCTCCCCCCCGGGAACATACTCCTTCCTTTGTGTTGTAAGCAACGTGGTTTGGCCCACCTCGCAATACACACAATTGAGAGAACAGACTTTTTTGGGAACCATATCCACCCCCAGGGACATGCCCAAACGCCGCGATGGTACGGGACCAAATATATGTTTATACATACGGAATTCTTTTATCAGTCGTAAGCCAGTTTCATGGCATCATCCTGTAAAACGGGTTTCAGCAACTCTTTCCAGTGCGGATTGTTCCACGTTCCCAGGTTGGAATGGGTAATGTAATAATTCATGGGTATGGGATGCGTGCCTGTTATGACAGGTATCTTATACTTTTCTTCAATGAATTTCTTAAAATAACCTACTCGGGGACAAGGGGGATAACCTACCAGCATCCCGGTTGCCAGATGAATGGCTTCCGCCCCGTTTTTGATCATTTCTGCGGGAACGTATTCCACGTTGCCTCCCGGGCAACCTCCGCAACTGGTATACCCTACAACTTCCAAAGGCATGTCTTTATCGTAAACTGAAAACGCCCCTTCACGGTTTCTCATGGCCCTCAGGCATTTTCCGCCGGCACAACTGCGGTACCTGTCACAAATAACAATACCTATTTTCATAATATCAAGATTTAATATAACACTTTGTCCTGTTTGTTTTCCCATGTCTCAAAGAGTTCTTTGGCACGGGACACCTCCAGCCGGTGCATGGCAACGGTTCTTCTTTCAGGAGGCAATTTCAGTTCCTCGTAAATAAAATTATCCCCGAAACCTATCCGATCGGCATCTTCCCTGCCTGCACTGTACCAGACGGTTTTGATACCTGCCCAGTATATGGCGGCCATACACATGGGACAAGGCTCACAGCTGGTGTAGATTACGGCATCCTCCAGGTGAAAATTGCCGGTTGCCTGACAGGCTTCCCTTATGGCTACTATCTCTGCATGAGCCGTGGGGTCATTGGATGACGTGACCCTGTTGCGTCCCGTTCCGATAATCTTTCCATCTTTTACAATAACGGCTCCAAAAGGTCCTCCCTCATTGTTCTGTATACCTGTAAATGCCTGGTCAATTGCTTTCTCTAAAAATTGTTGGTTCGTTTTCATGATTTTTCCAATTCCACCATTTGATTTTTTCCGGTTCAGGTTTATTTGTCGCGGCATAATACACTGCACAACGGAACACATACAACACACACCGGTCCAGTACGGTATTCCTTATTTCACACAACCGGTCGTACATTTGCTGCGGATCTCTTCCGGTAAGGTCAGACACGGATTCAATTCCTAGTACCCGCAAATCCTCTGCCATACTCTTTCCGATACCCGGAATATTCAGCAAAGGATCCCGCGATGCCTCCAAACGGTCGTTCTGCATTCTCATTTCTCCGGTTTCCAACCATTGCTCTTCATATTCCCTGTCTATGATCACGGGCATCCTCTTCTTTGAATTATGGATCCGGGACATCAGATCATTGGCTTCTGTAGTTATGATTGTGTAGGAATCTACAACTTCACCCGATTGCCTGTCAGTCCACGTGTTCCACAATCCTGCCAGCCCGAATGTTTCTCCTTCGGGAAGCGTCAATACATATTTTTTCTTGCTTTTTCCTTTCGGGTCCAGCCACTGCCATTCATAAAAGGCATTGGCTGCCACCAGACATCTTTGGGAAACAGAATCCCTGAAAGAAGGTTTAGAGCGTAATGTTTCCAGGCGGGCATTCAGCGTATATTTTTTAATCTCCGTATCTTTTGCCCAGGTGGGGATAAGTCCCCATTGCATCATTTGCAGTGTAACGGAATCCCGGTTGGCAATAACAGGCGTTCGCGGATGGGAAAAACCGGAATACCTTCCCGGTTTATAATCCGTTCCATCCCTGAACAGGGCATTGAACCTGTTCTCCAACTGTTTGTATGATAAGGACAACTCTGTCTGAAAACACATAACAGACAAAGTTAACAGAATTATCTGTCAATCCATCTGCGAAAGGCTGCGATCCTGTCCCGGCTGACGATCAGATTGTCCATGTCGGGCATGGTGTCAACTGAAATTTTCAGCCGGTTGGAAGAATAGATCACCATATCTGTTATAGCATCAAAATGAACTATGCAATTCCGGTTGATCCTGAAAAA
>LFSY01000034.1:0-6570 GCA_001512865.1 Rikenellaceae bacterium DTU002 | reverse complement strand
GCCGTTGTAAAGATCACCGGTGTCTCCAGAGCAATTGTATCGAAGATTTCAAAACACAGTCCGTCTTCAAGCTGAACGTCCATGAAAATCAAATCCGGTCTGGGATTTGCCAGGAACCAGTTAACGGAAGATTCCACAGATTCCAGAACACCGGTGACGGCAAATGAAGGTTCTACAGCGGCCAACAACCTGATTAGCCTGTCGGAAGCATGTTTTTCGTCTTCTATTATCAGCACTTTCATTTGTGATCTGATATCAATGGGATTGTCACTTTAAAGGTATTGTTTTTTTCACTGATTTCCATTTCTTTTCCCGTGATCAGACGAACCCTTTCCGAAAGATTCTTAAGGCCTGTTTTTGTAGATTGGCCCATTACCTGCTTTCTTTGGATATTGTTGGAAACGGAAATAGATTCATGATTTATTGCAATCCTGATGTCCAACGGGGAATCTTTGGATGCGGCATTATGTTTAAGCGCATTCTCCAAAAGCATCTGGATGGAAACCGGAATGACCAGAAATGATCCCTTGTTATACCGTTCAACGGTTAGTATAATTTTATCCGTCCCCCTTTCTTTCTGCATATTATAATAATCCTCTACAAAAGCGAGTTCGTTTTCCAGGGGCACCAGGCTGTTCTCTTCGTTATCCAGTATGTACCTGTACACGGATGCCAGCTTCTGTAGATAATTGTCTGCCACTGAAGGTTCTTTGTATATGAGTTCGGAGAGTGTATTCAGGCTGTTGAAAAGAAAATGGGGATTGACCTGTGCCTTGAGGGTATTGTATCTGTATTTGAGAGATTCCTCCATCAGGGACTGTTCACGCGTAACCGATTTTCTCCAAAGAAAATAAAAGAAAAAGATGGTGAAGACCATGAGCCAGATAAAGAAACTTCCTTTCCCGAAATTCAATTCATTTTGAAAAAGATGGGGCAAAAATTCTTTCATATCCCTGCCAATATAAAGAAACCACCCAAGCGCACCCAGGGTGATGGCCAGGTTGGCAATCAGGTAAGAAGCAGCATAGAACAGAACGAGTAAAGGAAGGAGTCTTTTCTTGAGTTTGTTATGATCGTAATTTTCTGCTTTTCTGACCATAAATACCGCCAGATACCCGATGCATGAGGACATGATATAGATTACGGCAGCTGACACCACCCAGGTGGGATGAAGTGCGTCCCCGGTCTGAAGGTACTTCATCAACATGCCGGTTCCTGCAGCAAACAACACAAATCCGGCATGATACAGGATCCAGAAAACTTTTTCCTTATGATTATTCCATTTCATGATTTCCGTTTTAAAGTGATATACCTGACCGTATAGCCTGAAAAATCGGGTTGTCCGGGCATAACCACCTCTGTGATCACATCTTCAAACAGGGTTGCGAACTCAATCTCTTTATCCTGCAATGACACGTAAACCTCTCCCCAGTAATGACTTCTGCCAGTGACGGAAATATCTCCGGTTTTGACATTCAGCAGGTTATTCATGGTATAATACTTTATTATAGCACAAATCTCACCATTTATAACGGTAATTCCTATCCATTGGATCCGGATGTCTTTATTGGTGAACGTTCCATCTCCGGCCAGGTCCACAGGCGCATTCAGGCTCCCGGCTTTGTATTCGACATTCATACGCAAATCATCCCAATACCAGTAAGCAAAGCCTTCAATGGCCACCATGTCCCAGACCAGGTTTTTATGCATGATATCGGCCCCCGGGATGCCGTCGAAGAAAGTGCTACTTTCAATGTTTCCGGCAGGAGCGTATGAAAACCCTTCCATCAGTTCTTGTTTTGTCCCCATTGAAAAATCCGCATATTCTTCATAAGTCTGCGCCATAAAGACATTGTTCCAGCGGACAGTCGTCCCGTTTTCCAAACCACTGGTATAACCGGCAGTGATCCTGGTTTTTCTTTGAAAGTTGCCTTTCAGATCGTAATCCTGGTATTCCGTGACCATTTCATAGGAACGTACAACACACGGATCAAGGGTCAGATCCCGGGGAAGTTGACGGGGGATGTCCGGGAAAGTAAGATTTTGCGCATTCCCGTACAAGCAAATGCCCATCAGGGCAATGATCGGTAAAATTGTTTTTTTCATTTTTCTTTTTTTTATGACGTACAAAAGAAGAAAAATGAATTCCGGCAGAAAAAAGAATGTTGCCGAGCCGTCAGATCGGGTGCCTGAACGGGATAAATACATCCCTGAACCAAAAGGGCAGATGCATCAAAAATGCCCCTGCCCTTTTTCAGTTTGAAGATCATACCCTTCTAGAGCCTGATCTTGCGCCACTCTTCCTTCATCCGCTCCAGATCTGTGATCCAGTCTTCAATGTCATTTTCGTGCTCAAGCTCATCGTTCAGGATCTGCACCGCCATCTGGTGCGTGGCGAAGTCCTTCCCGGCCGTGAAGTCTGCGATCTCCTGGTACCTTTTGATGGCACATCTTTCTCCTGCCAGGTTTTGTTGCAGAATCCTTTCAATGTATGGATCGGAAGGTTCCTCGTAAGCACAGCCGGCATGTTTAGTCCAGTCCCTGGGATTGATCACGGGAGTACCTCCCAGTTGAATGATCCGGTCCACCACCAATACGGCATGGCCCAGTTCTTCATCTGCATGTACAAGCAATTCAGGTTCCACCTCGCTCCTCATGGGACCCTCCATAAGCCTTGCGCCGATCCAGTATTGGTAATATGCCAGCCATTCTTCCGAAAGGGCGGCGTTCAACATTTCAATAAGTTTGTCAACATCTACGGATGATACTTTAATGGCTTCTTTTCCCATAAATTTATATTTTTAGTTATAGTTTAGAATTTATGCAATATACAAAAAAATTTTGTTTTGTCCATTCACGGATTTTGAGTAACTAGCAGCCTGAAAATTCAAAAAAACCTATGGGGCACCTGAACCGGGATCTGACCGGCGGCAATATCGGCAAACAATTGATTTCGCTTACCTGGCCCATGCTGTTTGGCATGTTGGGAATGGTGATCTTCAACCTGGTAGACACCTATTTCCTGGGCAAGATGGGCGTCAAACCCCTGGCCGCCATAGGCTTTGTCTTTCCTGTGATTATGTTCCTCAACGGCATTTCTCAGGGAATCGGGATCGGGACCAGTTCCCTGATCTCGCGAAATGTGATTGCAGCAGGCAAAGAGCAGGTCAGGACCATGGCCACCAGTGCGCTCATTTTGGGTGTTCTGGTGGTGATTGTCTTTGCAGCGGCCGGCTTGCTCACCATCAGACCACTTTTTACTTTTCTGGGTGCCGGGGAGGATATCCTGGAATACATTTACGATTATATGTCGGTATGGTACCTGGGATTGCCCTTTGTGGTCCTTCCGATGGTCGGAAACAATATTGTCAGGGCTACCGGGGACACCTTCACTCCGGGTATGATCATGCTGACATCTGCCGTGATCAATACCATCCTGGACCCCCTGCTGATCTTTGGATACGGACCTTTCCCGCAGATGGGCGTTAAAGGGGCCGCGCTGGCCACAGTCATCGGACGGAGCGTAAGTATGGTCATCATTCTGATCATTCTGATTAAACGAGAAAAGATCATCACCCTGCATCCCGGATCCCTGAAAAAAATAGCCGGGGTCTGGAAAAAAGTGTTCTACATAGCCGGACCGGCGACATTGGGACTGCTGATCACCCCGTTGTCGCTGGCTGTGATCACCAGGATCGTATCTTCCTACGGAAAAGAAGCCGTCGCCGCCTTCGGAGTTGCCTCCCGCGTGGAAATGTTCGCCCTGATGGTCATCTCGGCTTTAGGCTCGGTCATGATCATTTTCATGGGTCAGAACATCAGTCGCAATCAATTTTCCAGGATCCTAAAGGCCCTCAGCTATGCATCCCGCTTTTCGGTATCCTGGGGAGGGCTGGTTTTCGTCCTGCTGCTCCTGTTGGCTGTCCCCATCGCATCTGTCTTTACAAATGACCAGCAGGTAATATCCATTGCCCGGCAGTATTTTCTGATCATAGGGGCCAGTTACGGATTCCAGGGATTGGTCATGTTGAGCACGGCCGCCTATAACGGCATCAACAAACCGTACCCGTCAGTCTTCTTCATTACCATCAGGACTATGGGTCTCTTTGTGCCGCTGGCCTTGCTGGGATCGGCCCTGATCGGACTCAATGGCGTCATGTGGGCCGGATTTACCGCCAACATCCTGGTGGGGATCGCTTCCTATACGTTTCTGCGCCGGATGGTCGGGAAGATCAGGGATTCATAAAAGCTTCATAGTTTTGGATTACTTTTGTAAAAGAGACTCATCAACCATACATAGATCAAATGAAAAAAATCACGGTTACTTTATTTCTGCTTCTTTTTGCAAATTCTGTATACTCGCAGAAAAAGCCACTGGATCACAGTGTTTACGACTCCTGGAAAAGCGTCGGCTCCATATCCATGAGCGATGACGGAACATTCATAACATACACGGTCAGGGAACAGGAAGGAGACGGTTACGTTGAAGTACTGAATTCCAAAACCCTGGAAAAAAAGTCCGTTCAACGGGCTGAACGACCCGTATTGACACCCGATGGAAAATACCTGATCGCATCCATAAAGCCTTTTTTTGCCGAGACGAAGGANNGCACAACGCAAAAAACTCAAACCGGACCAGATGCCCAAAGATACACTCGGCATTTACAATTGTCTTACCGGGGAATTGGTCAAACACCCTTTCCTGGAATCCTTTAAGAAAGGGTTATACGGGAACAAATACATAGCCTACCAGACCAAAATGCCTGCCGATACGACCAAAGGCAAAGAGCCTGTCAAAAAAGACAAGAAAGCGGGAAGTGACCTGATGGTCTTTCATCTTGAATCGGGAACAACAGACACCCTTAAAGCAGTATCTGAATACAGTTTCAGCCTTGGCGGGGATTCCCTGTTCCTGGTAAGGAGGCCCGGTTTACAAGATTCATTGCTTGATGCCGGTTTGTTCATGTACACACCAAAAAACAAGGAACTAAGAACCATTTATACATCCGATTCCGACCAAACCGTGAAATTACCTGTCATCAGTCAGGACAACAGGCACCTGGCCTTCCTGGTTAAACCGGATTCCACAAAAACCGGCAACGACTCGGCAAGTATCTTTTATTACACAGAAGGGTTTCCCAGGGCGGAAGTGCTTATAGAAAATGAAAACCTGAAGGACGGCTGGCAGATCAGTGACAACAGGGAACCGGTCTTCAGCAAATCCGGCCACAGGATTTTCTTTGGCATTGCCCCGGTACGTCCGGTTAAAGACACCACTCTTTTAGAGGCAGATATTGCCAGGCTGGACATCTGGCATTACAGGGACAATTATGTCCAGCCACAACAGCTGGTCAACCTGAAACGGGAACTGGAAAAATCCTACCTGTGCGTGGCAGATCTGGGAAAAGAGCAGGAGATCAGGCAACTGGCCCAAGAAGAATACCCGCAAGTGCATGTCCCATGTGAACATGATGCCGACTGGGGCTACTCGGTCAGCGATTACAATTATCAACTGGAATCCATGTGGAGTGCGGACCCCAGGGCGGATCTGTATATTATTAACGTTACCGATGGCACTTCCGAACTCGTGCTTAAGGATCATTACATCTCCAACGTAGGCGCTTCACCCGAAGGCAAATACCTGGTTTGGTACAACAACCTGGATTCCCTCTGGTATTCCTACAACCGGGCCAACAAGAAAATCGTATGCATTACCCCGGACATGCCCGTTTCTTTTGCCAACGAACTCCACGACACACCTGAAATGGCACGCTCGTACGGTTACAGTGCCTGGGCAGAAGGAGACAAGGCGGTTTACCTCAACGACCGGTACGACGTGTGGCAGATCGATCCTTCCGGGCAAACACCTCCGGTGGCTTTGACAGAAGGGCTGGGACGCCGGGAAGAGATCACCTTCCGGATAGCAAGGCCGGATTATGTCGTATATCCTCCGGGCGTAAGACGGCTGGAAAAAGAAACCATCAAAGCCGGGGCGACTGTGTATTTCTCGGCATTCGACGAAAAGACAAAAGAAAACGGGGTTTATTACACGAAGACCGCACGGAGGAAGTCCGGGAAAAATGATGCCATGAAGGCATGCATCAAAGAGCCCATGACCTTCAACGACCTCAACCGGTCAACAGAAAGCGGTGTAATCTGCTACATTAAGCATAATTTTGAAAACTCTCCCGATGTCTGGATCACCAAAGACAAATTCAAAACACAGCAAAAGATCACCGACATCAATCCGCAGCAAAAGCTTTATAACTGGGGAACTGCCGAACTGATCCGCTGGAAATCTACCTTTGGCCGGGAGCTGGAAGGGATCCTTTACAAACCGGAAAATTTTGATCCGGCCAGGAAGTACCCCATGCTGGTTTACTTCTACGAAAGAAATTCACACACACTGTATACCTACAAATCGCCCGCCCCCAGCCGGTCCACGATCAACATACCCTTCTTTGTCAGCAATGAATACCTGGTCTTTGTACCCGATATCATATACCGGGAAGGCCATCCCGGACAAAGCGCCCTGGACTGCATCGTCCCCGGAGTGGAAAAGCTTATTGA
>LFSY01000043.1 GCA_001512865.1 Rikenellaceae bacterium DTU002 | reverse complement strand
CTTTTTGTCAAACCACTTTTATCAAGCACTCCATGGACCTTCTTGTTGACCCCGGAGAGCACGATCTGGATACCTTCTTTCCCGGACATCCGCAACAAGTTATCCAGGTTATGTAATCCCGTAGAATCCATAAAAGGGACTTTCCTCATACGTATGATCCGTACTTTTGGCTTTTCCCCCATCTGTTTCATGCATTCATCAAACTTGCTGGCCACTCCAAAGAAAAAAGGTCCGTCAATCTCGTATACTTCCACATGCTCCGGGATGATCAGGATTTCCTCTCTCTCATGGACATCACTTTCGTGACTCAGATCCACGGCATCTTTCATCACAGAAACCTTAGTTGTTTCCACCATCCGCCTCATAAACAGGAACATGGCGAGTAACAAACCCAGTTCTATGGCGAGGGTCAGATCAAAGAATACGGTAAGTATAAAAGTTACCAGCAGTACGGCTACATCGCTTTTGGGATTTTTCATAAGGGATAGGAAGGTTCTCCATTCACTCATATTGTAGGCAACAATGATCAGGACTCCTGCCAGGCAGGCCATGGGAATATGTTTTGTCAGAGGGCCGAGGAAAAGAAGTATGAGCAGCAGTACCATTGCGTGTATGATTCCTGCTACGGGGGTTTTCCCTCCGTTGTTGATATTGGTCATGGTACGTGCGATGGCCCCGGTGACGGGTATCCCTCCGAAGATGGGAACCACCATGTTGGCTACTCCCTGTGCGATCAACTCCGTATTTGAATTGTGACGCTTTCCTGTAACGCCGTCGGCAACTGTCGCAGACAGCAGCGATTCAATGGCTCCCAGCATTGCGATCGTAAAGGCCGAGGAAAGCAACTGATTGATAGTGGACATGCTGATGGAGATCTTTCCCGGCTGAGGCAGGGATGCTCCCAGGATGAAACGGTCTCCGATGGTCTCTATGGAAGAGTCTCCCGTAAGCCTTCTATAAAGATAGACACCAAGAGTCATGAATATGATGGCAACCAGAGATCCCGGNNATTTTTTTAGTTATCCTTGGAAAGAGCGCAATAATGGCAATGCTCAGGATGCCAACTATCAATGGACCAACGGAAACAGTATTGATATGTTCAAAATAAACACCCCATTTTGAAATAAAACCTGCCGGAACATTGTCTATCTGCATACCAAACAAGTC
>LFSY01000107.1 GCA_001512865.1 Rikenellaceae bacterium DTU002 | reverse complement strand
CGTGATCCGTCTGGGGCTCGAACCCAGGACCCCAACATTAAAAGTGTTGTGCTCTACCAGCTGAGCTAACGAATCAGGGGCTGCAAAAGTAGCCATAAATTTTTTAACTGCAAAAAAACTCCATATTTTTCTAAATTTGTTCAAAGATCACACATAATCATGATACTCCTTGAAGCATGCTGCACCTCGATTGAAAGCGCTCAGGCCATGTTACAGGCAGGGGCGCACAGGGTCGAGCTGTGTTCGGCCCTTGAATGCGGAGGCCTCACCCCCGTCTGGCTCTCCCGCCTTCGCGACGATCCGGCCCTGAAAGAACCTCTTACCGTCAATCCAATCCAAACGGCACCTTCATTGGGCAATCCGACCCAAACCACACCTTTCTCGGACAATCCTTTGCAACTATCGGGCAAAAGCTTCCTGGACCGTGCCCATGTGCTGATCCGGTGCCGTCCCGGCAATTTTTGTTATTCACAAGCCGAGGTGGACGCCATGTGCCAAAGCATCCGCCTGTGCCGCCAGGTCGGGGTACGGGGCGTAGTCATCGGCGCACTCACCCCCGACGGCAACCCGGACCTCCCTGCCCTCCGGCAAATGATCCGCACAGCCACCGGCAGTGCCCCACTGGACTCCGACACTGCTCCACTCGACACCGGCAGTGCCCCACTTCCCAGCGGCAGGGAACAGACTTCTTTCGGCCATGCCACTGCCCGGCCGTTAAGAATCGTCTTTCACAGGGCCTTCGATGAATGCAAATATCCGCTGGAAACACTGGAAATCCTTATATCAATGGGTTTTCACACACTGCTTACTTCAGGACAAGCCCCAACTGCAGAAGAAGGGATACCTGTTTTAAAACAACTTGTCGAGAAAGCAGCGGGCAGGATCACCATTATGGCCGGCAAAGGAATCACCCTGAACAACGTAGCACAAATTGCGATCCAGACCCGCGTGCCGGCCATCCACCTCTCCGAGCGCCCGGGATGGCGCAGAATCTCCGAGATTCTGCGCCAAACGCAACAGCAGAAAATCGCAAAATTCTGATCAATAGATAGTTGGATTTTTAACGCCCTGCAAATGGCGCAGAATCCCGGAGATTCTGCACAGGATTTGCGTATATGCGCAAATAGATCTCCCGCGCTTTTTCCTGTACGTGGGACCCTGCAAGTTTATCCAGCCTTCGTATAAAGGCGTCTTTATCCTGAGGGCTGTAACGTTCACTGTTGGCGGAAGTGCCGTGGAGCAGGTCATGGGCGATGTAATTTGAGGGGAAGCATTTGTAGCCGGTGTTGATCCGGGAATCCAGAAGGGTGCACAGGCGCGCGGAAAATCCGGCAGGGTCGTTGTG
>LFSY01000045.1 GCA_001512865.1 Rikenellaceae bacterium DTU002 | reverse complement strand
TCCGCTTCCGAGACTCCCAGCTATGCTACATATGGATGACCAGACGCCACTGCCAGACTACAGTAAAGGTTCATGGGGTCTTTCCGTCCTTCTGCGGGTATGCGGCATTTTCACCGCCATTACAACTTCACCGAGATCCTCGTTGAGACAGCGCCCAGATCGTTACACGATTCGTGCAGGTCGGAACTTACCCGACAAGGAATTTCGCTACCTTAGGACCGTTATAGTTACGGCCGACATTCACCGGGGCTTTGGTTCGGAGCTTCGCCTTGCGGCTGACCCCTTGCCTTGACCTTTCGGCATTGGTCACGTGTCACACTCTATACATCCACTTGCGTGTTGGCAGAGTGCTGTGTTTTTGTTAAACAGTCGCCTGGGCCCGTTCACTGCGCCCCCTCGCGGGGGACCCCTTCTCCCTAGGTTACGGGGTCATGTTGCCGAGTTCCTTAACGAGGTTTCTCTCGCGCGCCTTGGTATACTAGTACCCTTCCACCTGTGTCGGTTTAGGTACGGTTGCCGGCTCGATCACTAGGAGTTTTTCTTGGCAGCCGGGCATCTCCCGCTTCGCGCCCCTCGCGGGGCGCTCACCATCACCCATCGGGGTTGCCCGCGCGGATTTGCCTGCGCGGGCCCCCTCGGGGCTTGGACGACCATCCATCAGGTCGCGGGGGTAGCCTCCTGCTCGCTCCATCGCTCGAACTCTCACCGGCAGTACGGGAATGTTGACCCGTTGTCCATCGACTACGCCTTTCGGCCTCGCCTTAGGCACCGACTAACCCCGGGAGGACGAACCTGCCCCGGGAAACCTTGGAATTCCGGCGGTGGGGATTCTCACCCCACTTTTCGTTACTCATGTCCGCATAGTCACTTCCGCACAGTCCACGCTCGGTTCCCCTTGCGCTTCGATCCGTGCGGAACGCTCCTCTACCACCCCCTTACGGGGATCCGCGGCTTCGGCATCCGGTTTACTCCCGATCATTTTCGGCGCGGAATCTCTCGACTAGTCAGCTATTACGCACTGTTTAAATGATGGCTGCCTCTAAGCCAACATCCTAGCTGTCTGCGAGACTCCACATCCTTAGTGACTCAACCGGATTTCGGGGCCTTGGCCGGCGGGCTGGGCTGTTTCCCTTTCGACTATGAAGCTTAGCCCCCACAGTCTCACTCCCCGCGTGACGGCGACGGTATTCGGAGTTTGAGAGGCTTCGGTACCCCGGTAGGGGCCCTAGACCATTCAGTGCTCTACCCCCGTCGCGTGCAATCGCGAAGGCTGCCCCTAAAGGCATTTCGAGGAGAACCAGCTATCACCCAGTTTGTTAAGCCTTTCACTCCCACCCTCAGCTCATCCGAGACCTTTTCAACGGTCACCGGTTCGGTCCTCCACCTCGTGTTACCGAGGCTTCAACCTGGCCAAGGGTAGCTCACTGGGCTTCGGGTCCACGGCGGACGACTCGGGCGCCCATTTCGGACTCGCTTTCGCTGCGGCTTCCCCCCGGAGGGGTTAACCTCGCCGCCCACCGTGACTCGCGGACTCATTATGCAAAAGGCAAGCAGTCACCCCTTGCGGGGCTCCTACAGCTTTGTGGGCACACGATTTCAGGTCTCTTTCACTCCGCTAGCAGCGGTTCTTTTCACCTTTCCCTCACGGTACTCGTTCACTATCGGTCACCAGCGAGTATTTAGGCTTGGGGGGTGGGCCCCCCGGATTCGGACGGGGTTTCACGTGTCCCGTCCTACTTGGGAATTCGCTAGGCCGCCACTGCATTTCGTCTACGGGGCTTTCACCCGCTCTGGCCGGACTTTCCAGACCGTTCGACTATGCAGAGGCGATGCCACATCGCGCTCCCGCAACCCCACGGGGCAAGCCCCGTGGTTTGGCCTCTTCCGGTTTCGCTCGCCACTACTCGCGGAATCTCGTGTTGATTTCTGCTCCTCGGGGTACTGAGATGTTTCACTTCCCCCGGTGTCGCTCCGCGCGCCTATGTATTCAGCGCGCGGTGATGGGCCAGACGCCCATCGGGTTTCCCCATTCGGAGATCCCCGGATCAAAGCCTGCTCGCGGCTCCCCGGGGCATATCGCAGCAAGCCGCGTCCTTCATCGCCTGCTGGTGCCAAGGCATCCATCGTGTGCCCGTATACGCTTGACCGGATCCGGGACCAAAGTCCCGACCGGCGTTGCAACTTCTACCCAGAACTATGCTGTTGTCAAAGAACATCCCGCGGAGTGACCCGCAGGTCCGGTTCCCCGCCGCTTGCGCGGCGGGAAGCCTGTCATGTCAAAGGTCGCGCGCGGTGAGCCAGTGGTGGGCGTGCCTGGAATCGAACCAGGGACCTCGTCCTTATCAGGGACGCGCTCTAACCAACTGAGCTACACGCCCGATTCCCCGGCTGCTTGTCTTTGGCGGGGCCGACGGCCTAAACCATCAACCCTCAACCATCGACCACCAACCAGAAACTGGTGGAGGCAACCGGGATCGAACCGGTGACCTCATGCTTGCAAAGCACGTGCTCTACCAATTGAGCTATGCCCCCAAACCTGCGCCACCGGCGGCGCTCGCGACCTGCGGACAGTCTTGCTCCGATGCTTCCGCACCGGAAGGGATGCGATGAACCCGCGCCCATGCGGGGTCCTTGTGGCGTGCCCTCGCGGGCCGCCATGCCTCCGGCTCGCGCCGGAGGCCTTCCACCTGGAGGCGCCTCGCGGCGCCCCCTGCTCCTTAGAAAGGAGGTGATCCAGCCGCAGGTTCCCCTACGGCTACCTTGTTACGACTTCATCCCAATCACCACCCACACCTTGGACGCCAACGCCCCTTGCGGGTTCGGACGGCGGCTTCGGGTGCAGACGGCTTTCATGATGTGACGGGCGGTGTGTACAAGGCCCGGGAACGTATTCACGGCGCCGTAGCTGATGCGCCGTTACTAGCGAATCCGACTTCATGCGGTCGGGTTGCAGACCGCAATCTGAACTGGGGCCGGCTCTGGGGGTTTGCTCCACCTCGCGGTCTTGCGTCCCTTTGTACCGGCCATTGTAGCACGTGTGCAGCCCCGGATGTAAGGGCCATACTGACTTGACGTCGTCCCCACCTTCCTCCTGTGTAAACAGGCAGTCTGGCCAGAGTTCCCGCCATTACGCGCTGGCAACTGGCCACAGGGGTTGCGTTCGTTGCTGGACTTAACCAAACACCTCACGGCACGAACTGACGACAGCCATGCAGCACCTGTGTGACACCCTCGAAGGAATCCCGCTTTCACGGGACGTGCAGTCACATGTCAAACCCGGGTAAGGTTCTTCGCGTTGCATCGAATTAAGCCACATGCTCCTCCGCTTGTGCGGGCCCCCGTCAATTTCTTTGAGTTTTAGCCTTGCGGCCGTACTCCCCAGGCGGCACACTTAACACGTTAGCTGCGGCACGGGGGGGGTGAATACCCCCCACGCCCAGTGTGCACCGTTTAGGGCCGGGACTACCAGGGTATCTAATCCTGTTTGCTCCCCCGGCTTTCGCGCCTCAGCGTCAGCAGGATTCCAGAGAGCCGCCTTCGCCACCGGTGTTCCTCATGATATCAACGCATTTCACCGCTACACCATGAATTCCGCTCTCCCCTCCTCCGCTCGAGCCCCGCAGTTTCGCGCGCACTTCCCGGGTTGAGCCCGGGGATTTCACACGCGACACACGGGGCCGCCTACGCGCCCTTTACGCCCAGTAAATCCGAACAACGCTCGCCACCT
>LFSY01000066.1:1956-2393 GCA_001512865.1 Rikenellaceae bacterium DTU002 | reverse complement strand
AGTGCCTTCGGGGTGAACCTGGTGCAACCGGTGGACCATTACCAAAAAGCCTGGAGAAGTGCCCGATACGGAATACTTTTTATTGCCCTTACCTTTCTGGTGCTTCTTTTTGTTGAGATCAGGGGCAGGAAAACCATTCCCGTGATTCATTATGTATTGGTATCACTGGCCCTTATCCTCTTCTTCTCTCTCTTAACCGCCTTAAGTGAACAACTGGGCTTCAACGCCGCCTACCTGGCAGCCTCCGTGGCCACCATTGTCCTGATCTCTCTTTTCACCGCCCTGGTTGTAAAGGACAAAAAAACGTCCTGGCTGGTTTTTGGACTGCTGGTCCTTTTATACGCTTTCATTTACGTATTGCTCACCCTGAACGACTACGCCTTTTTAGCCGGCAACATAGGCCTGTTCCTTATACTGGCAATAGTGATGGGAGTGGT
>LFSY01000066.1:0-1809 GCA_001512865.1 Rikenellaceae bacterium DTU002 | reverse complement strand
TCTTTTGTCTTTATGACCGACATACACGTTAAGCCCGAGTTACGTGCCGCTGAAGGCTTTGCCCAGGCAATTGACACTATAAACGCCCTGAATCCCGATTTTGTTATTAGCGGCGGGGATAACGTTTTTGATGCTCTTCAGGCGAGTTACGGGAGAGCCGATAGTCTGTATTTTCTTTATGACAGCCTTTCAAAACGGTTTGAAATGCCCTTGTACAACACCATCGGCAATCACGAAGTTTTTGGATTGTACCAGGCAGACGGGATAGATCCTTCACATGAATTCTATGGCAAGAAAATGTACGAAGAACGGATAGGCGATCGCTATTATTCCTTTGACTACAAACACTGGCATTTTATAATTCTTGACGGGATCGGATTTACACCGGACCGAAAATATGTGGGTGTCATTGACTCCCTTCAGATGGAATGGCTGAAAGCAGATCTGGAGGCCCATAAAGACAAACCGGTTGCCGTAAGCACACATATCCCCCTTTTAAGTGTAGGCCAGCAGATTTTCGGGAAGCCCACAAGCGCGTTCTCCCCCTCTGAAATCATCATTAATGCCAAAGAAGTACGGGAACTCATGGAACATTACAACGTAAAGCTGGTACTCCAGGGACACCTGCACATGCTGGAAGACATATTATACAACGGCATTCATTACGTCACCGGAGGAGCTGTCTGCGCCAGATGGTGGCTCGGTCCGAGAAACGGCATGGAAGAAGGATTCCTGAAAATTGATGTTTCAGGAGACACGTTCCGCTGTCAATATATAGATTATGCCTGGGATGCGAATGGAGTTTGACTGCGCTTTTAATTCCGGACACAACGGACAGACAATCCGTATTCATTTTTGCCCTCGTCGCTCCTGTAAACACCGCTTTGAACGTAGCTCATGGACCTGTAATAGGCGTTATCTGAATTGTAAAAAGTAGAACTCCACCAGTTTCCAGTTTCACCCAAAATGCTGAATATATTACTCTCGGCACGGTACCCACCCGGAAGGGCTGTAAAGCCTGTTTCGTTGGTGGCTCCTGTATTGGGAGAGTTCCAATGGACTGTACCGGCCTCTTTCAGTTTATTCCCCTCATTATGTGTTCCTCTAAAATTAATTGAATTTGCTTGTGCATCAGTCATACCAAGGGACTTTTCCAATTGTTTCCACTCTGCATCGCTGGGTAAATGCCAGCCTGAAGGACAAGCCGATTGTGCAGCCGTCCAGTTATATAATACACCATAGGTACTGTAATTGTCAGTGGCTTTTGCTGTAGCAACATCAGAACCATCATAACCATATACATAATAATACGCCGTTGAATTTGAACCTGTCCCCGGGCCAACAACCGATGGCAGATACGCCAGGTTTTCTGTCATCCAGACCTGGGTGCCGATGGTTTTATATTGGTAAATCTGACTATCACGGCTATCCTGAATGGCAGCGTTCCATCCGGCATATGCCGTATTCAGCGTTACCAGGTATTTCTTACCACGGACAAAACCTCCTTCCGGTTGTGTTTTGGACATTTCTTTCCAAGTGTCACCAATTTTCAGAGCGATCTGCAAGTTTTCACTTTGTGCCCCCGGCAGAATCATCATATATACGCTGGTCGCTGTTTCTAACGATAATGGAGCCGCTGTGCCCAATGTAACGGTCACGTATTTTGAGGTACTGGTTCTGGTGATGCTATAGGGGCTCCCTGGGGCGGGAGCTGATTGTGTCAGATCAATGGTTCCTGCATAAGCCAGGGGATTATCTGAATCGTCTCCGCTAAGGCGAACTGCAGACAAAGACCCGCTATCGCTGCCC
>LFSY01000013.1:47323-48501 GCA_001512865.1 Rikenellaceae bacterium DTU002 | reverse complement strand
CCGTCCAGCATTTCTATCAATTTCAAAGAGTACCCTTCATCGGCAAGCGGCCAGCGTACATCATTGCGGTAAAGCAATAAAGTAGTATAGCTGTTGTCATCCGGAACGGGTACTTTTTCTGTGTCCGTACCGTAATGGAGCAACCCTCCCAGGTATTCGCTCTTGGCCGGATCCTGCATCATTTCCTTGAAGTGTTCGTTGAAACGCTCATCGGAAACCAACTCCAGATCAAAGCCGTAATCTTTCATGGCATACACCAGGTTGGCCATGTTCAGCCGGTAATTGTTGTAGGCATGCAGCACCACCACCTCGGATGGCGTTTTGGAAAGCACATGCACGGCACGGGCCACGCAGTCAATGGGCGACACCTCGGCAGGGGCAATCAATCCGCTCAGCGGGAACATGCCCAAAACCTGGTAGCTGCGCAAGGTATTGATGAACGCGTTGCTGCGGAAATTGATCTGGAATTCCCCGTCGGACTGGCGTCCCATGAGGTTACCCACACGCATGACCTTCCCGTCCATGCCTTCGGCTACCGCCTGAAGCACCACCCGCTCGGAAAGAAACTTACTCATAACGTACTGGTTGTCAATCTCCTGCCCGATATACAGTCCGGATTCGTTCAAAACACCGGTATGTGCCGAGTCTTTCGCACGCATGCCGCTCACACTGACCGTGGAAACGTGGATCAGCCGTGCGTTGTCGCTGCGGCAGAAGTCCACCAGGTTGGTAACACCTTCCACATTGATTTTTTCCAGTTCGTCCCCTGCGGCGTAATGCTTGACCACCGCGGCACAATTGTAAACGGTCCCGATCCCCATGCCTTTGAGGGATTCCAGCGTTCCGGGATTGGTTATGTCCCCGTCTACGGGTATGATGCGACGACCGAAAAGCTCTTCGTACGTATCAGAAAAATAATACATCAGCTGCGATTTCAACCGCCTTTCCGGAGTCAGCACCCCTTTGGAGCGAACCATGCAGTAAATGACGTTATCTTCCTTATCTATAAGCTCTTTTAACAAATGCATCCCCAAATAACCCGTGGCCCCCGTCAGTAACGCATCCCCTACATTCCGCGGGGTATACCCGTCCCAGAGTTCCGGTCGAGCAGAAGACAGCAGGTTGTCAATGGCCGTGTAATCGTACTCCCCGAGTCCTTTCTTCGCCTGACTTTCCTT
>LFSY01000013.1:45605-47163 GCA_001512865.1 Rikenellaceae bacterium DTU002 | reverse complement strand
GTAGATCTTGCACAAGTCTTCCTCCAATTTGTTTGTGGGGGCCACAAATGGCTGTTCACGAACCAGTTCCGGCAGGGGCAGCAGTTTGCGGTTGACCTTGCCGTTGGGCGTCAGGGGGAAGGTCTTCATTTCCACGAAAGCCGAGGGAACCATGTACTCGGTGAGTCCGGAGCGCAGGTAAGCCTCGAGTGCCGCCGGATTTACTTTTCCGAAAGGCTCCACCACGTAGTACCCTACCAGCTGCTGTGCTCCCCCGAATTCCCTGACATCGGCAACGGCCGAGGCAATGCCCTTGTACTTGGCCATCATGGTCTCAATCTCGCCCAGCTCAATGCGGAATCCCCGCAATTTGATCTGGCTGTCGATGCGGCCCATGTATTCCAGTTGTCCTTCCGCGTTCCACCGAACCAGGTCCCCGGTACGGTAAAGGATCGCGTCGTCTTCCGACCGGGCGTAGGGATTGGGAATGAAACGCTCCCCGGTCAGGTCTTCCCTTTTCCAGTAACCCAATGCCGTCTGACGGCCTGCCAGGCACAATTCGCCCGGAATGCCGGGAGGCAGTAATTGCTGCCTGGAATCCAGCACAAAGGACCAGGTATTGGGAACGGGTTTCCCGATGGGTATGTTTTCCGTGTCTTTATCCTGATCTACCTTGTGGTAGCTGGAGCAGACCGTAAATTCAGTAGGTCCGTACCCGTTGATTATTTGCACGTTACGTTTCTTTACCGGAACCATTTTTTCACCACCCATGATGATGTACCTCAGGGGCAGTTCAAACTGGTTGACCAATTCAAGTCCAAACTGGGTGCTGAAGGATCCCCCGGTGATGTGGTTGTCCACGGTATATTGGTACAATTCCACCATATTCTGGCGTATGTCTTCGGACAAGATATGTACCGATGCTCCCCCCGCCAGCGGGCAAAACAGATCGTCAACAGAAGCGTCAAAGCTGAAACTGGGATGACAGACATTGGCATCCTGCGGGGTGATCTCCAGATCGTGCACCTGCCAGTGAACTTTGGCCGACAGCGAGAGGTGACGGATCATTACGCCCTTGGGTTTCCCGGTTGAACCGGAAGTGTAGATCATGTAGGCAAGATCTTCCGGTTTAGGTGGTTGCACATTTAAGGATCGTTCCTTTTCAAAGTCAAATTCATCCACAAAAAGGACATGGTCCACATGAAAATCACCTTCCTTCCTTTTGGACTCATATATGTCTCTTTCCGTGATAAGCACTTTGGATTCGCTGTTTTCCAGCATGTACAGCAACCGGTCGCCGGGGTATTCGCTGTCCATGGGAACGTACGCCCCGCCGGCTTTTTGAATGGCAATGATGCCCACCACGTATTCCTTGCGCCGGGACATCATCACGGCCACGAAGGTACCCGGGACCACGCCCTGAAGGGCCAGTTCCGCCGCCAGGCGATCTGAATGCAGATCCAGGGTGCTGAAGGTTAGTGCCCCCCACTTATCGGCAACGGCTTTGTTCCCGGGATATTTGCGCGCATTTTCCCGGAACAGGTCAATGAAGGTTTTGGAGGTGTCGTAAGGGAGCTGC
>LFSY01000013.1:28677-45453 GCA_001512865.1 Rikenellaceae bacterium DTU002 | reverse complement strand
GCGGCTTCCAGGTCCAGGAAAATGATATCCAGGGGCACGTTGTCCACGCTCATTTCTATACCCAGTCCCCCTTCGTATACATAATTGATCTGGGGTACGATCCCGTAAGCTTCCACCATTTTGGTAAAAGGAAAGATCTCGTGCTCCATGGTATTGAACATCTGTTCCTGGGCGGCTTTGGCAAATTCAATGAAAGGTTGCGGTTTCATATCCGTTTTCACGGGCAGGGTCTTGACAAACATGCCCACGGTCCGCGAAAGTTGCGGATCAGACCTGCCGCCCGAAGAAACGGTAAGGACCACCTGTTCTTCGCGGGTATAACGTTGTACTGCCTGGGAAAGGGCCGACAGGAAAAACGTATTGGCGGTCACGCCGTAATCCCGGCAAAATGCGTCAATGACCTTTCCGGAGACAGTTTCACGATACTCCCCGGCATCGTTTTCTTCCGATACTTTGGGCGAAGGCGGAATTACGGACATGGTGCACCCGCCTCCGGTCAGGGCGTTGAAATATGCCTCGGCCTGCCGGTATGCGGGGGATTGCAGGGCTTCCTTTTCGTAGAGGGACACATCGAAGGCGGAAACAGACTCGGCAAGTAATTCTTTTCCTTCCAGGACTTGTTTCAAATCCTGCAGGAAAACGCCCATGGAGGCACCGTCAAAGGCAATGTGATGGAAATCCATCAGCAGGTATACGGAAGATTGGGTGGTATAGATTTCAAAGCGGTACAGGTTGTCGTTGAACAGGTCAAAAGGCTGCACGAATTCCGTCATGACCGACTTCATTTTGCTTTCATCCCCATTCAAGACCAGGATCTCAGCAGGCTGTTCATCCCGGCGTTGCTGCATGACCTCGCCCTGTTGCAAGACCAGGCGGGTTTTCAGGTACCGGTGGGTATCCATGACTTTTACCAGGGCTTCTTTCAACCGGGCAGGATCCAGGGTTTTGGGATCCCCGCCGCGAACAGCCACCGGTATGTTGTACTGCAGGGCTTCCCGGGCCTTTTCCCAGTCGTAATAAATCCCTTTCTGGGTTTCCGTAAGCGGGTAAAATTCCTGCGGGGGATACGTTTTAAGACCCTCCGTGGCGGGCGCTTCCCTTTGGCCGGTCAGCAAACGGGCCAGCAACCGGATGGTTTTGAGTTTCAGGATGTCTTTGGTTGCCAGGTTGACGTCCAGCTGCTGTTTGACCACCACGGAAAAACGGATGGCCAGCAACGAGGTCAGTCCTATGGACAACAAATTGGTGGTAACTCCAAATTCATCTGTCTTCAGGATTTCTGCTACGATCGCAAAGAGGTCTTTTTCCATGATGGTTTGCGGAGGGATGATCTCTTTGAGTGTCAGGTGCGGTATGGGGAGCTTTTTGCGGTCCACTTTACCGTTGGGCGTCATGGGAAAGGCCTTCAGTTTGAGCAACGCCGAGGGAATCATGTAGTCGGTCAGGCTGGCGCGCAGGTGTTCCATCAGGGCGTCTTCGGAAACGGCAACATCGTTGTCCGTCTGGTAATAGGCACACAGTTGCTGTGCTCCCCCGAACTCCTTGACATCGGCAACGGCAGATACGATCCCCGGGAATTTGGACATTACGGTTTCGATTTCCCCAAGTTCTATGCGGAATCCGCGCAATTTGACCTGGGTATCTATCCGGCCCAGGTATTCCAGCAGGCCGTCGCTGCGCCAGCGTACCAGGTCACCGGTGCGGTACAGTTTGTCATTAACCGGCCCGGTAGTGTGGGGATTGGGCAGGAAACGTTCTGCCGTGATATCTTCCCGCAGCCAGTAACCCAGGGCGATCTGGGGTCCTGCCAGGCACAATTCGCCGGGCACCCCGACCGGTAACAATTGCTGCTTGTCGTCCAATACGTACGACCAGGAATTGGGAACAGGCCGTCCTATGGGAATGTTCCCGGTATCCTTGTCCTGGTCCACTATGTGGTAATCCGAACATACCGTGAATTCGGTAGGTCCGTAGCCGTTTATGATCTTCAGGTTTCGCTTTTTAACAGGGAACATTTTCTCCCCGCCCACCAGCATGTATTTCATGGGGAGCTCAAACTGGTTGATCAGTTCCAACCCAAACTGGGTACTGAAGGTGCCCCCGGTAATGCGGTTCTGGTTCATGTAATCGTACAGCATGACCATGTCCTGTCGCATTTCGGAAGGGACCACATGTATGCAGGCTCCGGCAGATAACGGCGGGAATATATCATGTACCGAGGCGTCAAAACTGAAACTGGCGTGGCAAATGTTGTTGTCTCCCGCCACCATGTTCATGTCATGGGCATGTGCCGTGCTCATGGCGACCAGTCCCCTGTGGCTGATCATTACGCCTTTGGGTTTCCCGGTAGAACCCGATGTGTAGATCATATAGGCCAGGTTGTCCGGACCGGGCAGATCGGTCACTTTTTCTACCGGGGCATCCAGTTTGATATCTTCCAGGAAAAGTACGTTATGGTGTTGAAAATCCCCTTCTTCCCGCTTTTTGGCATAGAGTTCCTTTTCCGTTACCAGCACGGCGGATCGGCTGTTTTCCAGCATATACAGCAAGCGGTCAATGGGGTATTCACTGTCCATGGGTACATAAGCGGCCCGGGCTTTCTGGATCCCCAGCACGGTGACCACGTATTCTTTCCTGCGGGATAGCACCACGGCCACAAAATCGTCCGGTTTGACACCCATGGCGATCAGTTTGCGGGCCATCACGTCTGACTGCCGGTCCAGTTGCTCATAGGTCAATGTTCCGGATATGTCTTTTACCGCGGGGTTATTAGGATTTTTGGCCACTTGCGCCCGGAACAGGTCCGGGAAGGATTTGGTGTTGTCATAAGCCAGTTCGTTACCCCGGGCGAATTCCAGCACTTTTTCCTTTTCCCCGGGATTGACAATGGTGATGGCCGAGCAGGCGGTTTTCGAAGGATCGGCGGCCAGGATCTCTTCCAGTGCGTTTTTCAGGGAAGAGGCAAAGACTTCCATGTAATCCCTGTCGTACAGGGCATTGTTGTATTCGCAGCGTATTTCAAAGTTGTCGGGGAACTGGTATATATAGATGCTCAGCTTGTCGTGTGTGGACCCTTCGTGCATGTATTCCATGTTGACATGCCCCTGCGGCATTTCAAAATACTCCAGGATCCCTTTCTGGTAGGTGTAGGTCAGGTCCATGGCGATCCCGAACTGGGTCACCATATCTGCAAAAGGATACGTCTGGTGTGTCCAGAGTTCTTTCATATCGGTACGGATCCCTTTCAGGTAATCTTCCAGTTTTTGTACCGGATCCGTTTCCACAACCACGGGAAGTGTTTTTACGAACATGCCCACACTGTCCTGTACCCTTTCGTCAATCCGGCCGTTGTGCGCCGTACAGAAACAAAGCTTGTTCTCACGGGTATAACGGTTCATGCAGATACCCAGGGCCCCGGCAAACAAATTGTTGGGGGAAATATCCAGGCGCTTGCAATAATCACTTATCTTTTGATAATCAACATATTCAGAAACCTTATCCAGTGTTCCCGAGGCCTGTTCCGACCGGTTCAGGATGGGAAGCTTTGCCGGAGTGACCCCTGAGAGCCTTTCGGTAAAATAGGCTTCATCACGTTTGTAGGCTTCTCCCTGCATACGCTCATTTTCCAGCAAGGCAAAATCACCGCAGGTAAAGGATTCCTCCTGAAGTTCCTCCCCGTTGTAGGCTTTAACCAGGTCCTTGTGAAACACGATGCTGGAAGAACCGTCGTAGGCAATATGATGTATGTCAAGCAGGACGTAAATCTTTCGCGGGGTATTGTAGATATCTATCCGGTACAGGGGTTCTCCGGACAACAGGTCAAACGGCCTGACGGTTTGCAGCAGACGTTCCCTTATCCCTTCTTCCTTTGTTTCGTACACCGGTATGTTTACCGGGTCTTCTTTAACGAAATACTGGACCACTTCTCCGTTTCCCAGCAATTTCAGTTTCAGCTTCAGGAAAGGATGTGCCTGAACTGTTTTTACCAGGGCATCATGCAGTTTCTGAGTCTGTATGGTCTCGGGAAATTCATAAAGAAAGGGGTTGTTGTACTGGGTCAGTTCCTTGTCTTTCTGCCATTCGTAATACATGCCCTTCTGGGCATTTGTCAGGGGATAGGTTTTTTGCTGCATTGTCTGATACTTATTATATACTGATCGTTATTCCTTTTTGTGTAAAACACACGGCTTTCACCGCTTTCCATTTGTTGCGGATGGCAGTCAATGCCTGTTCCCGTTGATTTGACATAGCTTTCCTTGCGTGTCCACATTTCCGTTAACCGTTGTGCCTCCATTCCGGGCAGCCCTGTCACCCACCCGTATTCCCCGGGATTACATATATACCGGGCCATATGGTCGTCGTATCGTGTAACTTTTTCAATATCAATGCCTACCGGATTTCCGGATAGAACGCATACGACAGCACCCCGGCTATGGCTTATGTTGAAATGTATACCGGGATAATTGACCAGGTAAGGTTTGTTGCCGGTTCCGTAAGCGAATACGGGCAGTTGCGTAAACAGTTTTTCCTTTTTCAGTGCGTAGACCAGCAAGACATAAGCTGCCGCACACATTTTGCGGTCGGATATTCTTGTGTAGCTCATCATTTGACGACTGCGCTCAAAAGGCATAAAAGCCCGGCACAAATCCGGAAAACTGTCCGGCAAAGCGTCTGTATGAGCCAAAAGGTAGATCATCCTTACAAAAGTATAAAAAAAAATCCCGTCGCATAGCGGCGGGATTGCAAATGGTATGTTGCAGGATTAGCTGCGTCTTACATTTACTGCATTTAATCCCTTTCTTCCTTCTTGCAAGTCGAAAGTTACCTCATCGTTATCCCTGATCCTGTCAATGATCCCTGATGAATGTACAAAATACTCTTTGGACGTCTTTGAGTCCCTGATAAAACCAAAACCTTTGATCTCATCGTAAAATTTAACGGTTCCGTTATTCATTGAAATAAAAAATAAAAAATAAAAAATTATATGAGTTGCAAATGTATGACAATAAATCGGATTAATTGCAGTATTCAATGAAAATAAATCATTAAAACATAAAGCGTATCCCGGCATTCAGGTTCAAATACAGGGGTCTTTCTCCGCGTATGGTATACACCGGGTTGTCATTTACAAAGAAAAAGGACACACCCGGTTCTATGAACAGTCCCAACATGCTTAAAATATTGTACTGTGCTCCCAGTGTGGCATTTACAGACCATTGTAAAGGGATTTGTTTGGTTGTGAACTGCATGTTTTCATCGTCCATGTCTCTTGAATAATCAAACGAAACGCATTTTTCCAGCATGCCTCCAGCCGAGGCATAAGCAATAAAATATTTATTCTGTACAAAGTTCCATCTGATCTTTAAAGGAACTCCCAGATACCATAAAACCCGGTCGGTGATAAAAACAGGCTCGGAATTGCTTGGCCTGGTTTCCATAAAAGTCTCTGAATAAATGGACGTGGCCAGGCGGGTGGCAAAAAGCCCGCTTTCCACGAACCAGTGTTCAGACACGGGTAGCGATGCGTAAATTCCGAATGATACAGGTATTCGGTGTTTGTATTCGTACTGTACAAAAGACAAGGAAGCGAACGAGGCATTATAGGTATCCGATCCGGCTTCTATCTGCTTCAAGCCGTAGGTGGCCAAACGGTTGCTGGACATGATAAGATCGTTCATGGGCAGGGCCCCTGCGGCACTTCCCCGGCTTACATTCAACAGTCCCGCAGCGGATACCATGAATTTTTTCCGGCTTTTTGTTTGTTCGGTGGACTGTGCGAAGGGATCGGCATTGTAAACGGGCCGGGTTGTCGCGATCTCACCGGCGGGCAAGGCTTCCGCTTCCGCTTCTGCCACCGTTACAGGGGCTTGTTCCTGTGCAGTTGCTTTTACATAAGCAGGAGCTGTTTCGGGATCCGGTGCCGGTTGCGTGGCAACAAATCCGGAACGGGATCCGGGAAGTATGGATATTTTACTTACAGGTCTTTCGGCTTTACACGTTAATCCGGCCCCTTCGTAATGTAGTTTCACTATACGAACCGGTTGATCAGGGACCCCGGTTCCTCCGATATGTAAAAGCAGCACGGGACCCAGTATGGCGGCGGCACAGGCGGCTGCAAGACCGGCCCTTTTCCACATCCTGATCCTGAAGAAGCGTTGTATCTTACGCTCCATGCGCATCCAGGACTCCCCCGTATCGAGTGGAACGGAAGCTTCATCCATCCTGTGTCTGATGGTGTGGATCCAATTATCGTTGTTTGCTTTCATATTCTTTTATCTGCCTGGCAAGAAGGCATTTTGCCCTGTAAAACTGTGATGATGAAGTCTTTTCCTTAATGCCCAGTTTCCGGGCGATCTCTTTATGTGACATTTCTTCAAACACAAACAAATTGAAAACGGTCCGGTAACCCGCCGGAAGCTCCTGGATGAAGTGTTGCAGCACCTGGACGGGAATTCTTTCGGCAGCCGCTTCCAGGAAAGGATCTCCGGAAGGTTCGGGAACTGATTCAACAGGTCTGCTTTCCTTCAGCAGGTCTTTTTTCCTGATATGCTGCAGACAGGTGTTGATCATGATCCGTTCCATCCAGGCTCTCAGCGACCCTTCTCCCCTGTCGGTGAACTTGTCCAGGGACCGGAAAACCTGCATAAACCCGTCATGCATCCTGTCCTCGGCCTCCTCCCGACCCGCAGAATACCTCATACAGACGATCAACATGCGTTTGGCGTACCTGTTGTAAATATCATTCCAAAGCTCTCTATCTTTCATCCGGGGTCACAGTCATTTAATAAATGCAAAAGAGTACTCAATACTGCTTACTGAAAAAAAATACCTTTCTTAGATGCAGTAAATCATGAAATGCTGCAATTATAATTACAGAAACAGCAAACGAAATTAAACAAAATATGAAAAGAACAGCGAAACTTTCCTATGTACTCACTGCGGCCACCCTGATCGTATCTTTGAGCTCCTGCAACAATTGGCTGAATCCCGATGATGACACTTATGCCACCTGGGGTACCATTTCTACCAATTATGTTTTGCAGGCAGGTGCCGAATATCCATTTTACTTCATTACAGATGATTCCTTGCTTTTTTGTCCCGAAAACCACGCCTCTATCAACGATGATTTTGAACCTATAGACGGGAAACGGCTCATTTTGTATTACCAGCTCCACGGGACTACACCCGAGGAAAAGGAAATATCGGATCAGGATCCGGTGATCAAGTATATTGATATCGTGCAAATGCATCTGGTAGATACAGACGAATTCATTTACACAGCCGAGCCCGACACTCTGGGAATCGACAGGGTTGAGCCGCAGTATTTATGGATCGCCGGAGGCGCTATGGGGACCAGCCGGTATCTGAACCTGCAGGTATCCATACAGGGCATGGATCCCACCAGGCACTCCTTCAGTGTAATTTACAACCTGAACCGTGAAACGCCGCTGGATGACGGATATTATTGTCTGGAACTGCGCCACGATTCCGATAACGATCCCCTGTATACCAACTATACCACCATGCTTTCCTATCCCCTTGTGGGAGCCTGCATCGAAGAAGGAGTGAAAGGTCTGAAGATCAAAGTAAATACGATAAACAGCGGACTTAAGGTATTTACGCTGGATTATTGACAAGTTAACGGTTAAATGAATTTTTGTTCCGCCCCGTTGTTTCAACGGGGTTTTTTTATTTTTGTGAAAAAGTTCTCTTATGAAACATTTTTCTTTTCTGTTCATAGCCATGGTTTTATTCGGTTCATGCAGGCCGGGCTCCCGGGATCTGACTTTATTGGTGGGCACCTATACCCCGGAAAACGGGCACGGGATCTATACTTGCCGGTTCAACCCTTCCGGTGCACATATTGAATTTCTGGACAGCACAGCCTCAGACAATCCCTCGTTCCTGGCTGTTTCACCCCTGACCGGGATCGTATATGCAGTCAACGAAAGCGGTCCGGGATCCGCTCTGTCTTCATTTATTACCGACAGGGAAACGGGGTTGATTCATGCCTTGCGGAGGATCGATAACCCGGGAGCCGATCCCTGCCACCTTGCCGTGGACCCGGCCGGACGTTATGTGGTAACAGCCGATTATTCCTCCGGTACACTTACGTTTTTCAATACGGGGTCCCATGACATCCTGGGCCGGGTAAGATATGCCGGATCGGGGCCCGATCCGGCCAGGCAACAGGCTCCCCACATTCATTGTGTGGTTTTATCTCCCTCGGGGGAACATCTTTTTGCCACCGATCTGGGAACGGACCGCATTTATGTCCTTAAAAACGTCAGAACGGGAATTCCGGTACCGGAACAAACGGTTGTTCTGGAGCCGGGAAGTGGCCCCAGGCACATGACATTCAACAAATCCGGGAGTCGTGCCTACCTGATCAACGAACTATCCGGCATGGTAACCGTGTTCGCCCACCGGGAGGGGAAACTGGAACAGATACAGTCTCTGGTTGCCGACACGTGCCAGGCGCGTGGAAGCGCCCACATTGCCCTCTCGGGTGACGGACGGTTCCTGTACGCTTCCACCAGGCTACAGGGAGACGGGATGGTCATTTACAGCGTAGATCCGGATGAAGGCACCCTGACAAGGAAGGGCTTCCTGGCCACGGGAAGCCATCCCAGGCATTTTCTGATCACCCCCGATGACAAATGGGTACTGGTTTCGTGTAAAAACGAAAACCAAATTGAGATCTACCGTCGGAATATCAAGACCGGACTGTTGACTGATACGGGAAAACGCGCCCCTGTCAGACAGCCTGTATGCATAGGAATACTATAGTATCAGGAACATGGGGTCCCTGTGTTTGATAAATGTTCCGGTTTCCAGTTCCTGAAAAGCCAGGTCCAGTTCTTCCCTCGTGTTCATGACGATGGGTCCGCCCCAGGAAACGGGCTCGTTGAGGGGCTTGCCGGCAATGAGCAGGAAACGAGCGCCACCGGGACCTGAACGTACAGTCACTGTCTGGTTCTCTTCATCGCTGCTTCCCCCGGCCTCCATGAGCATGGCACATCCTTTTTCCTCAAATCCATCCAGTCCTTCCGGAGCCAGGGTGCCTTCCATCAGATAGAGGAACAATGTATGGTCGTTGGGGGTTTGATCGTAATCCCATGTAATACCGGGTTCGAGGGTAACGTCCAGGTACTGTACCTGCCTGAACCCCCCGTCCATAGGTCCCGGCTTCCTGTCGTATGTGCCGGATAAAACCCTTACAACAGCACCGGGGGCATGTATGACAGGCACATCTTCCTGCACTATGTCCCGGTAGGTAGGTTGTGTCATTTTTTCTTTGGCGGAAAGGTTCACCCACAACTGGCAGCCCAACATACGCGGCGATTCCTTAGGCATTTCCTGGTGAATGATCCCGGATCCGGCAGTCATCCACTGGCATTGCAGGTCGCCAATGGTACCTTTGTTCCCAAGACTGTCCATATGCTCAATTAAGCCTTCCACAAGGTAGGTCACCGTTTCTATCCCGCGGTGGGGATGAAAAGGAAATCCCCTGACATAATCATCGGGATCGGTTGAATCAAATCCGTCCAGCATCAGGAAGGGATCATACTGATGTACAGTCTTCAATCCCAGAACCCGGCGCAGCTTAACACCGGCTCCGTCCACGGCTTCCTTTCCACGGTCCGTGCGAATGCATATTCTTTTCTTCATAAGTCTCTGTTTTATAATTGCATGGCCAGCAATTCCTCAGCAGTGAATGCGGGAGCATCCTGTGCCCTGAGGTTTTCTTCCAGCTGCCCGACTGTCCTGGCTCCTATCAGTACCGAGGTCACCCGGAGGTCTTTCAGCAGCCAGGAAATTGCCAACTGGGCCAATGTCTGACCGCGTTCCACGGCTACCCGGTTCCACCGGATAATCTTCTCCAGAGTTTCCGGTGTAATGTTTTCTGCCTGCAGGGCACCGTCGGCCCTTTGGGCCCTGGATCCTTCGGGTATGCCTTTCAGGTATTTGCCCGTAAGCATGCCTTGTGCCAACGGTGAAAAAGCGATGCAGCCCACCCCTTCCGCTTCCAGCAGATCCATAAGTCCGTCTTCCACCCAACGTTCCAGAAGGGAATACTTGGGCTGGTGGATCAGGCAGGGAGCCCCCAGTTCCCGCAGGATGCCGAATGCCCGACGTGCCGTATCGGCAGGATAATTGGATATCCCGGCGTAAAGTGCTTTCCCGCTGTGGACGGCATGGGCAAGTGCCCCCATGGTTTCTTCCAGGGGTGTGTCGGGATCGGGCCTGTGGGAATAAAAAATGTCCACATAGGGCAATCCCATACGTTCCAGGCTTTGGTCCAGGCTGGCAAGCAGGTATTTGCGGGAACCCCAGTTCCCGTAAGGTCCCGGCCACATATCGTAACCGGCTTTGGTAGATATGATCAGCTGGTCCCGGTATGCCGACAGGTCTTCCCGCAAGACTTTTCCAAAGTTGCGCTCGGCAGAACCGTAAGGTGGTCCGTAATTGTTGGCCAGGTCAAAATGTGTGATCCCGCTGTCAAATGCCTTCAATATGACTTTCCGGCCGTTGGCATAATCATCCACATCTCCGAAATTGTGCCACAATCCCAGGGATATGGCAGGCAGCTGCAGTCCGCTGCGCCCGCAGCGGCGGTATTTCATACAGCCGTATCTGTTTTCATGGGGTGTATAACTCATAATGCAAATATAATCTTATTTTTGCAGGCAAATAGTAAGTTATGAAACATTTTCAGTATCTGACATTTTTGATTTTTATTACAGCCGTTCTGGCTTTCACCACCCCCCTGAAGGGCCAGGAACACCCTTTCCACGACAGGAACCTTTCCGACAATGAACGTATAGATATCCTGTTGGAGATGCTTACCATAGAAGAGAAGATCAACCTGCTGTCCACCAACCTGGGCGTACCCCGCCTGGGCATACGCAACACGGGACATTCGGAAGGACTTCACGGCATGGCACTGGGCGGTCCCGCCCACTGGGGTGGCCGCCGGGATGCCCCTACCACCACTTTCCCCCAGGCATACGGTCTGGGGTCCACATGGGATACGGACCTGATCCGGAAAGTGGCCGAAATTGAAGCGCACGAGATAAGGTATTACACCCAACGTAAGGAAGATCCCAGGGGAGGCATGGTCATGCGTGCCCCGAATGCCGACCTGGCCAGGGATCCCCGCTGGGGAAGGACCGAGGAAAGCTACGGCGAGGACGCTTACCTGGCCTCCCGGATGACCGTGGCTTTTGTAAAAGGATTGCAGGGAGATCATCCCCGGTACTGGAAGAGCGCTTCCCTGATGAAACATTTCATGGCCAACAGCAACGAGGACGGCCGAGATTCCACCTCTTCCGATTTTGATGAAAGGCTTTTCCGGGAATATTATGCCTATCCTTTTTACAAAGGTATCACGGAAGGCGGCTCCCGTGCCTTTATGGCTTCCTACAACGCCTGGAACGGCATTCCCATGACCATACACCCCCTCCTGGACAGCATCACCCGCAGGGAATGGGGCAACAACGGGATCATCTGCACCGACGGGGGTGCCCTGCGGCTCCTGATCACAGCCCACAAAGCTTTTCCTACCCTTTGGGAAGGGGCTGCAGCAGTGGTCAAGGCCACCGTAGGTCAATTCCTGGATGATTACCTGCTGGCCGTCAACCAGGCCATCACAAACGGGATCCTCACCGAAGAGGATATCGACCGGGCCATACGCGGCAACCTTTATGTGGCACTCAAACTCGGTTTGCTGGACAGTCCTGAAGATTACGCAAATCAGCCTTACACGGGCATTGGCGTTACCGATACTGAAGAACCCTGGGAAAAACAGGAGGTAAAAGACTTTGTGCGTCTGGTTACGGCCAAATCGGCCATTCTGCTGAAAAACAACCCTGCCGGAGGGGAAAAAGCGCCGTTGCTTCCCCTGGATGCGGAAAAAATCCGTTCCATTGCCGTAATAGGACCCCGGGCCAACGAAGTTCTTTATGACTGGTACAGCGGTACACCGGCCTATGCGGTAACCATACTGGAAGGGATTCGCAATGCCGTAGGACCGGATGTGGAAATTTTCTTTGAACCGTCAAACACCATGGACAAAGCTGTCGTTGCGGCATCAAAAGCCGATGTGGCCGTCGTATGCATCGGGAACCATCCCTACGGAACCGATGCCCGCTGGTTCTATTCCCCCGTCCCGAGCGACGGCCGGGAAGCCGTGGACCGCAAGGCACTTACCCTGGAACAGGAAGACCTGGCGAAACTGGTCCTGCAGGCCAACCCCAGGACCGTGCTGGCCCTGGTTAGCAGTTTTCCTTTTGCCATCAACTGGTCACAGGAACATATCCCGGCCATTGTACATGTTGCCAACAACTCCCAGGAGCTGGGCAACGGACTGGCCGATGTGCTGTTCGGAAAAGTCAATCCCGCAGGAAGGACCACCCAGACCTGGGTAAAAGACATTACCGACCTGCCCCCCATAATGGATTACGACATACGCAACGGAAGAACGTACATGTATTTCAGAGGGGAACCCCTGTATCCTTTCGGGTACGGTCTGAGCTATACAGACTTTGCGTACAGCTCACTGAAAGTGGAAAAAGCGTTCAGGGATTCATTACACATCGGGTTTATGCTGAAGAATACGGGGCAGCTTGACGGCGAAGAAGTAGTGCAGCTGTACGTGGAATTCCCGGCTTCCCTGGTGGAAAGACCTGCAAGGCAGCTGGTCGCTTTTTCACGTGTATTCGTTCCGGCAGGATCTTCAAAGAAAGTTGGTTTGTGTTTGAAAGCAGAAAACCTGGCCTACTGGGATACAGGCAAAGGTATGTTCGTGACGGAGAAAGGGACCGTGCATTTGCTGGTTGGAGCTTCTTCCACCGATATTAAACTGAAGGGATCTTCCCGATTGTTCTAAAATTTGTATCTTTGTAAATTTATAAACCCAGCCGCATTACTACAACATGCTGATATACAATAAAGAGCTGAATCTTAAAGATATAGAGGATCTCTTGTTTGGAGGTGAGACACTTTCTCCGGGCGACGAAGCTTTCGAGCGGATAGAACGTTCTTACAACTTTCTGAAGGAATTTTCAAAAGAAAAAGTCATTTACGGGATCAACACGGGCTTTGGCCCCATGTCGCAGTTCCGTGTGGAAGATAAGGACCTGAAGCAGCTTCAGCTGAATTTGATCCGTTCCCATGCATGCGGTACGGGAGAACTGTTGACCGACACACAGGTCAAGGCGGCCATGATCGCCCGGCTGGCCACTTTCGTCCAGGGATATTCCGGGGTCCACCCTTCCCTGCCACAGCTGCTGACCGAGTTTATAAACCGGGGTATTTATCCTGTGATCCCGCAACACGGCGGGGTTGGTGCCAGCGGAGACCTGGTGCAGCTGGCCCACATGGGTCTGGCGCTGACAGGGGAAGGCAGGGTCCGTTACAAGGGTCAGTTCAGGAACTCCCTTGAAGTGATAAAGGAGAACGGTCTGGAACCTTTGCAGATCCATATCCGCGAAGGTCTGTCCATGAGCAACGGCACCTCGGTGATGACAGGGATCGGGCTCATCAACCTGCTGCAGGCAGGAAGGCTTATGCAATGGGCAGTGACGGCCTCGGCTCTGGTCAATGAAATAGCAGGGTCCTACGATGATTTTCTGGCCCCTGAATTAAACCGGAAAAAACGCCATAAAGGACAAATTTTCATTGCTGAAAAAATGTCCGAAGTTCTCTCCGGCAGCCAGTGTCTGAAAAGAAGACAGTCCTACCTGTACAATAAAGAAGTGAACGGGGACAAAGTGTTCCGGGATAAGGTACAGCCATTTTACTCGCTGCGTTGCGTGCCCCAGATACTGGGGCCGGTAGCCGATACCCTGGAGCAATCCATGAAGGTGCTTATGGATGAACTGAATTCATCGTGCGACAACCCGGTGGTGGATCCCGACAGTGAAAATGTATACCACGGGGGAAATTTCCACGGGGATTACATTTCCCTGGAAATGGACAAGATGAAAATTGCGGTGACCAAGCTGACCATGCTCATGGAAAGGCAGTTGAACTACATTTGCCACGACAAGGTAAACCAGATACTGCCTGCTTTCGTCAACCTGGGCGTTCCCGGACTGAATTACGGGATGCAGGCAGCCCAGTTTACGGCTACTTCCACCACGGCGGAATGTCAGACGTTGTGCATGCCAAACTGCATCCATTCCATTCCCAACAACAACGACAACCAGGATGTGGTGAGCATGGGTACCAACTCGGCCCTGATCACGGCCAGGGTCATCGAAAATGCATTCCAGGTGACTGCCATCCATTTGATGGCCCTGATGCAGGGAGTGGACTGCCTGGGTATTGAAGACAAACTGTCCCCGGCCACCCGCAGGGTATACGATCAGATCCGTTCCTTCTTCCCGGCCTTCAAGAAAGATGAAATCCTTTACCCTTACATAGCAAAGACAATAGAATACATAATCAATAACAAACCTTAGGATCATGAAATATGCACTGGTTACGGGAGGATCACGGGGGATAGGACGGGCCGTTTGCCAGTCTCTGGCAAAAGCAGGTTATTCCGTGTTGGTCAATTATGCCAGGAACCGTGAGGCCGCTGAACAGACCAGGGAACTGATCCTGTCTGAAGGCGGCAGTGCTGAGTTGCTGCCTTTTAACGTTTCCAACAAGAATGAAGTTGACAAGGCCCTGGACCTCTGGGAAACGGAACATCCCGGTGAATACGTGAGCGTTCTGGTAAACAATGCAGGTATCAGGGAAGACAACCTGATGGTGTTCATGCAGGATGAACAGTGGAACCATGTCCTGGAGACCAATCTTTTCGGATTCTTTTACGTTACCCGCAGACTCTTAAAGAACATGCTGACCAAACGGTACGGCAGGATCATTAACATAACTTCCCTTTCCGGCCTTACAGGAATGCAGGGACAGACCAATTACTCTGCATCCAAAGCCGGCCTGATAGGTGCCACCAGGTCCCTTGCCATGGAAGTGGCCCCCAGGAAAGTGACAGTCAATTGCGTAGCCCCGGGATTCATAGAGACTGACATGACAAGCGATATTGACCCGGAACAGCACAAAGGCCGGATCCCGGCCGGACGGTTTGGGAAACCGCATGAAGTGGCTGCCGCCGTACTTTTCTTTGCCGGTGAAAACGCTTCTTATATTACGGGACAGGTATTATCGGTCAACGGAGGGTTGCATACTTGACAGGCTTATGAAAAGAGTAGTAATAACAGGGCTCGGCGTTTATTCGTGCATCGGGCAGGATAAGGAAGAAGTGCGAAACGGTCTGTACAGGGGTACGTGCGGCATTGGCACAGATCCCCTGAGAACGGCTTACGGATACCGCTCCCCGCTCACCGGTATGGTACCGCGTCCGGATCTGAAAGGTGCCCTTAACAGGAGACAGAGGACCTGTCTTCCGGAAGAAGGTGAATACGCTTTTGTCGCCACGGAAGAAGCCTTCAAAGATGCAGGCATTGATATGGATTACCTGGAAAAAAACGAGACCGGGATCCTGTACGGGAACGATTCCTCAAGCAAAGCGGTCATTGAATCCCACGAGATCTGCGTTGAAAAGAAAGATACTACCCTGATGGGTTCGGGAGCCATTTTTCAGTCCATGAACTCCACGGTATCGATGAACCTTTCCACCATATTCAAATTGCGTGGTATCAACATGACCATCAGTGCCGCCTGTGCCAGCGGATCCCATACCATTGGCCTGGCGACCATGTTTATACGGCTGGGACTGCAGGATTTGATAGTCTGTGGCGGAGCCCAGGAAACCAGTTATCTGAGCATGGCCAGTTTTGACGGTCTGAGTGCTTTTTCCACACGCGCTGATGACCCTAAAAGATCTTCACGTCCGTTTGACAAAAACCGGGACGGCCTGGTCCCCAGCGGAGGTGCCGCCACCCTGATTCTGGAAGAATACGAACACGCGCTAAAGCGCGGGGCACACATTTATGCCGAGGTGGCCGGATACGGTTTTTCATCCAACGGCGCCCACATCTCCCAGCCCAGCGATGAAGGCTCGGCACTTGCCATGATCCGCGCCCTGAAGGATGCCCGCATGGACGCAGGAGCTATAGACTACATCAATGCCCATGCAACCTCTACGGTTATCGGGGACACCTATGAAGCCATTGCCATTGACAGGATATTCGGAGCTCACCGTACACCTGTCAGTTCCACAAAAGGCATGACAGGACATGAATGCTGGATGGCCGGGGCAAGTGAGATCGTCTATACCCTTCTGATGATGAGAGATTCCTTTATCGCTCCCAACATCAACCTGGAAGAACCCGATGATAATTCAAAAAAATTGAATATAATTGCCAAAACTTTAGACAGGGAACTGAATATCTGCCTTTCCAATTCATTTGGGTTCGGAGGCACAAACAGCGCACTCATATTAAAAAAACTATAGCACGCACAATTTAAGGAACATGAACAGGAAGGAAATCATTGAGATCGTCAATAAATTTTTAATTGAAGACATCGAAGTTGAACAGGAAGCACTTGTTGAAGAAGCGTTTCTGAAAGAAGACCTGGGAATAGACAGTTTGGATTTTGTTGACATCGTAGTGGTTGTGGAACAGAATTTTGGTTTTAAGATCAAACCGGAAGAAATGTCCAGGGTGAAGACTTTATCTCAGTTTTACGATTATATAGAAGGTAAACTTAACGCTAGTTGATGTCAGAGAAGAAGCCGGCATGGAAGGGTACCACTGGCGGGGGGAATCTGGGGCAAAGGGCCTTGTTGCTTTTCTTCCGTTA
>LFSY01000013.1:10065-28627 GCA_001512865.1 Rikenellaceae bacterium DTU002 | reverse complement strand
TCAGACACGGACTCCTTCGTCACATTTACAAAAACCATTACCTGTTCGGTCAGATGATGATGGACAGGTTTTATATTTTTGCCCGTAAAAAGAATGTTTTTACGTCCAGGATCACGGACTGGGAGGCTTTTACCGGGTTGCTCAACGGGAAAGGAGGCTTCATGATTACCGGGGCCCATATGGGCAACTTCGAGATATGCGGGTATTTCATGCAGCAGGACCTCAAGAAACTGCATGCGGTGGTGTTTGGAGGCGAATCGGCATTTATCCAGGCCAACCGGGCGCGGGCATTATCGGGCAACATGGCCGATCTGATCCCCGTTTCACCCGATATGTCGCATCTTTTTACCATCAAATCGGCACTCGATAACGGGGATATTGTAAGCATGCCGTGCGACCGGCTCTTCGGGAGCAAAAAATCTTTTACGGTACCTTTTATGGGAAGTCCGGCAGAGTTCCCTGTAGGAGCATTCCAGCTGGCAGCCCAGCTGGAAGTGCCTGTGGTCTCGCTATACGTAATGCGTGAACCCGGTATGAAATACCACATCATCTGCAAGTCCCTGGAAGTGGACCGTTCGCAATACAAAAATTCCCGCGGCATAGCTCAGGCCCTGTGTGAGGTCTTTGTAAAACAGACGGAAGACGTTCTGGAACAGTATCCCCACCAGTGGTTTAATTTTTATAAATTCTGGGACAACCATACCCTATGATCAAAGACTATGACATACTGGACCTCCTGCCCCACCGCCCACCGTTTGTCATGGTGGACCGCCTGACCGAATTCGAAGGCTATTATGCAGCTACCACCACCCTTATCAGGGAAGACAATATTTTCTGTCGTGACGGTTTGTTTTGCGAAGCCGGCCTGATGGAAAACATGGCACAGACCTGCGCCGCCCGCCTGGGATACAAAAGCCTGATGAGCCATGCCACCGTCAAACTGGGCATCATAGGCGCCGTCCGGGATTTTCATGTGTATTTCCTGCCCGAAGCGGGAGATCTTCTGGAAACATCCATACTCATTGAACACGAAGTGTTTAATGCCATCCTGCTCAAAGCCGAGATCCGCTGCAAAGGGAGAATTGCGGCAACAGGCCACATGAAATTGTTTTTAACCGATGTTGAAAGCCAGCCGTATGAAGGAGCATAATATACTTACAGAGAGCAAACAGATCCTGATACGTTTCAGCGAGGTGGATTCCATGAGCATTGTCTGGCACGGATCGTATGTGCTCTATTTTGAAGATGCCCGGGAAGCATTCGGACGAAAATACGGGCTGACCTACCAGACCTATTTTGACAACGGATTTTATGCGCCCCTGGTTGATATGCAGTTTGAATTCAAACAACCCCTGGTGTATGGCGACACGGCCAGAATAGAAATTGAATACGTTCCGGTTCAGGCAGCAAAAGTCGTTTTCCGGTACAGGATATTCCGGGAAAAGGACAACGTCCTGGCAGCCGCCGGAAGTACCACCCAGGTATTCCTTGACAGCCGGTACAAACTGGTTTTGTACAACCCGGATTTCTATACCGAGTGGAAGCGAAGAAACAATGTCTTATGATCAAAAGGCTGGCAGACAACATCATATCCCCCCTTGGTTTTTCCACGGCAGCCAATTATGAAGCGGTACGGCGCGGAGAAAGCGGCATAGTTCCCGGAAGGGATGCCGCGGGAACCCTCCTGTCACTGGCCCGTCTTGACAGGGAAAAACTGGCAGACACCTTCCGTAGTGTCTTCCGACCCCGTGAAAGATATACGGTTGCCGAACAGGCCTTGTTGCTCTCTGTTCATTATGCCGTCCAGGAGGCAGGGATAGATCCTGCGGACCCCCGTAATGGTTTTGTGCTGTCCACTACAAAAGGAAACATAGAATTGCTGGGCGATCCGGGTCACGACCTGGGACCGGACCGCATCCATTTGTGGCATACGGCTGAACTCCTGGGCCGTTTCTTCCGGAATCCCAACACTCCACTGACCGTTTCCAACGCCTGTATTTCCGGGGCATGTGCCCAGATAGCTGCCTTTAATTTGCTGAAAGACAAAACTTATGACCACGTTGTAGTTGCGGGGGTGGATCTGGCTTCCGATTTTATCATTTCCGGTTTCCAGTCGTTCAAATCACTCGATGAGGACCGTTGCCGTCCCTTTGATGCCCGCCGCAAAGGTCTGAACCTGGGCGAGGCGGCCGCTTCCCTGGTATACGGAAATGCATCCGGTTCAGGATCGTACCTGCTTGGAGGATGCATTCGCAATGACGCCAACCACATCTCGGGTCCGTCACGCACCGGGGAAGGTCTGTACAGGGCACTTTCGGCAGTGATGGGCGGTCTTTCTCCGGACAAGGTGGCCTTTATCAATGCACACGGTACTGCCACCCCGTTCAACGACCAGATGGAGGCCGTTGCGTTTGCAAGGGCAGGATTGGAAAAAACCCCGGTTTTCAGTCTGAAACCACATTTTGGACATACCCTGGGTGCTGCCGGTGTGCTGGAAAGCATCATCTCCCTCCGGGCCCTGGAAGAAGGGATCGTCCTTCCTTCCCCGGGTTACGGACAACCCGGGATCGAAGGGGAACTGAATGTAAGCACAGCTACGACATTCACCCGGGAACGGTACATGATCAAAACATTATCGGGCTTTGGAGGCGGGAACGCCGCCCTGCTTTTTGAAAAGATAAAATGAAAAAGATTACCTCCTACTGCCGTATCACGGATACTGCCGTGATCCTGAACGGAAATGCCAGGGATATCCCTTTTTCGGGAGAGCCGGGTCCGGTACGCCTGACGGAAATCTACCGTTCCCTGGAAACGGCATACCCGAAATTCCACAAAATGGACAACCTGTCCAAGGCAGGTTTCCTGGCATCTGAAATGGTGCTGCGGGAGGCGGGTTATGATATGGAAACCCCGGACGGAACGGTATCGCTGGTCTTCGCCAACAGCAGTTCCTCGCTTGACGATGACATCAAATTTCAGCATACCATTGAAAAGGATAATTATTTCCCAAGCCCTGCCGTATTTGTTTACACCCTTCCAAACATCGTAACTGGCGAAATTGCCATCCGCAACCGTATCCTGGGGGAAACATCTTTTTTCATTCTCAGGGAGTTTGATGCGGAAAAAATGCAGATATTTGCAGAATGGGCTTTCGCATCGCCCGGTATCGGACACGTATTGTGCGGCTGGGCTGAATACCTGGACGGACATTGTGACGTTCTGGTAATGATGGTGGAAAGGGAAAGTCCTGACGGATTGGATTTTACTACATTGAATATTCATAAACTTTATTTTGACCAACATGGAAACTTTGATTTTAGACCTTAAAAAACAGATCATTGAAGCGTTGAACCTGGAAGACATTACCCCCGACGATATTGATACAAATGCGCCGCTCTTCGTGGAAGGACTGGGCCTGGATTCGATCGACGCACTGGAGCTTATTGTACTGATGGAAAAACAGTACGGCATCAAGCTGGAAGATCCGGGCAAGAGCAAAGAAATCTTCAAATCGATCGCCACGATGGCCGAATACATAGAAAAACACCGCACCAAATAACCTTCCCGGATGGAAAAAATTTATGTAACCGGATATGGTATCATCTCGTCACTGGGTCGGGGCGTCCCGGCTACACTGGAGGCATTGAGGAACCGCCGCAGCGGTATCGGCCCCCTGCGCTGGCTGGAAACCATACATTCCCACCTTCCCTGTGCCGAGGTGCCTTTCAGCACGGAAGAACTCCGTGAGCTGGCAGGTATACCTGCCGGCAACATTACCACCCGTACTGCCCTGATGGGTATGATAGCCCTGGAGGAAGCCCTGGAACAGGCAGGCTGGCATGTGAACAGGCCCGCACGTCCGGTACTTATATCGGGTACGACCGTCGGGGGGATGGAAAACACGGAAAGGTATTTCCTGGATTTCATGGAGAATGACACCAAAAATGATTATATTCTGGCCCACGACTGCGGTGTCTGTACACAGATGATCGCAGACCGCTTTGGCGGTTTCGACATGCTCTCCACCTTGTCCACGGCGTGTTCATCGGCAGCCAATGCCATGATCATGGGAGCCGACATGATCCGCACAGGCCGGACATCCTTTGCCGTTGCCGGAGGCAGCGAATGCCTGAGCAAATTCCACCTGAACGGGTTCAACACCCTTAAAATACTGGACAAAGACCCCTGCAGGCCGTTTGACGACACGCGTGCCGGACTGAACCTGGGTGAAGGTGCCGCATACCTGGTGCTGGAATCGGAAGCATCCGTAAAAGCCCGGGGCGTGAAACCCATTTGCGTGCTGTCGGGTTACGGGAACGCATGTGATGCCTACCATCAGACAGCTTCTTCCCCCGAAGGGGACGGGGCCGTGCTGTCTATGAATAAAGCGCTGACAGAAGCCGGTCTGAAACCCGGGGACATCGGTTATGTGAATGCACACGGAACAGGAACCCCCAACAATGATGAAAGCGAAGGCAAGGCACTTATGCGTGTCTTTGGCGCTGACGGCGTACCTCCCGTATCCTCTACCAAGTCTTTTACCGGACACACCACAAGTGCAGCAGGAAGTGTGGAGGCTGTCATTTCGATCCTGGCGCTGTTACACGATTTTCTTCCTGTCAACCTGAATTTTCTTCATCCCATGGAAATGCTTTCCTTTGGCCCGGTAACAGATGAAAGACCGGTCCGGCCCCTCAGGCATGTGATGACCAATTCGTTTGGCTTTGGCGGAAACGACACCACCTGTATTTTTTCAAAAATTTAAGACCATGGGCGTATATATACAGGCTGCAGCTCAAATTTCCGTACAGAATCCTCTTTGTGACGATTGGCTGGACAACCCCATTACCTATGACGTGCCTTTTCAAAAGGCACTCGATGCCGATTACAGACCTTTCCTGGATCCGATCGCTTCCAGGAGAATGGGAAAGATACTCAAACGTGCCATTGCCACGTCCATGACGGTGGTGGAAGCCACAGGGATCAACAACCCCGATGCCATCATTGTGGGGACGGGACTGGGCTGTATAGAGAATACCGAAAAATTCCTGCTTGCCATGCTACGGGAAGGCGAATCCCTGCTTCAACCCACGTATTTCATCAATTCCACCCACAATACCATCAGTTCACACATTGCCAATCACCTGAAATGTGCATCATACAACAGTACGTATGTGCATCTGGGCGTTTCTTTCGAGAGCGCCCTGCTGGATGCCTTCATGCAATTCCAGCTGGGACGCGTACGTACAGCCCTGGTGGGAGCCCACGAAGAAATGATCCTCAATTATTTTAATGTTTTGCAAAGGGTCGGATACTGGGGGGAAAACATGGCCACAGAGACGGCCGTGAGTTTTATGCTGGAAGATACCCGGCGCGATCATTCCATGGCACAGATAAGGGAAGTGATCCTCTTGCACAATCCCACCCCGGAACGTAAGGAAGAAGCCATTGCCGACACCTCGGCACGCCTGGGTGTTTCTCCCGGCTCATGGGAGATTCCGGCTTCGGTAAAACCCATCTTTGGGGAATCCCTGACCAACCAGTCTTATGAACTGTATGCCGCTGCCGTCAGGATGCACCGTGGCCTGACAGGGGACCACATATTGCTGATAAACGATTACAGGGGAACGGAAACCTCATTGATATTTTTATCAAAATGCTGAAATTCATACTGTTATCATTAACACAAACAATCTTGCTGGCGTCCGGACAGGTCTGTTTGAAGGTATCCATGGAACGCATGGACAAATTCAGTTTTACCAGGGAGTATTTCAGGCAATTGTTCACCAACTGGTATTTTGCACTTACAGGATTGCTTTTCCTGAGTGCTACCCTGCTCTGGATGTATATCCTGAAACATTATCCGTTTTCCATTGCCTACCCCATTACCAGTTTTGCCTACGTGTTCGGTATGCTGGCTGCGTTTTTCATATTCAGGGAAACAATTCCCGTATCCCGGTGGATTGGTGTGGCACTGATCGTGGCCGGTGTATTCTGCCTGTTAAAGCAATAGTGTTATGAAATGCCTGCTGATCCCTTTGCTGCTTATTCTGCCCGGCTCATCGTACGGCGTAAAGGAGGATCCTGCCGCACAGATGCGGGAATCGCTCAGCCACGTACACAGCCTGATCTGTGATTTTCAGCAGGAACGGGAAGTCTCGGTACTCATGGAAAAAGGGATCTCCCGGGGAACCCTTTCTTACATCAGGGACCGTGCCCTGCTCTGGCAATACAGCATGCCTGACCGTTCAGGATTTTTACTCAGGGGTAATGAAATAAGCATTCTGGACGCGCGCGGGCAGCCTGTTCCCGATCCGGGTGCCGGAGGTCTTTTCAGACATATCGGCAACATCATACTGTCCGGACTGAGCGGGGATATCCTGGAAGAAACGGAAGCTTTCACACCCCGCTTTGTAACCTCCGAAGATTACATACACGTAACGCTCATTCCCCGTCAAAGGGACCTGAAACGCCTTTTTAAAGACCTGGAGCTCTTTTTCCGCAAGGAGGACCATATGATCCAGACAGTTGTCATAAACGAGGTTTCCGGGGACAAAACGACCGTCCGTATGGGCAATATCCGTGTAAATGTCCCCATAGATGAAAAAAAGCTTGACGCGTATGTTTCTCCATAACCTGTATACCATTGTCAATACGACTACCCTGGACGAAGAAACGGTGGTGACTGTCCTGCTGAACGGGGATAGTCCCGTATACCGGGCCCATTTCCCGGGCAATCCGATCACTCCGGGCGCCTGTCTTCTGGAAATGGGAAGGGAACTGGCCTCGGCGGTGGTGAAAAAGGATCTGAGACTCGAAAAGGCCGACAATATTAAGTTTCTGAAAGCGATCCATCCCCTGCAAACCCCCCGTGTGGAATTCAGGATGCAGGTGCAATGGCAGGAAAACGGATCATGGAAAGTCAGGACAGAAGTAATGGATGGTGACCTTGTAATGACCAGGATGACCTTATGGCTGAGAGAGACGATATCTGCGTAATCATTCCGACGTACAACAACGCGTCCACCATACTCCGGGTGATAGACGAAACCTATGGGTATTGTCCACGAATCATTGTCGTGAATGACGGATCTACAGACAACACCAAAGAATTGCTGGATTCACTGACCCAAAAACCCGAGGTCATTACCTATAAAAAAAACAAAGGCAAGGGATACGCGCTCAAGCGTGCCTTTTCCTATGCCCGGGTCAGGGGATACCGCTATGCCATAACCCTGGATGCCGACGGACAGCACTATCCCGCCGAAATACCCCGTTTCCTGAAAGCTTCCGGGGAACATCCCGGAGCCCTGATCGTGGGGAGCCGGGTCCTGAAACAGGAACACATGCCCAGGGAAAACACCTTTGCCAACCGTTTTTCCAATTTCTGGTTCGCCCTGCAAACCTTTAAAAAACTTCCGGATACCCAGACCGGGTTCCGGTTGTATCCCATTTACAGAATGGAAAAAATGCGATGGTTCACAACGCGCTACGAAACCGAACTCGAGATTCTTGTAAGGCTGGCATGGCATCGCGTCCCTATCGTTCCCCTGCCTGTCAGGGTGTTTTATGCCCCGGCCGGAGAACGTGTCACACATTTTCGTAAGGGAAGGGATTTCTTGCGTATCAGCCTGCTGAACACAATCCTGACCCTGTCTGCCCTGCTCTACGGTTATCCCTCAATGCTCCTAAGAAAATGGTTCAAACGTTCCTGAAAATATTCGATCACTTCCGCGGGAAGACCAGGGCACTCTATGTGCTGCTGGCCGTTTGCGTTGCTTTATCCGCAGGAGGACTTTTATTGCTCCACTTCGACGAGGATGTCTCTTCGTTCCTTACCACCGGCAAGGACCACGAACGGATAGGATATGCCTATAAAAACCTGGGAGGGGCCAGCAGGATCATCATCAATTTCTCGGCTGTGAATGAAGGCGATCCCGTTGGCAGGGACCTGCTGATGGATGCTGCTGACCACCTGGCAGGATTGCTTGAAAACGGAGAGGCCGCAACGCACATAAGCAGGCTGACCTACCGTGTTGATCCGTCTATGATGCTGGATGTAAGTAGCTTTATAATTGAAAACATGCCCTTTTTCCTGGAAGAGGAAGATTACCTCAGGATAGATTCCCTGACCAAGCCGCACATGGCCTCTCAAAGGATGCGTGAGGTGAAGGAGGTCCTGCTCTCTCCGTCGGGCATGGTTTTGAAAAACACACTGCTGCTGGACCCGTTTCTGTTTTCAGGCCCGTTGCTCGAACGGCTGGAAGGATTTCGTTTGGGAGACCACTTTGCCGTATATGATGACTACATATTTTCCAGCGACGGAAAGGAAGCCGTGATGACCGTCGATTCCCGTTACCCTACAGGAGACACGGGGAACAACAAGAAACTGATCAGGGCCCTAGACCTGGCAATAGAACATACGGAAGAAGCATTCGGTGGGAGGATCTCTGCCGAGCCTTTCGGGGCAGCTTATATTGCACTGACAAACGCCACCCAGATCAGGAAGGATACCTGGCTGTCCGTGGCCATTGCACTGGTGGTCATTGCCATACTCCTGGCGCTTTACTTCCGGAACATAAAACTTATCCTGCTCATCGGGATCGCCGTACTGGCCGGATCGCTTTTCGCCTTTGCCATGGCCGGGGTGATGACCTCCTCTCTTTCTCTGATCGCCATAGGAGCCGGTTCGGTGATCGTGGGGATTGCCGTGAATTATCCGCTGCATTTCCTTTCACACATCAGGGACGGCTATACCCCCCGGCAGACGCTCTCCGATATAGTCTCTCCTCTTACGACAGGCAACCTGACCACCGTGGGGGCCTTCCTGAGCCTGTTGTTTCTCAGCTCACCGGCCATGAGGGGATTCGGATTGTTCGCATCGTTGCTGTTACTGGGGACCATTCTCTTTGTTCTCATTTTTCTTCCGCATATGATACCGGCAAAGGTTTCCGTTTCCAGACCCCTGAAATTCGGGAAACTGGCCGAGTCATCACCCGAGAAGAACCGGTGGGTTATGTGGCTGATCCTGCTGCTGACGGTGTTTTTATGGTTGGGTAACAAAGGGGTTGTATTCAATGCAGACATGCAGTCTGTCAATTACATGACCGCCGGTCAGAAGGAAGGCATGGCTAAGTTGCTGGACAGGACACAGGGTTCGCAGCACGTGATGTATTTCGTAGCCCAGGGAGAAACGCTTGATCAGGCCCTGGAGCGTTACGAAGAGGCCCTGCCCGTGGTCACGGCATACAGGCGTTCGGGAATCGGGTCTTTCCTCCCTTCCCGTACCATGCAGGAAGAAAGAATCGCCCGGTGGGACGCCTTCTGGAGTACACGTAAAGCTGCTTTCCTGGAACATCTCAGCAAGGTAATACGGGATAACGGGTTCCGGGAAGGGTCATTCGGCCGCTTTGAGCAAATCCTGAACCAGGTGTACACCCCCCGGGAACCGGAGGTCTTTGAACCGGTAATGACACACCTGGCATCGGGTTATCTTTCACAAAGTCCGGGGAGGAACCTGGTCTACACCATGCTCCACATTGAACCTGAAGAGGCTGCGGAGGTAGAGGCGGAGCTCAACAAAGCGGGTACGGACACCTTTGCTTTTGACATGGGATCGGTCACCCGTCTGATGATCTCTTCCCTGTCATCCGATTTTGATTACGTACTCTTTATTTGCGGTTTCATAGTTTTTCTGTTCCTGACCCTGTCTTTCGGACGGCTGGAACTGAGCCTGATAGCTTTCCTTCCCCTGGCCGTCAGCTGGATCTGGATCCTTGGGATCATGAGCCTGCTGCACATTGAGTTCAACATAGTTAATATCATCCTGGCCACTTTCATTTTTGGTCTTGGAGACGATTACACCATATTCATTACCGAGGGCATGATGTACGAATATGCACGCGGAAAGAAAATGCTGGGCACTTACAAAAACACGGTAGCCCTCTCTGCCCTGATCATGCTTGCCGGGATCGGTTCGCTGATCGTTGCCAAACATCCAGCCATGCGTTCCCTGGCAGAGATTACCATCATCGGCATGGTCTCTGTGGTGATCACCGCATATGTCCTGCCTCCCTACTTCTTCCGCAAACTGGTGACCAAGAGGGGACGCTATCGTGAAGAACCGCTGACTTTCACGAACCTGTTCCATACAGTCCTGGGCTTTTCTTTTTTCCTTGCAGGCATTCTTTACCTGATCCTGGCAGGAAGCGTACTCCTGGTCGCCGGAAAAAAGAACGAAAGAAACAAATTACGCTTTCACAAACTTTTACAGGGAATAAGCCGCTATGCAATTTTCCACATACCCAAAACAAAAATGCAGCTGCAGCATATGGAAACCCTGGACCTTTCAAAACCATCGGTGATCATAGCCAACCACCAGTCGCACCTGGACCTGATGGCTGTCATTATGCTCCATCCCCGGATCATTGTCATGACCAACAACAGGGAATGGAATTCCCCTTTTTACAAGCTGATCCTGCGTTTTGCAGATTTTCTGCCTATTGAGTACCTGACCACCCACCCCCACCTGATCAGAGAAAGGACAGAACGCGGGTATTCCATCATGATCTTCCCCGAAGGGACACGCTCGCCCGATTGTTCCATCCTCCGTTTCCACAAAGGCGCATTCTCCCTGGCCCGGGACCTCGGCCTGGACATTACCCCCCTTTTGCTGCACGGTTTCGGACATGTGCTGCCCAAAGAGAATCTGCTGTTTCGCAAAGGATGCATGACCGTAAGTGTCCTGCCCCGTATCCCTGCCGGCGACACTTCGTTCGGAGAAACGTACCAGGAACAGAGCAGGAACGTCAGACGGATGTTCATAAGGGAATACGCATCCCTCTCGGCCCTGATGGAAGATGCTCATTATGTAGCTCCCAAAGTGCTGCACAACTACCTTTACAAGGGCCGTGATATTTTTTCCTCGGTTCGCCGTTCTATGCAAAAAAACAATAATTTTGCAGATCGGATAGATGCGCTGCCGCTGAGCGGGACCTGTTATCTGACAGACGACAACCTGGGAGAATTTGCCCTGAGTGCCTCGCTGGTACGCAAAAATCTGGAGATAAAAGCGTATATTGCAGACCCTGAAAAAAGGGACTTGGCGCGTCATTGCGCCTCAGTTCCCGTGAACTTGAATTATACAGACAAACCTGAAACCGATGAGCAGTAAATTCGATGTGGTCATCATAGGAAGCGGTCTTGGCGGACTGGTCTGCGGTTACATCCTGTCAAAAAACGGGATGAAGGTGGCTTTGGTTGAAAAGAACGAACTCCCCGGGGGATGTCTTCAGACCTTTGTACGTAAAGGAGTTAAGTTCGAGACTGGTATGCACTATATTGGCAGTATGGACGAGGGACAGCCACTCCAACGTTTCTTCAGGTACCTGTCCCTGGACAGAAAGGTGCCGTTGAGCCGCCTGGATCAGGATGGCTACGATATTGTCTCCTATATGGGGGACCGTTATGCGTACGCCAACGGACAGGAAGCTTTTACAGATACCCTGGCACGCTATTTCCCAAAGGAAAAAAATGCCATTCGGCTGTACATTCACCGTATGGAATCCATAGCGGAACGTTCCCCGCTCTATTCTTTCAGGAACCTTGAAAATCCCTACTGGCAGGACAGTACCAATATGCAGATAGGTGTAGCCGAGTACATCCGTTCCCTTACGCAGGATGATAAATTGCAGAACGTGCTGGCCGGCATCATGCCGCTTTACGGCGGTGTGGCAGGGAAAACGCCTTTGTATTACCATGCCCTGATCACCGATTTCTACAACCGGAGCGCATTCAGGTTCGTCGGAGGCAGCGACGTTGTGGTGCAGCTGCTCAGTGCATCCATAAGGGATCTGGGCGGGGATATCATTACCGGTATGCCCGTTGTCAAGGTGAATTTCAACGACAGGATGGCCACGGGCGTGACATTGCTGAACAATGAATTCATTGGGGCGTCCCACGTGATTTCGGACATACACCCCTCTATCCTGATGGATATGGTGGATACACCCCTTATACGAAAAGCCTACAAACAAAGGATCAGCAATATAAAACAGACACTTTCCAATTTTACGGTTTACATTAAGTTCCGGGAAAACAAGGTCCCCTACCTGAATTACAATTTTTACCATTACCCTATGTCAAGCGTATGGGACGGCCATTTTTTCTATATGCACATGTGTGATGCCCCGGAACAGAAATTCGTACGGAGCGCCGTTCTGTTTGAAAGTATGGGATGGGAAGAGGTAGCCCGATGGAAAGACCTTCCCCTGGGCAACCGGGGTGCGGAATACGAGGACTTTAAGGCCAGAAAGGCACAGAAAATGCTGATGAACCTGGAAAAGCAGTTCCCCGGGACGATTACCCACATTGAAGATTTCTGGACTTCCAGCCCCCTCACGTACAGCGACTATACCGGGACACTGGAAGGATCCATGTACGGGATACTCCGGGACAAAAATGCCTATTCACAGACATTCATATCCCACCGTACCAAAGTACCGAACCTTTACCTGGCCGGACAGAATATCAATGCCCACGGCATAATGGGCGTGATCATCGGGTCTGTCCTGACCAGCGGCGAGATCGCAGGGATTGACAATCTTATTAAACAAATACAAAACGCTTAACCAAAGAAAAAGTATGACACAGAAGATTAGAATGAAACTCATATATCCCAGGTGGGAAAAGCTTCAAGGACAGACCACCTTCAACCTGCCTCCGCACGGGCCGGTGGTATTTGCCGCTGCCCTGCCCGAACGGGTGGAAGTATCCTTTACCGACGAGAACGTAGAGGCTGTGGATTTTGAGGAATCCTGCGACCTGGTAGCCATTTCCATGATGTTGTCCACACAGGTGAAACGCGGTTGGACGATTGCTGCCGAATTCAGGAAAAGAGGAAAAAAAGTCATTTTCGGAGGAATCTCTACCATGCTTCACGCAGAAGAGACCATGGAGCACGGAGATGCCGTTTTCCTGGGAGAGGCGGAAGGCCGGATGGAAGAACTTATTGGAGACTGGGAAAAGAACCAATTGAAAAAAGTATATAACTATATGGGACAATTGCCTCCCATTGAACTTGTGGGACCGGCCCGCCGCGATCTGTACAAAAAAGAACTGTACAATCACAAGGGGGTGCAGATGGTAGATCTGTTCCATGCTTCACGCGGGTGCCGGTTTAACTGTTATCCCTGTGCCGTGTCATACCTGGGAGGACGTCACTTCAGGCCCAGGCCTTTCGACAAAGTAGTGGAAGAACTGGCCGGCATTGAAAACAACAGGCTGTTCATTGTGGACAATTCCCTGGCCCAGAACAAAGAATGGGAAATACAGCTGTTTAAGGAAATGATCCCCATGAAAAAGAAGTGGATCAGTCACACGATAGAAGATGATCCCAAAATTCTGGACCTGGCTGCGCAGGCCGGAGCCTGGTACGTTTACCAGGCCGTTTTTGACACATCCGATTACATCAAGGAAAGGATCAGACGTTATCACGACTACGGAATTGGCGTGGAGGGCACCATCCTCCTGGGCCTGGACAACCAGTCGGAGGACGATATGCGGCGCCTGATCGATTTTCTGCTGGAAATTGACCTGGACCTTGCCGAGTTCACCATCCTCACTCCGTTCCCCCACACCAAGGCTTTTGACGACCTGATGCGCAAAGGAAGGATCGTGGATTACGACTGGGATCATTACAATGCAGGACAGGTGGTTTACAAGCCGGCACAGGTGACACCGGAAAAATTGCAGGAGTTATACGAATATGCCTGGAGTTCTTTTTACAGGGAAGAATCCCAGGAGCTGAAAATGACCAAGCTGTTCACGCGCGTCATGAAACGCGAGATGGAAGACGGTACGTGGGTGCCACGCGACAGGAAGCTGATGAATAAATCGTTCGGAAAAGAAGTAAAACGCAACATAGGCAACAACTAACAACATGGAAGTTCAGAAAAAGCATTTTGACGAAATATTTGAATTTAAGGGCAAATGGGACGTACCTTCAAAATGCGGATTAAGGATACTGGACCGTAACGGCAGGAAAGTGGTAATAGTCACGGAACTCTACAATGACAACCCGGGTTCGTCGGTTACCTATGCCGGAGAGACCCTGCTGAACCAGATCTGTGCAGCCAGGGGACTGGATCCCGGCAAGGTAATCTATATTGAGTGCAACCCCGACACAAAATCACGGCTTTCCTTCTTCCAGGAGGAGTATTATCTTGTAAAATTTCCCGAAAATGAAGGGAAACAGGGCCATCCGGATTACAGAAAACTGGAAGACAACGAAATAAGAGACCTGATTTTCAATGACAATTAAACGTTCCATATTACTGACATTGTTTTTGTGGCTGAGCCTGGGTTCTTATGCGCAGCAGGTTCTCCGTCCCTGGGAAGGGATCAGGCAGAAGAGCCGGGTACGGATGTGGCATTACGCTCCGGATTCAGAAAATACCCGGGGCGTTGGGATTATTATCCTGCCGGGAGGCAGTTACCACCACCTGGGGATCAGGAACGAGGGACACGACGTGGCGGCCAGGCTTTCACACGAAGGATACGATGCCTTCGTTCTCAGGTACAGTACCGGTATGTACGGGAATGCTTACCCGGTCATGATGGAAGATATTCAGCGGGCGTTCATGCTGGTCAAGGAAAACGCGGCAGCATACGGAATCAACCCCCACCGTGTAGGGGTGATGGGATTTTCGGCGGGGGGCCACCTGGCCGGTTGGATGGGTACGTATTACGATACCAATTACCTGGCACTGTACGGTCTGGATCCACGGCTATCCCTCAGGCCCTATTTCGTGGCCATGATATATCCGGTGGTCTCGATGGAGGACGGTCTGGCTCACCGCAAATCAAGAAGAAACCTATTGCCGGCGGGACACTCCCCTTCCCTTGTCCGGTCCTTGTCACTTGAAAAAAACGTACGCAACGACATGCCACCCGTTTTTCTGGTTACGTGCCGGGATGATCATGTAGTAGACCCCGACAACAGCATACATTACAGCCGGGCACTTCGGGAACAGGACATTCCTCACCGTTTTGTGCTGTATCCGGAGGGCGGTCACGGGTTCGGATACAGCCCGGACAGCGGGAACGAAACGGCCCGGGTCTGGATGGATGAATTCCTGGAATGGATGGAAAACATGAATTAACAAACACACGTGCCATGGACATCAAGTATACATCAACACAAGAAATCCGGCTTTTCCAGGAACATCTGCTCCGGAAGGAATTGTCCTACTTCAACGACAGGTCTCCCTTTTACAAAAGGATGTTCCGGCGTGAAGGGATCGACATCCGCAAGATCAGGACCCTGGAAGACCTGCAACACGTCCCCTTTACCAAAAAAAGTGACCTGCAGCAATGCAACCAGGATTTTATCTGTGTACCCAAAGAACAGCTCATAGATTACGTCACCACATCCGGGACACTGAGTGATCCGGCTACTTACGCCTTTACCGACAGGGACCTGGACAGGCTGGCTTACAATGAGAAAGTGTCTTTTGAATGTGCCGGGACAAAACCGGGAGACCTGATCCAGCTTATGACCACCATGGACAAGCGTTTTGTGGCAGGATTGGCGTATTTTCTGGGAATCCGCAGGCTGGGAGCCGGTATCATAAGGGTAGGCAACGGCATACCTGAATTACAGTGGGATACCATCCTCAGGATGAGACCCGACACCATCATATGCGTTCCCTCTTTCATCCTCAGACTTATAGAGTACGCCCAGGACAACGGGATCGATTACAGGAACTCGAGCGTTAAAAAAGCCGTTTGTATAGGAGAGAACCTGCGCAACCAGGATTTTTCACTCAACATTCTCGGGAAGCACATACGTGAAAAGTGGGATATCACCCTGGTTTCCACCTATGCTTCGACCGAACTGGGAGCCACTTTCTGCGAGTGTACCTACGGCAAAGGCGGGCACCACCTTCCCGAACTGGTCATTTGTGAGCTGGTAGACGATAACGACCGGGTGGTTCCCCCGGGAGAAGCCGGGGAACTGGTGATCACCAACCTGGGCCTGGAGGGAATGCCACTGCTGCGTTTCCGTACCGGGGACCTTGCCCGGTTCCACTACGAACCATGCGAATGCGGAAGAAAAACGATGCGGATCAGCCCGTTGCTGGGACGCAAGAACCAAATGATCAAATTCAAGGGCACCACGCTCTACCCCCCTTCCCTGTTCGATGTTCTGGAAGATATTCCGTATATCAGTTGTTACCAGGTAATCCTGGGAAGCAACCGGATAGGAACGGACGATGTTCAGGTGAAAATTTCCCTGAAGGAAGGACACGGAGACATCCCCGGGGATATATGCAAAGCGGTCAAGGATAAGTTCCGTGCCAAAGTACGGGTAGCCCCCGGGGTGGAGGTTGTACCTGATGCAGAACTGAAAGCCGGCGTATACAACGAAAAGGCACGTAAAGCCGTAAAACTGGTGGATCAAAGGGATCATGTCCAGGAATAGCGCTTTTGAGGATATCAGGCCATACAACGATATGGAGATTCCGGACGCTATGCAGCGTCTGGCGGGAAATCCTATGCTGGAACAGGTCTTTTCCTGGCTGTTCCCTGACCAATCTCCCCGGGAACACATTGAAAGGGTCCGCTCAATTACCTCCAACCGCGAGTTTCAGGAACAAGTAATGCATCCCGCAACCCTCAGCATTATTGAAAAGACCATGGACGGTTTCACATCCTCCGGTGCTTCTGAAGCGCGGGAAGGAGAAGGAACCTTGTACATATCCAATCACAGGGACATTGTCCTGGATGCGACACTTCTGGAATTGGTGCTTTTCCGGAAAGGATTACCAACCACTGAAATTTCTTTTGGCAGCAACCTGATGTCTACCCCCTCCCTGGTAGATATTGGCAAATCCAACAAAATGTTCAAGGTCTTCAGAAAAGAAGGCAATATGAGGGAGCTGGTACAACATTCCAGACATTTGTCCGACTACATCAGAGACCGCATCCAAAACGGAATATCTGTCTGGATAGCGCAGCACGAAGGCAGGTGTAAAGACGGCAACGACATTACCGATACGGGACTGCTCAAGATGCTGGCCATGAGCGGAGGGCGGGATCACGTCACCTCCCTTGCATCGCTTCACATCGTTCCGGTGGCAGTTTCCTACGAGATAGAGCCTTGTGACATAATGAAAGTAAAGGAGTTGTACAAAAAACGACAAGAGGGGACCTACACCAAATCACCTGGCGAAGACCTGGTCAGCATCGTCACCGGGATCACCCAGTACAAAGGCAGGGTGCATTGCAGTCTCTGCCCTGCCGTAACCCCTGAGGAGCTGGAATCTTTTGCGGACCTGCCGGTGCCGGCCTTCTTCTCAGAAGCGGCATCCCTGATCAATCGCCGGATCCATCACGGATATAAGCCTTACGGCACCAATTATGCGGCCTGTGACCTGTTGTCGGGTCGTCAGGACCACAGGGAACATTATTCCGATAACGACGTGCAATTTCTTGCTCAGCGCGAAATGCTCCTCCCGCGTAAGGACACCCGGTCTTCAGAAATAATGACACACCTGCTCAGGAAAATGTATGCCAACCCTGTGTTGAACAAGGAGAAACTATGAGTAACAAAGGCACATACATCCTGTCCGTTGCGGTATTGATGATCGTCTTTCCGGGCCAGGCTGCCATGATGGCACAGGACACCCAGCGATCCCATACCGAAAGAAGCGGCATAGGCAATATCATTCACTTCTTTTCCCAGCCGGTCAACTATTCAAAAGATCCGGTACATCCCTCCCTTGTGACCCTTCCCCTGGATACGATACCGGGAATAGCTCCCGCAGGACCTGCAGACAAGATACTGGGATATATTTGGGAATCCCAGAGGGAAGCCGGAAGAACCCGTTTTGAAAAGAGTGAAAACGGGACCTACATCGCCCGTATCGTCTGGACTCCCGAAACAGCACTGGAAGAGAATCCCAAAGATTTTCGCAATCCCGATAAAAGTTTAAGGGACAGACCTCTTGTAGGTATGATCTACAGCAGCGGGATCGAGTACAAAGACGGAAAATGGATCGCCCCTTACATGTACCATCCCAATTTCGGTATCACCGCCAACAAAGGCATTTTCTTTTTCAACGAAGATGGGGACCTGATCGTACGCGGTTACAAATGGGGCTTTTCATCTACAGAGTGCTACAAACTGGTGGAAGTCATCCGTTGATCATTTTACGATAATGGCATTTGCCACGGCCCTTTCGCCCTCGTGGTCAAACTTCTTGTTGTCCGAGGGATGATTTACCGTTTCTACTGGTCTGAGCAGGTTCCTCCGGACGGATAACGCCGAAGACCCTCCCCCGTCAAGATTAATGGCATCCCGGGAGCGAAGCCAGCGCATGATATGCTGTAATTCTGCCATGCTCATTCCGGCAGCTTCTGCTGCCCTGCCATCCACCACCACCATCAATATCCTGCCGCCTTTCCTGATTCCCAAGGCCGTTCTGGGATGTCGAGTCGTATTGAATCCGTTTTCAAGAACGGTTTCATCCTTCCCCCGGAATCTCAAAACAGGCCCCGC
>LFSY01000013.1:0-9948 GCA_001512865.1 Rikenellaceae bacterium DTU002 | reverse complement strand
GAATTCCAGGGGGCATCCCACGCAAAAAAGGAGCCGTTTATACCGGCCAGGGCGTTGGCGTATGTAACAAAATCACTTGTAGGGACCAGCATGGTATCTGCCACAATATCAAACCGGAATGAATTCCTTACTTCCAAAACTGATATATATTGGTTTGAGCGGAAAAGAGAACTGTCCGTAAATGCACATTGCCTTAAAACGATTCCTCCAAAATGCAGGATCCTGGTATTCCATTGAGCATTCACAAATGCCAGAGAATCTGCTTCGTGTGATGCCGGTGCATCCTGCAGCGACTTGCCGGCGGCGGTGAGCGCCGGGGAAAGTGTCCATACAATCAATAACCAAATAAAGCATCTTTTCATGAGGCAAGTTTTTTTATATTTGTTAAAAATACAAAAATAATGAAACGTGTCATCGATTTTCTGTCGGACCTGAGCCGGAACAACAACAAACCCTGGCTGGAGACCAACAGGGACCGCTACCTGCAGGCACAGGAACTCTTTCATTCTTTTACCCGGGAACTCATTGAAGGAATCGCCACGTTCGATGCTGAGGTATCCGGACTGACAGTAAAAGATTGTACTTTCCGCCTTTACAGGGACATCAGGTTCTCTCCGGACAAAACCCCGTACAAAACGAATATGGGCGCATACATATGCCCGGGAGGTAAAAAATCCGGGTATGCGGGCTATTACTTTCATCTGGAAGCCCCGGGTAAAGGGAGCTACGGCAATCATTTCATGAGCAGCGGATTGTATCAGCCCGCTCCCCTTGTTCTGAAAAGTGTACGGGATGACATACTCTACGATGCCCGTCCCTATATGGAGGCCATCTCGCTGGCAGAAGGTTTTTCCGTTGACCCGATGGAATCCCTGAAAAGGGTTCCGCGCGGATATCCGGCAGATTCTCCGTACGAGTCGTTTTTCAGGATGAAACATTTCCTTCTGGCACGAAATATGGACGATGTTTACGTTCTTGACAAGAATCTGCTAAAAAACGTCTTGTCGGGATTTAAAAAGACTCATACCTTTGTAAACTTGTTGAACCGATCCGTAAAGTATGTCATCTCATCCCAGAATTAAGACAGGTATCATCGGCTTTGGCCGCATGGGTGAAATGTACCTGAACCAGATGCTGAAAAGCCATCAGTGGGAGGTGTGCGCTATTTGCGACACCGATCCCGATGCCCTGGCCATTGCCGCAAATCTTGCCCCGTCCGGAACCATCCTTACAAGCGATGAACAGGTGATTTTTGATGATCCCCGGATACAGGTCGTGGTACTGGCCACCTTGGCCGACTTCCGCAAAAGACACCTTTTCAAGGCGGTGGAACACCACAAACATGTGATCACGGAAAAACCCTTAGGATCAAACATTGAAGAAGAACGGGCCGTTCTGGACAAACTCGGTGACAGCGACATACTGGTTACGGTCAACCTTCCCCTGCGCACGGCCTGGTACCATAAGACCATCAGGGAATTTATCGATTCCGGGGAGATCGGTGAACTTGCCATTGTCAGGGTCTGTCACATGACGCCGGGGCTGGCCCCGGGAGAAGGTCACTGGGCCGAAGGACCGCTGTTCCACGATTGCGGGATGCACTATGTGGATATTGCCCACTGGTATGCCCAAAGCGATTTCAAAACGTGGAACGCCCAGGCCTTGCGTATGTGGAATTATCACGAACCCTGGTGGCTCCAGGCACACGGAACCTTCCAGAACGGCATTGTCTTTGACATAACACAGGGTCACGTTTACGGCCAGCTGGCAAAGGACCTGACACACAACGGATACGTGGATCTGATCGGAACCAGGGGTATCGCCCGTATGAACCATGATTTTGTGACCGCTACCGTGGAATTGCACGGAGTAACCAGGACACAGGTGATCAAAAAACCCTTTGGGGACAAGAACCTGGACATTCTGTGCAGCCTGTTTGCCCAATCCCTGGGATCGGGCTCTCTCCACCCTGATCTTCCCAGGGTACGCGATGCCGTGATCGCCTCTGAATATGCCTGGAAATTCCTGGAAGACGCAGGGAAACACGACATGCCTGCAAGAGGAGATCTCCATACACTTGAAGAGATCAGGGAACGCAGGAACAACAAACGTATTGGGTACGGCTTGCTGAGGAGAAAGAAAAAAACCAAATAACCAGGAAATGAAACGTGCTGTCATTATGGGGGCGACTTCCGGCATTGGGAACGAAGTATCCAGGATACTGGCTGCCCGGGGCTGGAAAGTTGGCATAGCAGGCAGACGTGAAGACATCCTCAAAAGCATGTGTGAAGAGGCTCCGGGATCTTTTGTGTACGAAGTCATTGACGTCACGGATCCCGCCGCCCCTGAATGTCTGGAACGACTGATCGGGAAGCTTGGAGGAATGGACCTGTACCTGCACAGTTCCGGGTACGGCAGGATGAACCCCGGACCGGATGAACAACTGGATGCGGTGACGGTACGGACAAACGTTACCGGATTTGTACTGCTGGTCAACCGGGCGTTCCATTATTTCAGGGAGCGTCAGCACGGGCACATTGCAGCGATCACATCTGTAGCCGGAACAAGGGGCCTGGGACTGAATGCCTCGTATTCTGCTTCCAAACGTTTCCAGATGACATACCTTGGCGGACTGGCTCAATTGTCCAACAACAACAAATACAACATCGTGTTCACCGACATCAGGCCCGGATTTGTGAAGACCCCGTTCCTGCATATGTCTTCCTATCCCATGCTTATGGAATCCGCTTACGCGTCTCGTATCATGGTAAAAGGCCTTTTAAAAGGAAAAAGGTTGGTGATCATTGACTGGCGTTACAGGATCCTGATCCTTGTCTGGCACCTGATACCACGCGCGCTTTGGGAACGCATCAACCTGCAAAGGTTCATCAGGAAGTGACCTTTCTGTAATGGGCGTACAGCCGGGAAACGGCTTTTTCCAGCACGGAACGCGGACAGGCCACATTCATCCTCATAAACCCTTCTCCTCCCGGTCCGAACATGGTCCCGTCGTTAAGGGCCAGGCCAGCCCCGGTAAAGAATCCCGGAATATCTTCGACACCTGCCTGTTTCAGATCCCGGCAATCCATCCAGATAAGGAAAGAGGCATCGGGGCGCGGTGCTTTGATCAGAGGGATCAGGCGGGGCAGTTCTCCGGTCACATACTCTATGTTGTTCTGAATATAGGCCAGCATTTGCCTGTGCCATTCCTTTCCCTGGGTATAAGCCGCACGGGTTGCAACCGTGGCAACGAAAGTGGCTTCGTCCAGTTCATTGGCATGGAGAAACTCGAAAAAGCTTTTTCTGAGCTGGGGATTGGGAATAACGGCAAACGAACTGACCAGTCCGGCAATGTTGAATGTTTTTGAAGGGGCTCCCATGACGATGCCTACCTGTTGAGCCTCCTGTGAAACAGAAGTGAACGGAATGTGCCTGTTGGCGTAAAGTGGCATATCGGCATGTATCTCGTCAGATATGACGGTCACATGGTATTTGTAGCATATCCGGGCCAGGGAAGAAAGGGTTTCCCTGTCCCACATGCACCCTCCGGGATTGTGGGGATTGGAAAGGATGAGCAGCGGGCAGCGACGTCTTTTGAGTATGTCTTCCAGTTGGTTCAGGTCCATATGGTAACGTTTTCCGTTCCATACCAGCGTATTGTTGACCACGACCCTGCCGTTGCGCTGGGTAACCATCCGGAAAGGGTGATAGACAGGCGGCTGGATGATTACGGGATCGCCTTTGCCGGTAAAATGATGCATTGCCAGTCCTATACCCTTGACTATTCCGGGGATATAAGTCAGGGAGTCCCTCTCTATCTCCCATCCGTGCAGGTATTTCAGCCAGTCGATGATCGATTGCCAGTAACCTTCCGGAGGCATGGTGTATCCGTATATGGGATGCCTGAAACGGTCTTCAAGGGCTTTTCTTATGAAATCGGGTGTTTCGAAGTCCATGTCTGCCACCCATAGAGGGATCAGATCTTCCCTTCCGAATAAATCCTTCAACCTCCCCAGTTTTACAGTGTCGGTACCTGTTCTGTCAATAACGGTGTCAAAATTGTATGTCATAACGTGATATTTCTCAAAGATTCGGGTTTGCCGATATCGGTGATCCGCAGTCCCGGTATTTCCACTCCCCTGACAGTATGCGTTCCCGCCTGTTCCAGGTAAAAATCAATTACAGAAAAGACTTCCGGCCAGGTATCCATAAGCGGCATAACCGCCTGGGACATAACGTGTATCCCGGCAAAAGCTCTCGTATGACAGGCTTGGGCAGGGGAATGACCTGCCACCCGGCGGACCTGTCCCGTCATTGTGTTTGTCCACCCTGCAAGGCGCCATCGATCGTCAAAAAGGAACTGTCTGGGTGTATCCCTCTGACTTACCACCAATGTGGCCAGGGAGTCCGTAGCCTGATGACAGGCAACCAGTCGGGCAGCGTCAATGTCCGAGATGATGTCCACATTGTGTATGAGAAAAGGCTGAGACGGGTCGAGCAACGCACGGGCCTTTCGAAGCGCCCCCCCCGTATCGCGCAACAGGTCGGTTTCATCGGAAAGGCAGATATGCAATGACAATTCCTTCCTTTCCAGGTAATCGCTTATGAAGGTCCTGATCTGCCCGGCGAAGTGATGTACGTTCACCACAATATGGGTAAAACCCTGCAAAGCAAGTTTGTCCAGCAGGAGCTCCAGCATAGGCTTCTGTACGCCGTGCCCGGTATTGACAGGAACCAAAGCTTTGGGGACCTTGTCTGTAACGGGTTTCATGCGGGTACCCAGACCCGCTGCGAGTATGATTGCCTGCATGACGAATATCAGAAATCAGTTTCCAGTTCCAGTTCACGATGATACAGATGTACCCTCACATCGTATTTCCTGGACAGGTATTCTGCCATATGACGGGCACAGTAAACAGAACGGTGTTGTCCTCCCGTACATCCGAAGGAACACATCAGGTGCGAAAATTTTCTTTCAATAAAGCGTTGTACGTGAGAATCCACAAGGGCATAGGCATGTTCCAGAAACCGTGTCACGCCTCCGTCCTCTTCCATAAACCGGATCACTTCCGTGTCTTCTCCTGTAAAATGCCTGTAGTGTTCAAATTTTCCGGGATTTTCCAGACCACGGCAGTCGAACACATACCCGCCCCCGTTGCCGCTCAGATCGTTGGGAATTCCCTTCTTATAGGCGAAACTGCACACCGTAACCTGCAGCTTCCGTTCCCTTTCGGTATCCGAGTACTGGCGCATTTTTGTCAGTTCCAGCAACAAGGAAGAAAGGTAAGGATACTCAGTGAAGGGTTTCCTGAGCAATTTCCTTAAATTGTCAATGGCATAAGGCACGCTTTGGAGAAAATGCGGTTTCTTTTCAAAATAACCCCGGAAACCGTAGGCCCCCAGAACCTGGAGGGTGCGGAACAGTACAAAGTGGCGCAATTGCTTGTGAAAATAAATTTCATCAACCGGGAAATACTGTCTGAGCGCTTTGAGATATGTCCCCAGCAGGTCGTTTTGCAGTTCTTCCGAATAATTGGCTTTTGCCTGCCATATGAAGGAGGCAACATCGTAATAAATGGGCCCTTTTCTTCCTCCCTGGAAATCTATGAAATACGGTTGTTCGTTGACGAGCATCACGTTCCTTGCCTGAAAATCCCTGTACAGGAACGTTTCGGAAGCATTGCGCAGCAGCACACGAGACAGCTCCCTGAAATCGTTTTCCAGTTTTATTTCACTGAATTCCAGGCCTGTGGCTTTTAAAAAACAATACTTAAAATAGTTCAGGTCAAAGGAAATCATCCGTTCGTCAAATTCAGGCTGAGGATAACACACCCCGAAGTCCAACCCTTCGGCACCCCGGAACTGAAGCGCCGGCAAGGCTTCCATAACCTTTTCCAGGAGGGCTTTCTCCTGCGGGCTGTAAATTCCCCTGGACCTGCCGCTTTCCACGGCATTGTAAAGGGTGACATCACCCAGGTCCTGCTGCAGGTAACAGGAATAATCCCTGCTGTGACAAAAAACCCGGGGAACGTTCAGTCCCTGTTTAATAAAATGATCCGCAATGGATATGAATGCGATGTTTTCTTCCTTGCATGATCCCAGCGTACCTATTAGGGTAGCTTTCTCCCCTTCCATTCTGAAATATCGTCTGTTACTTCCCGATGAGGGCAATTCGACAATCCTTTCTGCAGGGAAACCGGTATAGGATCTGAACAGTGATTCGAGTTGTTTCATACGATTGCAAAATTAGCGAAAAAGTTTGACAAGGGAAAAAGGACTATAAGGGTTTCATCACTGCGTTCCACATAGCTTTCCTGAGTGTGCCCGAAGCATCGTCCCCGTGATACATCCAGCACATCATGCCTTTCATGCCCATGGAAAGCATCCAGGCTCCCTTCACGGCGATGCTTGCCGGGTTGTCGTATCCGCAATAAAAAGCCCCTGTGGCATTGCGGGATACATAGGGTACAGATGCGGAAGGGTCCCATTTTTCAATGGTATACAAGGATGGATCCAGTTGCATGATCTGCCTGTAGGTGATGGCGGAGGGACTGGAAGAAAAGGATATCCGGCCGTAGAAGGGAATCCCCAGGACCATTTTTGAAACAGGAAAACCGGCTGCCTTGTAGGCATTCAGCGTGCGTGCGCAATCCCAGTAGGCGCGCGGATCATTCAGTGCCGAGTGGTGGTGCGGGGCCGCATCCATATCGTAAGTCATCACGTTCACGAAATCCACGTACGGTTCAACGGCGCGCAGATCTATGTACCGGCTTTCCCCGTTTTTGTGCTTCACATCCATCACGTACCCGGGGAAGGTGATCAAATAGTCCTTGCCCAATGTTTCGCGGAGCTGCTGCATCAAAAGCACGTGGTTTTGTGTGTCGGCCAGCGGGTCGCAGGCATGTCCGCTCCAGGAGATGCCCGGAAATTCCCAGCCGATGTCCACCCCATCGATCCCCCACTGCTGCAGAAATCCCAGGCAGTCCTGTGCAAATGCCTTCCGGCCTTCTTCCGTGCTGCTCAGGGCGGAAAAACCGCCTCCCTGCACGTTGTCCTTGTTGGAGACAGTATGCGTGAAAGAGATCAGGACCTTCAGGCCGGGGTGTGTTTTCTTCAGGTTCGCCACATCGGCAAAACGCGATTCTTCCCCTTGCAGGCGAAATGCACGGTACTGCCCGTTGACCACGTACAACTCGGCAAAGGCATAACAAATGTGCGTCAGAAGCGATGGATCAGGGATCCCGCTGCTGTAGTAGGTTACGTATGACAGGGCCACGCGGCCTTCAACGCGGGTGGCGGGAACAAAAACTTCTTCTTCAGGTCCCGGACCTGGAGGATCGGGTTTCTTTTCACAGGAAAAAACCAGCAAAAACAGCAACAGGTACAGGACCCTTTTCATATACAGGCTGATCAATAGAGGTAGTAGCGGGCAGACAGCCTGCGAAAATCCTCCGCATCCTTGTACCAGTAATCCCGGATGTCTTCAAACAGGAATCTTTCAGCGAATTTGGCGGTAATGAAGGGACTGCCCACTACCCTGGTGATCCTGTTCAGATCAAACGCTATGTATGGGGCTAGTTTGTGAATTTCCTGGATGACGTAAAAGTTAACATCTGTAAGGGGTGCCGCTGCAGGATCCGTGATGTGCACCTGTACGCCCGAAAGGGTCGTGCCCTGCCCCCTGCTGTAAAAAGGCCTGAAATAAACGGGTCTGAAGTGCAATCCCGGAAGGTCCAGGCTGTTCAGGTTTCGGGCAAGTTCCAGGGGTTGTATGGTGGTGTCTGCCGGCGCGAACAACTGGAAAGGCAGCGTGTACCCCACTCCTATTGACATCACGGCCAGATCTCCCGCTATTCCGCTCATCGGATAAAAGAACGATGTGACGGCATGCGGGATGTGCGGCGAAGAAGCGATCCACTGCAATCCGGTCTGGTCGTAAAACATATCCCTTTTCCATCCTTCCATGGGAACCACATGCAGTTTGCATTGTGCGCTTTCCCCGGGACGGGCGCCCGATCCCAGCATACGTTCTCCGTTCAGGAGCAACGCCAGTTCTCCGCATGTCAGGCCGTATACGTAAGGAATGCGGAACTGGCTTACGAAGGTAAAACAGCCGTCTTCCACGTAGCAGCCTTCCACTTTCAGACCCCCGATGGGATTGGGTCTGTCCAGAACCACAAATTCGATCCCGAGTTCGGCACAGGCTTCCATGGCCAGTCCCATGGTGGAAATATAGGTAAAGGAGCGGGAGCCGATATCCTGGATGTCATAGACAAGTACATCTATGTTCTGCAGCATTTCGGGAGTAGGTTTGCGGGTGCTGCCGTAGAGCGAATATACGGGAAGTCCGGTGGACGTATCGTTTTGGGTGGAAATATGGTCCCCGGCATGAACCTCCCCCCTTACCCCGTGTTCCGGCCCGTAAAGTGCCACCAGGTTAACGTTGGGGGCCTCGTGTAAAATATCAATGGTAGACCGGAGTTCGCTATCCACTCCGGTGGGGTTGGTGATCAATCCCACACGTTTGCCTTCCAGGCAGGCAAAACCGGATTCCCGGAGTACTTCAATGCCCGTTTTAACAAACGTTTCCTGTGACTTGCAGGATACGGATAACAGAAGTAAAATCAGAAACAAGGAGCCCTTGAAAAGATTTTTCATAACCGCTAATATTAATTTTTTTTACCGTAATCAGCTGGTAACTTTCTACTTACCAGAAAGGATGCAACAATTCCCGGAAGCGTGCAAAGGCATACGAACCAGAAGAAACGTTCGTACCCGAGGGCTTCCTGTATGGCTCCCGCAGCCATTCCGGGCAACATCATTCCCAGGGCCATGAAACCGGTTCCTATGGCATAATGGGATGTTTTGTGTTCCCCGTTGGCGACGTATATCAGATACAGCATATAGGCGGTAAAACCGAACCCGTAGCCCAATTGTTCGAAAGCTACCGAAACGATCACCACCCAAAGATTTTCAGGGACAGTCGATGCCATGTACACATACAGCAGGTCGGGCAGGTTGATGGCCAGTGCCATAGGTATGATCCATTTTTTCAGACCTCCCCTGGAAACGACGATCCCTCCCAGGATACCCCCCAGGAGCAGGGCGATCACGCCTATGGTCCCGTACACCATGCCCACACTTGCCGTAGGCAGGCTCAGGCCTCCCGCCTCGCCTTTATCAAGAAGGAAGGGAGAGGCGATCTTGACCAGCTGCGATTCTCCAAGACGGTACGTCAGGATGAAAAAGAAAACAAGTCCCAGGTCTTTCTTTTTGAAAAAGGATGCGAAGGTATGGAAAAAGTCCTTTAGCAGACCCACGGGCGTGATGCTGTCGCGGGATACATCACCGGCCGGTCTGGGAAGTAAAAATTTATGGTAAAGTGTAAGGGCCAGAAAGATCGCTGCCAAAAGGTAAAAGGTAAGGCTCCAGGCCAGGGGGATGTTCCCTGCCGTCTTCGGGAATATCTGACCCTCTTCCAGCAAACCGGCCAGCATGACCAGGATCCCCTGTCCGAATATGGTGGCAAAGCGGTAAAAGGTATTTCTTATGCCCACAAAAAAAGATTGTTCCCCTTCTGTAAGCGCCAGCATATAGAATCCGTCGGCGGCAATGTCGTGTGTGGCCGAACTGAATGCCATGAGCCAGAAAAAAGCCAGTGAAGCCTTAACAAAAAAAGTAGTGGGTATGAAAAAAGCTACCCCGGCAAAACCTACAGCAACAAAGCTCTGCATAAGGATGACCCAGGAGCGTTTGGTCTTGATCAGATCCACAAACGGACTCCACAGGGGTTTGATGACCCAGGGAAGGTAGAGCCAGCTTGTATAGAGGGCGATCTCCGTATTGGAAAGGCCCAGGCGTTTGTACATGATCACCGCAATGGTCATCACGGCCACGTAAGGCAATCCCTGTGCAAAATACAAGGTGGGTATCCAGGACCAGGCATTT